>JAJZQV010000038.1 GCA_021803025.1 Actinomycetes bacterium | reverse complement strand
CAGGTACAGCCCTACGAACCGTCCGACGAAGCCCCTTGTAAGGGTACGAAGCTCGGTGAGGGAGGGGAAGCGCTGCTGCGTCGCCTCGTTCGCGCAGCCGATCATCATCCCGGTGAAGTACAGGGAGACGATGCCCGCGAGCGCCAGCGCGACGACGAAGCTCGCAGCGGCCGTCAGGACGAACGCGAGGACCGTCCAGCCGTCGGGCTCCGTGTTCTGCACGATGTCCGGCACGAAGACGAGGACGGACAGCATGACGGGCGCGACGAGCGCGACGACCGTGACCAGCTGCTGGAGCGCGGTGAGGGCGACGAAGGCACCGATGCGGCGCCGGAACACGGAGAGGGTGGCGGTGAAGACGTCGCCGAGGCTCATCGGGCTCTGTGGCACCTGAACCGGGGCTGCGCTCATGGACCCAGCGTACGGACGGGCGCGACGCGAGACGTCTCAGACGGCCCGGATCTATCCCTGGGTGTGCGCTGGGACGAGCGCGCCGACCGCACGTGCGCCAGGCAGTGCGGTCGACGCGTCGCCCTCAGGACATGCGCGGCCCGCGGGACCCTCCGGCGGCACCGGCGAGCTGCGGGAGCTCTTCCTCGTCCGTGGCCGTCGCCCCGGAGAACTGCGACTGGTACAGGTCGTAGTAGGCACCCCTGGCGGCGAGCAGGCCGGCATGGTCGCCGAGCTCGACGATCTGCCCGTGCTCCATGACGAGGATGACGTCCGCGTCGCGGATGGTCGACAGCCGGTGGGCGATGACGAACGACGTACGGCCCCTGCGCAGCGCACCCATCGCCTTCTGGACGAGCACCTCGGTACGGGTGTCGACCGAGCTGGTCGCCTCGTCGAGGATCAGCAGCGCGGGGTCGGCGAGGAAGGCGCGCGCGATCGTGATGAGCTGCTTCTCGCCCACGGAGACGTTGCTGCCCTCCTCGTCGATCACGGTGTCGTAGCCGTCGGGCAGGGCGTGGACGAAGCGGTCCACGTACGTGGCGCGTGCCGCGGCGCGGATCTCGGAGTCCGAGGCGTCAGGACGCCCGTACGCGATGTTGTCCCGGATGGTCCCGTGGAACAGCCACGTGTCCTGCAGCACCATCCCGAGGTTGCTGCGCAGGTCGGCGCGAGGCACCGAGCTGATGTCGACGCCGTCGAGCGTGATCCGTCCGCCGCCGAGCTCGTAGAACCGCATGACGAGGTTGACGAGGGTCGTCTTGCCGGCTCCGGTGGGGCCGACGATCGCGACCGTCTGGCCGGGCTGTACGTCGAGGTTGAGGTTCTCGATGAGAGGCCGGTCCGGCAGGTACGAGAAGTCGAGGTCCTCGAACGTGACCCTGCCCCGTACCGGCTCGGGCAGCCGGCCGTGGGCCTCCGGGCTCATCTCCTCGGCGTCCAGCACCTCGAAGACCCGCTCGGCGGAGGCGACGCCCGACTGCAGCAGGTTCGCCATCGACGCGATCTGCGTGAGGGGCTGGGTGAACTGCCGTGAGTACGTGATGAACGCCTGCACGTCGCCGAGGCTGAGCTGACCGCTCGCGACCCGCAGTCCGCCGACGACCGCCACGAGCACGTACGACAGGTTCCCCACGAAGAACATGACCGGCATGATGATCGCGCTGATGAACTGCGCGCCGAACGCTGCCTTGTACAGCTCGGCGTTCTTCGCGTGGAACGCCGCGTTCATCTCCTGCTGGCGCCCGAAGACCTTGACGAGCGCGTGCCCCGTGAACGCCTCCTCGACCTGGCCGTTGAGCTCTCCGGTGTGCTTCCACATCGCGGCGAACCGCTTCTGCGACTGCTTGCCGATGACGGCGACGAGCCCGACCGAGACGGGGATGGACACGACCGCGATGACCGTGAGCAGCGGGGACACCGTGAGCATCATGATGAGGACGCCGACGACGGTGAGCAGGCTCGTCAGCAGCTGCGAGAGCGTCTGCTGCAGGCTCTGGGAGACGTTGTCGATGTCGTTCGTCACACGACTGAGGAGCTCGCCGCGGGGCTGCTTGTCGAAGTACGCCAGGGGCAGGCGCTCGAGCTTCGTGGCGACCTCGCGCCGCATCTCGTACATCGTCCTCTGCACGACGCCACTGAGGATCCAGCCGTTCGCCCACAGGAGGATCGCGCCGATCGCGTACAGGCCGACCGCGAGCCCGAGCCACCTGGCGAGGTCGCCGAAGAGGATGCCCTGACCGGGGACGACGTGCATGCTCGTGAGCATGTCGGCCAGGTTGCCCTGACCCTTGGCGCGCAGCGCGTCGATGGTCGACTGCACGGGTACGCCGGCGGGGAGCTGCTTGCCGACCACTCCGGCGAAGATCACGTCGGTCGCCTTGCCGAGGACCTTCGGGCCGAGGACGTTGAACGTCACGCCCACGGCGGCCAGGCCGATGACGATGCCCACGGCCAGCTTCTGAGGCGCGAGGTAGCCCACGAGGCGCTTGAGGGAGGGGCCGAAGCTCACGGCCTTCTCTCCGGTCCCGCCGCCCATCGGGCCGTGTCCCATCGGGCCGCGGCGGTTACCCGGGCCGAACTTCGGCCGCTCGTTGGCGACGACGGGCTTCTTCTCGTCGCTCATGGTCTCGGTCTCGGTGCTCATGCGGCGTCCTCCACGCTCAGCTGGGAGTCGACGATCTCGGCATAGGTCTCGCAGGTCTCGAGCAGCTCGTCGTGGCTGCCGCGGCCGACGATGCGGCCCGCCTCCAGGACGATGATGTCGTCGGCGTCACGGATGGTCGACACGCGCTGCGCGACGACGAGGACGGCCGACTCGCGGGTCTCCGCGACGAGTGCCGCTCGGAGCCTCGCATCGGTCGCGACGTCCAGCGCCGAGAACGAGTCGTCGAAGATGTAGATGTCAGGTCGTTTGACCAGGGCTCTCGCGATGGAGAGCCGTTGCCGCTGCCCGCCGGACACGTTCGTACCGCCCTGGGCGACGGGGGCGTCGAGCTGGCCCTCCATGTCGCGCACGAAGTCGGCGGCCTGGGCCACCTCGAGCGCGTGCCACAGCTCCTCGTCGGTGGCATCCGGCTTGCCGAACCGCAGGTTGCTCGCCACGGTGCCCGTGAACAGGTACGGCTTCTGCGGCACGAGGCCGATCCGGTTCCACAGGATCTCGGGGTCGAGCCCGCGTACGTCGACCCCGTCGACCTCGACCTTCCCGCCCGTCGCGTCGTACAGGCGGGGAACGAGGTTCACGAGCGTCGACTTGCCGGAACCGGTGGCGCCGATGACGGCCGTCATCGTGCCAGGGCGGATGTCGAAGGACAGTCCGGACAGCACGGCGTCCTCGGCACCGGGGTACGTGAACGTCACGTCGGTGAGCTGGACGTTGCCGGCCTGCCCGATCTCGGTGACAGGGCTCGTCGGCGGGACCACCGTCGAGTCGGTCTCGAGGACCTCCATGATGCGCTCCGCGCAGACCGCTGCGCGGGGCACCATGATGACCATCATCGTGGCCATCATCACGCTCATGAGGATCTGCATGAGGTAGGTGATGAACGCCGTCATCTGGCCGACCTGGATGTTGCCGGCGTCAATCTGCTGCGACCCGACCCACAGCACGGCGACGGTCGAGACGTTGAGGATCATCATGACGATCGGGAACATCGTCGCCATGGCGCGCCCGACGGTGAGGGCGCTACGGGTGACGTCGCCGTTGGCGACGGCGAAGCGCTCGCGCTCGTACGGCTCCCGGACGAACGCCCGCACGACGCGGATGCCGGAGATCTGCTCGCGCAGGACGCGGTTGAGCGCGTCGATCCGCTTCTGCATGGACGCGAAGACCGGTCCCATGAACGCGACGAGCGTGCCGATGACCACGCCCAGGACGAGGACCGCGATGAGGACGATCCACGACATCGTGAGGTCCGTACGGAGGGCCATGACGACGCCGCCGATCATCGTGATCGGCGCGCCCAGGATCATGATGCAGGTCATCAGGACCAGCTGCTGCACCTGCTGGACGTCGTTGGTCGTTCGGGTGATGAGCGACGGCGCACCGAACTGGTTGACCTCGCGCGACGAGAACGACAGGACGTTGTCGAAGACGGCGGCGCGGGTGTCGCGTCCGAACGACATGGCGAGCCGGGCTCCGAAGAACGCGGCGCCGATCTGCGCGACGACCTGGATGAGCGAGACGCCCAGCATGTAGCCGCCGTACACCCAGATGTAGTGGGTGTCGCCCTTGGCGACGCCGTTGTCGATGATGGCGGCGTTGAGCGTGGGCAGCTCCAGGCTGGCCATGGTGGCCACGGCCTGCAGCAGGACGACGACGAGGAGCTGGCCCAGGTACGGCCTGAGACCACTTCTCAGAAGCCGGTTCAAGGCGTGGTTCAGCATGCTGGCTCCTTCACGAGCGCGTGGACCAGGAGGTCGGTGAAGACGTTGGGGTCGATGGGTGCCGGGAGGGCGGGGATGTTGGCGGCGAAGACCGTCGTCCGGATGAAGGCCGCCGCGGTCGTCGCGTCGACGCGCAGCGCATCCGCGTGCGGGAGAAGGACGCGGGCCATGGCCTCGCCGATGGCGGCCTGGTCCTTCATGAACTTGCTCTTGTCGTGCGTGCCGTGGTGGTGGCGGCGATCCGGGTCGCTGACCGCGGTGTGGAGGGCCATCATGACGGACCGGATCCTCCTCGTCGCCGAGGAGACGACGCCCACGAGTGCCCGGACGGTCTCCTCCGCACGCTCGGCCGGGGGGATGCTCTCGATCTCGTCGATGAGCACCTTGGGGTCGAGGAGGTGCTCGACGACGGCGCGGAGGATCTCGTCCTTGGACTCGAAGACGCGGAACAGGGTGCCCTCAGCGATCCCGCAGGCATCGGCGATCTGGCGTGTCGTCGCGGCCGGCCCGTGCTCGAGGACGAGGTCGGTGGTCGCGGCGATGATCGCCTCTCGGCGGTCCTCCGCCGACATGGGTCGTGCTCTCATCACCCGGGCAGTATGAATGAGTGAGTGCTCACTCAGCAAGTCGTGCTTGCGACGAGCTCCTCCGCGTCAGGTGGTCCGCGGCTCCGTGGCGGAGACGGGTGCGCTCGCAGACGGCGCCGACCCCCAGGCGGACGTGGCCGATGCCGCGGATACGGGCGTGGGCTGCTGGTCCCCGGGGACGGGCGCAAGGGTGACCGCGGTCCCGTACGCCGTGAGCTCGTGCAGCCCGTCTGCAGCCGGGCCGCCGTCGAACCGGACGGAGACGACCGCGTCGCCCCCGGCCTGCCGCGCCATGTCGGCGAGAGCCAGGAGCGCGTCCTGGCGCGTCCTGGCCAGAAGGCCCACGGTGTCGGGGCCGACCCTCGGCTGCGTCGTGCGGGTCGTCGTGCCGACGACGACACCGACGACGCCCGTGATCTCGCGGCCCGGGATGTCGCCGGAGGTGGAGAGGGGCAGGTCGACGGGGACGTACTCGGGCTTGCGGGGCGCGGGCTGCGGGACCGGCGTCGAGAACGGCGGCTGCACCGGCGCCCAGGCCGACCCCGGCGGCTGCTGTGCCGGCGGCTGTCCGCCGGGCGGTCCGTACGCGGGAGGCTGTCCGCCGGGCGGTCCGTACGCGGGCGACCCGTACGGCTGGGGCTGCCCGTACTGGCCCGGCCCAGGCTGTCCGGCAGGCAGGAAGCTCGGATGTCCGGGCGGCTGGCGAGGCGGGCCGGGCGGCTGGGGAGGCTGGCCGTACCCCGGCGCCCCGTACCCCGGCGCCCCGTAGCCCGG
Organism: Actinomycetes bacterium; assembly: GCA_021803025.1. Classification (GTDB taxonomy): domain Bacteria; phylum Actinomycetota; class Actinomycetes; order Propionibacteriales; family Propionibacteriaceae; genus Fen-668. Next base: position 19,662 of record JAJZQV010000038.1, on the reverse strand, counting down.
TTGCGGCTGTCCGTACGGGTTCGGGCCGAACCGGCGGGGATCTGGCTGCCCGTGTGTCATGGCGCCCAGTGTAGGGACGAGACCCTCGGCTGCCGCGGGTACGAGTCGGCCGGTTTCCTCGCACCGCGGCACCCGTTTCCCGGATGAAGCCGCCGGCGGAAGTCCAATAGCATGACGCGGTGACCGAGGAGCCCCTGCAGACCGACCGTGACGTCTTCGAGCAGATGCAGGTGCGGCTGGACAAGCGCGCGGCGATCCTGGCCCAAGGGCGCGAGACGTACCCGGTCCACGTCGACCGTACGCACTCGCTGAGGCAGGTGCGGGATGCCTGGGGGCACCTGCAGCCCGGGGAGGAGACCCAGGACGTCGTGGGTATCGGCGGGCGCGTCGTCTTCCTCCGTACGTCCGGGAAGCTCTGCTTCGCGACCCTCGCCGACGGCTTCACCGCCGAGGACCCCGGAGAGCGGCTGCAGGTGATGGTCTCGCTGGCCGAGGTCGGCGAGGAGTCCCTCACCCGGTGGAAGACCGACGTGGACCTAGGGGACTTCGTCTTCGTCAAGGGGCGGGTGGTCGCGTCCCGCCGCGGAGAGCTCAGCGTCATGGCGTCCGAGTGGGCGCTCGCGTCGAAGGCGCTGCGCCCTCTCCCCGTCCTCCACAAGGAGCTGTCCGAGGAGACCCGGGTGAGGCAGCGCTACGCCGACCTCATCGTGCGGCAGGAGGCCCGGGACATGGTCCGTACCCGGTCTGCCGTCATGCGGTCGATCCGGCAGACGCTGCACGACGAAGGCTTCCTCGAGGTCGAGACGCCCACGCTGCAGACCATTCACGGCGGCGCCGCGGCGCGCCCGTTCCGCACGCATCTCAACGCCTTCGACATCGACATGACGCTGCGGATCGCTCTCGAGCTCTACCTCAAGCGCGCCATGGTCGGGGGCGTCGACCGCGTGTACGAGATCGGGCGGATCTTCCGCAACGAGGGCATCGACTCCTCGCACTCGGCCGAGTTCACGATGCTCGAGTCGTACGCGGCCTGGGGCGACCAGTTCACGATCGCCGCCACCACCCAGCGGATCATCGTCGACGCCGCCGACCGCGCGCTCGGCACCCGTGTCGTCCCTGGTCGCACTACGGACGTCAACCTGGACGGTGAGTGGGCGTGGCTGTCCTTCTACCCTGCCGTCTCCGCCGTGGTCGGCGAGAAGGTCACGGTCGAGACTCCCGTGGAGCGCCTGCGGGCCATCGCCGACGAGCACGGCCTCGTGTACAAGCCGGGCCTCGGCCCAGGGAAGATGGCCCTGGAGCTGTTCGGGGAGCTGGTCGAGCACACCCTCGTCCAGCCGACGTTCGTGGGCGACTTCCCTGTCGTGGCCCAGCCGCTCGCGCGGCCGCACCGCGACGACCCGCGCCTCGTGGAGGCGTGGGACCTCATCGTCGACGGCGTCGAGCGGGCCACGGGGTTCTCGGAGCTCATCGACCCGGTGATCCAGCGCGAGCGCCTCACGGAGCAGTCCCTGGCCGCGGCTGCGGGCGACGTCGAGGCCATGCAGCTCGACGAGGACTTCCTGGCGGCCCTCGAGCTGGGAGCGCCGCCGATGGGCGGCATGGGACTCGGCGTCGACCGGCTCCTCATGCTGTTTACCGGGGCGGGTATCCGCGAGACCATCCTCTTTCCCCTGCTGCGTCCCCAGGGATGACGGGCGACAGATCGTAGCCTCGGCGCGGTCCGGCGCACGTTGCCACGGCCCGCGAATGACGGGAAGGCGCTCGTCACAATCTGATAAACGCTTGCCCGAAACCGATCTTCGTGACCGCTCCGGGACAGGCGTGGTACATACTGTGCCGTTGTCACGTGGTTTCCGGGAAGAAGAGCTGAATGTCAGAGACGACCTTGGAGGAGGCACGCGACGGCGCTGTCGCCATCGTCGGCCGTACCCCTTGGCAGATCACCCGCTCGCGGCTCCGGCGTGACCACGTCACCCTCGTCGCGATGGGCTTCGCCGTCTTCTTCGTCCTCCTGGCAGCCATGGCGCCGCTGCTGACGGCGTGGAAGGCACTCGACCCGTATACGTCGCACACCAACCTGGTCGGCGGCCTGGGCTCGCTGCCGCTGGGCTTCTGGGGGGGCGTGTCGGGTCAGCACTGGATGGGTGTCGAGCCGGGCACCGGGCGCGACCTCTTCTCCCGCGTGGTCAACGGCCTCACGGTCTCGCTGCTCGTGGCCGTGTGCGCGGCCCTCCTGTCGGTGACGCTCGGCACGGTGATCGGGCTCATCTCGGGCACCGCCGGCGGCAAGATCGACTGGCTGTTCTCCCGCGTCATCGACTTCGTCCTCAGCTTCCCGCAGACGCTCATGCTCATCGCCCTGTCGACCATCGTCATCGACATCCTCAAGGCGGCGCTCCACGTCGAACGCACACCCGCGTCGATGGTGTTCATGATCCTCGTCATGGGCTTCTTCGGCTGGCCGTCGTTCGCCCGCATCATCCGAGGACAGGTGCTCTCCCTCAAGGAGCGCGAGTTCGTCGAGGCAGCCCGCTCGCTGGGCGCCGGCCGCTGGCGGATCTACTTCAAGGAGCTCCTGCCCCACCTCTGGGCACCCATCCTCGTCTACTCGACGCTGATCATGCCCCAGAACATCGCCACGGAGGCCGCCCTCGGCTTCCTCGGCGTCGGTATCCAGGCGCCGACCCCGTCGTTCGGTTCAATTCTCAACGACTCGGTCCACTACGCCAACGCAGACCCGGCGTACTTCATCTTCCCGGGCGTCACCCTGTTCCTCGTGGTGCTGTCATTCAACCTCGTTGGCGACGGCTTCCGCGACGCATTGGATCCGAAGGCTGACCGCCAGTGATCGCCGCTGTCGGTTTCATCAACACAAAGGAGAGCGCCGTATGAAGCGCAGGACATTCGTCGCGGGTGTGGCCGGAAGCGCAGGCCTCGCCCTGTCAGCCGCAGCGTGCAGTAGCAGCACCAGCACGACGCCGGGTGCGTCCGCGTCGGCCGCGGCGGCCGTCAAGGGCGGGACGCTGAACATCCTCATGAGCACGCAGGTCGAGCACTGGGACCCCCAGCGCGTCTACGTCGGCGTCGACATCGCGACCGGGAACCGCATGTTCACCCGGACCCTCGTCTCGTGGACGCAGACCACCTCCGACACCGAGCAGGCCAAGCTCGTCGCGGACCTGGCGACCGACACCGGCAAGGTGAGCGCTGACGGCAAGACGTGGACGTTCACGCTGAAGGACGGCATCAAGTGGCAGGACGGCAAGGACGTCACCGCTGAGGACGTCAAGTACGGCATCTCGCGCACCTTCGCGGTCGACGTCATCACCGGCGGCCCGAACTACGCCATCGCGTTCCTCGACATCCCGAGCGACGCCGACGGCTCCTCCTCCTACAAGGGCCCCTACGCCAAGACGGGTCAGGACCTGTACGACAAGGCTGTCACGGTCAGCGGCAAGACCATCACGTTCAAGCTCAAGCAGCCGGTGATGGACTTCAACAACACGGTCACCATGACCGCGTTCGCGCCGTTCCGTCAGGACAAGGACCAGGGCGACAAGTCGAACTACGACATCTTCTCGAACGGTCCGTACAAGCTCGAGGGCACGTGGACCGCGCAGAAGGGCGGCTCCTTCGTCCGCAACGACCAGTGGGACCCGGCGACCGACACCATCCGCAAGGCGTACCCCGACAAGATCACGTGGGACGAGTCCCTCACGGCCGAGACGATGTACGAGCGTCTCATCGCCGACCAGGGCGGCGACCAGTTCGCGATCACGTTCGACCAGGCGCCGGTGACGGCCCTGTCGAACATCGAGTCCGGCGCCAGGGGCCGCAACTCGATCGTGGCTTCACCGTACACGCGCTACCTGACCCCGAACTTCAAGTCGAAGGTCATGAGCAACGACAAGGTCCGCGAGGCTTTCGCGCTCGCCACCGACCGCAGCGCGTACGTGACCGCCGTCGGCGGCCCCGCCGTGGCCCAGCCCACCAACTCGCTCATCAACCCGGCCCTCGCGGCGTTCCCGAACACCCCGCTCCTCGCGGGCGACAAGGGCGACCAGGCCAAGGCCAAGAAGATGCTGCAGGACGCCGGCATGACCCTCCCGGTCAAGATCACCGTCGCCTACCGCAAGAGCGACACGATGGACAAGGTCTTCTCGGGCCTCAAGGCCGCCTGGGACGCTGCCGGCTTCGACACCCAGCTCGACGGCTTCTCGGCCAAGTACTACGCCACCATCCAGTCCCCCGCGGCGGCGACGAAGTACGACGCCATGTGGGCCGGCTGGGGCGCCGACTACCCCTCGGCGTCGACCGTCATCCCGCCTCTGCTCGACTCGCGCATCAACATCACCTCGGGTGGGTCGGGCCAGGACTACGGCTGGTTCGACGACAAGGCCGTCAACGCCAGGATCGACGAGATCAACAAGATCGCGGACATGGCGGCACGCGAGAAGGCATGGGGCGACCTCGACAAGGAGATCGTCACCCAGAAGTTCGCGGTCATCCCGCTGATCGTCGACAAGTTCGTCTTCGTCCACGGCAGCAAGGTGGTCGGTGCGGTCGTCAACGGCACGTACACGGGCTACTACGACCTCGCCCACGTGTCGGTCAAGGCGAGCTGAGCCAGTTTCAAGGAACGTATGGGGGCGCGCGTCCTGCGCGCCCCCATACCCCTGAGGGAGGTCCCTGGTGTTCTACTACATCGTCAGGCGTTTGCTGTCTGTCGTCGTCATGCTCTTCCTCATCACTGGGACGACCTACCTGTTGTTCTTCGCCGGGCCCGAGGACCCGGCCCGCTACACCTGCGCCAGGAACTGCACCCCGGCCATCCTCGAGGGCAACCGCAAGGCTCTCGGCTACGACCAGCCGGTCTACGTGCAGTACGGCAAGTTCATCTCGGGCCTGTTCGTCGGACGCGACTTCCCCGACAACGCCCAGCTCCGCGCCGACCACCCGGAGCAGGTCGTCCACTGCCCCGCCCCGTGCCTGGGCTACTCCCCCACCCAGAACCGCACGATCAACACGATCGTCGCGTCGGCCTGGCCGGTCTCCATCTCGATCGCCATTGGCGCCTTCGCCATCTGGATGATCCTCGGTGTGGGCGGAGGCGTCATCGCCGCGCTCAACCGAGGACGATGGCCCGACCGCATCATCGTGGGTTCGGCGCTCATCGGCTTCTCGCTGCCCACGTTCTTCATCGGCCTCGTCCTGCTGACGTTCCCGGCCATCAAGTGGGGCTGGCTGCCGATCCCCCACTACGTCTCCTTCTTCGAGAACCCGTTCGACTGGGCGCACAACCTCGTCCTTCCCTGGCTCACGCTCGCGTGCATCTTCGCGGCCAGCTACGTCCGGCTCACCCGCGCGTACATGATCGAGACCATGAGCGAGGACTACATCCGTACGGCCCAGGCCAAGGGCCAGACGAGGTGGCGGATCATCCTCCGGCACGGTCTCCGCGCGGCGCTCACGCCCATTGTCACCGCCGCCGGACTCGACCTCGGCGGCCTTCTGGGCGGCGCGATCATCACCGAGAGCGTGTTCTCGATGCACGGCCTCGGCTGGACCGCGGTCAACTCGGTCACCGTGATGGACCTGCCCGTTATTGTGTCGATGGTGCTCATCGTCTCCACGTTCATCGTCATTGCGAACATGCTCGTCGACATCGCCTACGGCTTCATCGACCCGCGCGTGAAGCTGGTCGGCTGATGGGCGACGTACGGGACGAGCTGGGCGCAGCCGAGACCCTTGAGAGCAGAGGCACCCGGGTGGACCGCTCCCCCTCCGCATCGACCAGCACGAAGAAGTTCCTGCGGGTCAACAACCTGCACGTGAGCTTCCCCACCGACGACGGCGTCGTGAAGGCCGTGGACGGCCTGACCTTCGACCTCGAGAAGGGCCAGACCCTGGGGATCGTCGGCGAGTCCGGCTCCGGCAAGTCCGTGACCTCGCTCGCCGTCATGGGGCTTCACCGTGGGACGCGGGCGAAGACCTCCGGCGAGATCTGGCTCGACGACGAGGACCTTCTCAAGGTCTCTGACGAGGAGCTCCGCAGCCTGCGCGGCCGCAAGATGGCGATGATCTTCCAGGACCCGCTGTCGGCGCTCCACCCGTACTACACGATCGGCTCCCAGCTCATCGAGGCCATCCAGGTCCACGAACGGATCTCGAAGAGCTCGGCGCGCACCCGGGTGGTCGACATGCTCGGGCGCGTCGGGATCCCGAACCCCCGCCGCCGGTATGAGCAGTACCCGCACGAGTTCTCCGGCGGCATGCGCCAGCGCGCCATGATCGCGATGGCCCTCATCAACAACCCCGAGCTGCTCATCGCCGACGAGCCGACCACCGCGCTCGACGTGACCGTCCAGGCGCAGATCCTCGACCTGATGCGGAACCTGCAGGCGGAGTTCGGGTCGGCGATCATCATGATCACCCACGACCTCGGTGTCGTCGCGGAGATCGCCGACGACGTGCTCGTCATGTACGGCGGGCGCTGCGTCGAGTACGCCGAGGTCGACGACCTGTTCCACCAGCCCGACCACCCGTACACGTGGGGGCTGCTGAGCTCGATGCCGCGGCTCGACCGTCTCCGGCAGGACCGCCTGGTCCCCGTGGCCGGCAACCCGCCGTCGCTCATCAACGTACCGCCGGGCTGTGCGTTCCACCCGCGCTGCGCGTTCAAGGAGTTCTCGCCGCGTCCCTGCAACGTGGACGACCCCGCCCTTCTTGAGTCCTACCCCAAGCACGACTCGCGCTGCCATATCCCTGTTCCCATGCGCGCCGAGCTGTTCGCCGAGCGCGTCGCTCCGAAGCTGTAAGGGGAAGTCGTGAGCCTGCTGACAGTCACCGATCTCAAGAAGCACTTCCCGACGTACAACCAGAAGATCCTGCGCACCCAGGGGGCGCCGGTCAAGGCGGTCGACGGCCTGTCGCTCACCCTCGACGCGGGCGAGACCCTGGGCCTGGTGGGCGAGTCGGGGTGCGGCAAGTCGACCGCCGGGCGCACGATCCTCAAGCTCCTCGAGCCCACCGCCGGCACGATCGAGTTCGAGGGGCGCGACGTCACCCACGCCCAGGGCGAGGAGCTGCGGCACCTGCGGCGGGAGCTGCAGATGGTGTTCCAGGACCCGTACGGCTCCCTCAACCCGCGCCACCCCATCGGCCAGATCATCGCGGCGCCGTTCGAGATCCAGCGGGTGACCCCGCCCGGCGGGGTGAAGAAGGAGGTCCAGGCGCTCATGGAGCGCGTCGGTCTCAACCCTGAGCACTACAACCGCTACCCGCACGAGTTCTCCGGAGGCCAGCGGCAGCGCATCGGTGTCGCGCGCGCGATCGCGCTCAAGCCGAAGCTCATCGTCTGCGACGAGCCCGTCTCGGCGCTCGACGTGTCGATCCAGGCGCAGGTCATCAACCTGCTCGAGGACATCCAGAACGAGCAGAACCTCGCGTACGTGTTCATCGCGCACGACCTGTCGGTCGTGCGGCACATCTCCGACCGCGTCCTCGTGATGTACCTGGGCAAGATGATGGAGCTCGCCGACCGCAACTCGCTGTACGAGCGACCGATGCACCCGTACACGCAGGCCCTCATGTCAGCCGTGCCCGTGCCGGAGCCGCGGCGTGACCGCGTGCGCATCCTGCTCCACGGCGACCTGCCCAGCCCCCAGAACCCGCCGTCCGGCTGCGTGTTCCGCACCCGCTGCCCCCTGGCGACGGAGCGCTGCGCCGCCGAGGTGCCGCAGCCCGTCGAGCTGGAGCCGGGCCACGTCGTCGCCTGCCACTACCCGAAGGTCCGCGAAGTCGTCTGAACGCCCCGCGCGTGCCGTACATGCCAAAGGGCCGCCCCCGAAGGGGACGGCCCCGCGCAGCGGTCTTCTCAGGCGTCGAGCAGCCTCAGCTCGGCGAGACCGCGTAGTCCTCGAAGGCGCCGCGCGCCTTGGTGAGTGCTGCGACGTAGCCCTGTCGCTCGTACGCCGCACCGTCGACGTCGTGGGGAACGGCCAGAAGGCCGCGGAAGTCGTCGAGTGAGCTGAACCCCTTGCGGAGCATCCATTGCTCGAGGCCCGCGATGAGCGTGGCGGCGTGCGACGGCCCGTACCGCAGAAGCGACGACGTCGTCATGACCACATCCGCGCCCGCGAGCAGGTACTTGATGACGTCCTCGCTCGTATCGACGCCAGAGGTGCCCGCCAGCGACGCCCGCACCCGCCCGTACAGCGCGGAGATCCACGTGCGCGGCAGCCGGCCCGAGAACGGCGTCGACAGCTCGACGTTCGGCTCCAGCTGCAGGGTCTCGACATCGACATCCGGCTGGAAGAAGCGGTTGAACAGCACCAGACCGTCGGCACCGTGCCGGTCGAGCTGCGCGGCCATCTCGCCGAACGACGAGAAGAACGGTGCGAGCTTGACCGCGACGGGGATCGAGACGGCGTCCTTCACCCCCACGAGCACCTCGAGGTGGAGGTTCTCGACCTCCTCGCTCGGGATCTGCAGGTTGCCGGGCACGTAGTAGACGTTCAGCTCGAGCGCCGACGCACCCGCGTCCTGCATCCGCTTCGCGAACGAGATCCAGCCGCCCATCGTCGCCCCGTTGAGGCTGCCGATGACCGGGACGTCGACGGACTTCGCGGCCTGCTCGAGCAGACGGAGATATGCCGACGAGGCGGGGTCGGCACCCGGTGCCCTGATGGGGACGCTCGGGAAGTAGGACAGCGCCTCGGCGAACGAGTCGTCGTGGTTGGCCTCGACGGCGATCTGGCGCGCCTGCTCCGCCCGGATCTGCTCCTCCATGAGCGAGTACATGACGATCGCCCCCACGCCGCCGTCGGCGATGGACTTCACCCCGTCGAGGGTCTGCTGCAGCGGACCTGCGGACGCGACGACCGGGTTGCGGAGCTTCAACCCCAGGTACTTGGTTTCCAGGCTCATTGGTTCCTCACTCGTCTCGTCACTCTCGTGCGTCCGACGCGAAGTCGGATGCGCTCCTCGTCGCCATGTCCTCGTACGTACTCCAGCGCTGGTTCACCGTCTGCTGAGCCAGCTCCAGCATCCGCTCCGCCTCGGCCGGGTCAGCCTGCGCGAGCATCTTGTAGCGCAGCTCCCGGTACACGTAGTCCTTGAGCTGCAGCCGTGGCCGCGGCGAGTCGAGCAGGAAAGGGTTCCCGCCCTTCGCCTTGACCATCGGGTTGTAGCGTACGAGAGGCCAATGACCTGAGTTGACGGCGCGGTACTGCTGATCGAGCCCCTGCTTCAGGTCGAAGCCGTGCGCGATGCAATGACTGTACGCGATGACCAGAGACGGCCCGTGGTAGGCCTCCGCTTCACGGAAGGCCTTGAGGGTCTGCTGCGGGTCCGCGCCGAAGGCGACACGCGCCACGTAGACGTTCCCGTACGAGATCGCCTGCAGGGCCAGGTCCTTCTTGTTCGTCATCTTGCCGGCCGCGGCGAACTTCGCCACCGCGCCCATCGGCGTCGACTTGGACGCCTGGCCGCCCGTGTTGGAGTACACCTCGGTGTCCATGACGAGGATGTTCACGTCACGACCCGACGCGAGGACGTGGTCGACGCCACCGGAGCCGATGTCGTACGCCCAGCCGTCGCCGCCGACGATCCACACCGAGCGCCGCAGCAGGTGGTCGGCGACGGAGCGCAGGTCGGCGATGAGGCGGCGCTCCTCGTCCGACGCCCCGGGCTCGATCGCGTCGAGGCGGGCGCGAAGCGTAGCGATCCGGTCCTGCTGCTGCACCAGGTCCGACTCGTACTCCTGGGGCGCCGCGATGAGCTGGTCCGCGAGCTCGGACCCGACGAGGGCCCGTACGTCGCCGAGTCGCCTCCTCGCGAGCGACGTGTGCAGGTCGGCGGCGAGCCGAAGCCCGAGGCCGAACTCCGCGTTGTCCTCGAACAGGGAGTTCGACCACGCCGGTCCGCGCCCCTTGGCGTTCTTCGCCCACGGGGTCGTGGGCAGGTTGCCGCCGTAGATCGACGAGCAGCCGGTCGCGTTCGCGATGCTCGCCCGGTCGCCGAAGAGCTGGCTGAGGAGCTTGAGGTACGGCGTCTCGCCGCACCCCGCGCACGCGCCGGAGAACTCGAACAGCGGCTGGAGGAACTGCGTGCCGCGGACGGTGCCGAAGTCGAGCCGGCTCCGGTCGTTCATCGGCAGCGACTCGAAGAACGCCACGTTCTCGCGGACCGTCTTCTGCGGCCTGGCGGGCATGAGGTTGATCGCCCGGTGGGTCGGCGCACGCAGCGGCTTCACCGGGCACGCCTCGACGCACAGGCCGCAGCCGGTGCAGTCCTCGCCGTACACCTGGAGCGTGTACGCACCTTCGGGCACGCCGGCCGCGTTGAGCGGCGCCCACTGGAACGACTCGGGGGCGTCGGCGAGGGCGCTCGTCGGGTAGTACTTCGCGCGCAGCACGGCGTGGGGGCACACGAAGGCGCAGTTGCCGCACTGGATGCACTGCTCGGGGTCCCACTCGGCGACGATGTCGGAGATGTTGCGCTTCTCGTACTGGGTCGTGCCCGAGGGGTACGAGCCGTCGGCCGGCAGGGCCGAGACGGGGAGGTCGTCGCCGCGGCCGATGAGCATCTTGGCTGTCACCTCCCGCACGAACTTCGGGGCGTTCGCCGGCACCGGCTCGAGAAGGCCGTGGGTGCTCGTCGTCCTCGCGGGGACGGTGACCGCGTGCAGGTGGGCCAGCGACTCGTCGACGGCGGCGTGGTTCTTCGCCACGATGTCCGCCGACTTCTTGCCGTACGTCTTCGTGATCGCCTTCTTGACCGCCTCGATCGCGACGCCCCTGGGCAGGACGCCGGAGATCGCGAAGAAGCAGGTCTGCAGCACGGTGTTCGTCCGCCTGCCGAGCCCGACCATGCGGGCGACCTCGGTCGCGTCGATGGTGTAGACGGAGAGGCCTAGGTCGATGATCTTCTGCTGCATCGTGTCAGGGAGGTGGTCGAAGACCTCGTCCGGTCCGTACGAGCTGTTGAGGAGCAGCGTGGCGCCCGGACGGGCGAACTCGAGGACGTCGACGCGCTCGAGGATCGACCAGTGGTGGCAGCCGATGAACCCGGACTGGGTGATGAGGTACGGCGCCTTGATCGGGTGCGGCCCGAACCGGAGGTGCGACACGGTCCGCGAGCCTGACTTCTTGGAGTCGTAGACGAAGTAGCCCTGCGCGTACAGCGGAACCTCGGAGCCCTCGGCGACGGCCGAGCCCAGGATCTTGATCGTGTTCTTGTTCGCGCCGACGGTCCCGTCAGCGCCCAGACCGTAGAACACCGCACGGTGGACGGTCGGGTCCTCGTAGTCCTCGGCGGCGTCGTAGTCGATGCTCGTCATGGACACGTCGTCGGTGATGCCGACCGTGAACCGGGGGCGAGGCGAGACTGATGCGAGCTCGGCGAAGATGCCCGCGGCCATCGCCGGCGTGAACTCCTTGCTCGACAGGCCGTACCGGCCGCCGATGACGAGCGGCATCGACGAGCGGACGCCCGACCCGTACGCCTCGCCCAGCGCGCTCAGCACGTCGAGGAACAGGGGCTCGCCACCGGAACCCGGCTCCTTCGTCCGGTCGAGGACCGCGATGCGCGTCGCGGTCCGCGGGATCGCGGCGAGCACCTCGGCCGTCGGCCAGGGCCGGTACAGGCGGATCGCGATCATGCCGACCTTGCGGCCCTGCCGGACAAGCCGGTCGACGGCCGCCTCGACGCTCTGCGTCCCGGAGCCCATGACGACGACCACCTCGGTGGCCTCCGGGTCACCGTGGTAGGAGACCAGGTCGTACGCACGGCCCGTGAGCGCTGCGAACTCGGCGAGGCACTCCCGCACGATGCCGGGCGTCGCCGCGTAGTAGGGGTTCACGGTCTCGCGGGCCTGGAAGTACGTGTCGGGGTTCATCGCGGTGCCGCGGATGTACGGGTGCTCGGGCGACAGGGCGCGGTCGCGGTGAGCCTGGACGAGGGACTCGGGGATGTACGCGCGGAGGTCGTCGTCCGAGAGGCGCTGGACGGTGTTGAGCTCGTGCGAGGTCCGGAACCCGTCGAAGAAGTGGAGGAACGGGATGCGGGACCGCAGCGTGGCGAGCTGGGAGACTGCCGCCATGTCGTGGGCCTCCTGGACGGAGGCGCTGGCGAGCAGCGCGAACCCGGTCTGGCGCACGGCCATGACGTCCTGGTGGTCGCCGAAGATCGAGAGTCCCTGGGTGGCGAGGGAGCGGGCCGCGACGTGGAAGACGGTGCTCGTGAGCTCGCCCGCGATCTTGTACATGTTGGGGATCATGAGCAGGAGGCCCTGCGACGCCGTGAAGGTCGTCGAGAGCGCGCCGCCCTGGAGCGCGCCGTGCATGGCACCCGCCGCACCCGCTTCGGACTGCATCTCGATGACGGTGGGGATGGTGCCCCACACGTTCGTGAGGCGGTGGGCCGCCCACTCGTCGGCGAGCTCGGCCATCGTGGAGCTCGGGGTGATCGGGTAGATCGAGCACAGCTCGTTGACGCGGAACGCGACGGAGGCCGCGGCCTCGTTGCCGTCGATGATGACGCGCTCGTCGGTACGGGCTCGGGTGATGGTGGTCATGTCTCAGCGCTCCGGGATCATCTCAATGGCGTGGACCGGGCACTGCTCGAAGCAGCTCGCGCAGCCCGTGCACTTCTCGTAGTTGAAGCGGTACCGGAACCCCTTGCCGAGCTTGATGATGGCGTCCTCGGGGCAGGCGCCGAGGCAGCCGTCGCACTCGATGCAGTTGCCGCACGACAGGCAGCGGGACGCCTCGAAGTGGGCCGCCTCGGCGGTGAGGCCTTCCACGACCTCGGTGAAGTCGTACCGGTGCTCGAGGGCCAGCTCCGGCTCCATCCGACGGGCGTGGTCGCCGAAGTACCACAGGTTGAGCATGTCGAGGGAGGCGAGCGGGTGCTTGACCCGCGGGGCCGCCTGGCGGTTGAAGAGGTAGTTGTCGATGGTGCGGGCGGCGCGCTTGCCGTGACCCACGCCGATGGTGACCGTACGGTCGCTCGGCACGACGTCGCCGCCGGCGAAGATGCCGGGCACGTCCGTCATGAGCGTCGTCTCGTCGACGCGTACCACGTCGTTGTCGAACCGCAGGCCGGGGATGTTCCGGAGGAAGTTCGAGTCGGCTTCCTGTCCGAGGGCGAGGATGACCGTGTCCGCGGCCATCGTCTCGTACCGCCCGGTGCCGCGCGCCTTCCCGTTCTCGTCGAGCTCCATGATCTCGACCGTCATCGAGTCGGCTCCCATCGCGGAGATCGTGCGGAGCCAGTTCATCTTGACGCCCTCGCGAACCGCCTCGTCCTTCTCTGCGGCGTGTGCGGGCATCTGCTCCTCGCCGCGCCGGTAGATGACGATCGACTCCTCGGCACCGAGCCGGCGCGCGACACGGGCGGCGTCCATCGCGGTGTTGCCGCCGCCGTACACGGCGACGCGACGCCCGATCACGGGGCGCTCGCCGCTCGCGACGTCGTGGAGGAAGGACACCGCGTCGATCAGCTTTCCGGCGTCCATGCTGGGGATCTCGACGCGCTTGGACAGGTGGGCGCCGATGGCGACGAAGACGGCGTCGAAGCCGCCCTCCTTCTGCTCGGCGAGCAGGTCCTTGACCTTGTGGTTCTGGACGAACACGATGCCGAGGTTCCTGAGCCGGTCGATCTCGGCGTCGAGGATGTTGCGGGGGAGGCGGTACTCCGGGATGCCGTAACGCATCATGCCGCCGGGCAGGTCGCCCGCGTCGCGGATCTCGACGGAGTGGCCGAAGCTGGCGAGGTGGTACGCGGCCGACAGACCCGACGGGCCGGCGCCGATGATGAGGACCTTGAGGCCCGTGGGGTGCTCGAGCCGCGGGAACTGCCAGCCGCGGTCGAGGGCGAGGTCACCGAGGTAGCGCTCGACGCCGTGGATCGAGATGGCGGCGTCCAGGCCCGTACGGTTGCAGGCGCCCTCGCACGGGTGGTAGCAGACACGGCCGTGGATCGCCGGGAAGGGGTTGTCCTGGACGAGCTGCCGCCAGGCGAGCTCCTCCTGCCCCGCCTTCACGAGCCTCAGCCACTCCTGGATGTTCTCCCCGGCCGGACACGCGTTGTTGCAGGGCGGAAGCAGGTCCATGTAGACGGGCATCCGGGATCGGACGGGGCCGACACGACCAGTCCCGTGCGACAGGTCCGGACGCTCGGTGATGTCTCGCTGGTCAGCCACGGCGCTCCCGAGGGTTGAAAGATCAAAAGTCTCCAGCAAGGCTAACCTGGCCAGGATCGGCCCCTGCGGCCGGGGTGCCGGTTACTCGCGATGCCCCCGGGGGTATGGTTCGCGGCCCTTGCTACGCCGCCGTGCGGTACATGCGGAACAGAGGCATGTCGTACCAGACGGGACCGCAGCTGTACGTGACGCCGTCGCCCACGAAGCCGTGCCGGAGGTAGAAGCGCCGGCCACGCTCGTTCCCGCCGATGATCCAGAGGTACGCCGGCATGCGGCCCGGCAGTGCGAGGTCCATGAGGGCGTCGGCGAGACCGGTCCCCTGGGCGCTCGGCCGCAGGTACAGGTGGTTGAGCTGACGGGTCACACCCGGAATGGGCTGCACGTCGTTGATGGCCTCCCAGTCCTGGGGCGTCGCGCGGCTCACGCAGATCCCCGCGATCGCCCCCTCGTCGGTGAGGGCCAGCCACGTACGGTCCTGCGGCTCCTCGCCGCGCCACTCCGCCTCGAGGTTCTCGGCGAAGGCCCGCGCCTTCTCGGGAACGAGCACCTCGGCTTCGTCGAGGCGGTCCTTCGACCACTGCTCCGGCATGACGCCGGGGTACGAGGTCGAGACCATCTCGGCGTCCGCGAGGCAGTAGGCGAGGGCGTCGTCCGGGAGGGCACGGCGCACGAGGTACGCGCCGATCCGGTGGACCGCGTCGGGAGCGTCGAAGGGGGACTCGGGCCGGTGCGCGGCGGCCGCCGTGGAGGGGCCGGTGCGGGGGTCGAAGGCGGTGCTCATGCTCGTGGGCTCATGCGTGCTCGTCGTGGGGCGTTCAGACCTCCAGCTGCTCGAGCGCGGTCTCCAGGCGCTCCAGCTTGCCGGCGAGCTCGCCGGTGCGGTCTCCGAAGATGTCGGCCTTGAGCACGAGGCTCACGCGCGGCCCGTACTCGCGGATGGCCTCGACGGCCTCCTTGACGACCGCCATGCACTGGTCCCACGTGCCCTCGATCGTCGTGAACATGGCGTCCGTGTGGTTGGGCAGCCCCGAGTCCCGGACGACACGTACGGCGGCGGCGACCGCCTCGTGCACGTACCCCTCGTCGGAGCCGGCTGTACTGACGGAGAAGGCCACGAGCATGTGCTCAGTGTGGCGCACCGGCGGCCTGCGTGGCACACCCTCCCGTCCGCGGGATCGCCGGTCCTCCCGGTCGGGTCAGCGCAGCTGACCCCGGTCCCGCAGGTCGGCCACGAGCGACGCGTACATGTCCTCGTCGATGCGGTACGTGGTCCTGTAGATGACGTAGCCCGCGACGATGAGGACGGGCGGCACGACGAGCATCGCGATCTTGATCGCGAGGAGCCCGGAAGGCGTGACGTCGGCGGGGCTCACCGCGTCGTTCACGCCGGACAAGATGAGCGTCACGCTGACGATCTGCGTCGCCAGGGCCGCGCCGACCTTGTTGATGAACGGCTGCAGCGCGAAGGTCACGGCGCCGTTGCGGCGACCCAGCTTCCACTGCCCGTACTCGATCGTGTCGGTGAGGAACACGAGCATGAGCAGCGTGACGAACGCCTGCCCGACGAACATGAGCAGCCCGGCCAGCCCGAGGGGGGCCATGCTCATCGGACTCACGAAGAAGACGGCGTAGCCCGCGAGGATCAGCGCCGTCGCGAGTGTGTAGAGGGTGCGGCGCTTCATGCGCCTCGCCAGCCACGGGAACACGAGGTAGCCCACCAGCTGCGACCCCACGAGGACCGCGGCGAACGGCGAGTACATGCTCTCGTCGCGGTAGACGTACTTGAAGAAGTACACGCCGAAGCTTGTCGTCGTGATGTAGCCGGTCATGAACAGGACCATGGCGATGGCCGTCCAGAGCAGCTGGTCGTTGCGGAACACGACGCCGGCGAGCTCACGCAGCGTCGTACGGTCCTGGTCGACCATGATCGGCGGCTCGCGGACGCCGAACAGCGTCACGGCCTGCCCCAGCACCATGATGACGACGACCGCCAGCGTGAAGAGCGTCCACGCGCGGGGCGTGCCGCCGAGCGCGTTCGTCACGGGGATGATCGCGACGACGACCGTGAAGAGTCCGACCGTCGCGAAGATCTTCGCCAGCGAGCCGAAGCTCTCGCGCTTCTTCTGGTCGAGGGTGAGCGCGGGAAGCATCGACCAGTACGGGATGTCGTTGGCCGTCCACGAGAGGCTCCACAGCAGGTACAGGCCCACGAAGACGACGACGAACGAGGTCCCGTGCAGGCCCAGGTCGGTGAAGAGCAGCGTCGTGACCACCGCGGACGCCAGGACCCCGCCCGCGATCCAGGGCTTGTAGTGGCCCCACCTCGTGCGGGTGTTGTCGACGATCCCGCCCATGACGATGTCGGCCACGGCGTCGAACAGTCGTACGGCCAGGATCAGCGCCGTTGCCCAGGCGAGCTCGGCGTCCGGCAGGTTGAGGACCTCCGTGAGGTAGACGATGAGGAACATGCTGACGAGCGTGTAGACCATGTCCCGACCGACGGTCCCCACACCGAACGTCCACATGTTGCGACGGTCGGAGACGGTACGTACGGACTCCTCGGTGACCACGTCGTCCCCCTTGCTCGCGGCGCGCCGTTCGTCGTTGTCCCCCGGCACCGGCCCCGGGGCTCCGCGGCACACGCCGCCTGCAACGGACGCTACCCCAGCGCGAGCTCGTGCGAGGCGGGTTGCCCGCGTCAGCTGCCGGGCGCCACGAGCGTCGCGGCGAGGACGAGCGCCGGTGGTGCCGCGACCGGTGCCCGTGGTCCGTGCGATCACCAGGTTCACCATGTTAAGTGGGTAAACAGTTACTTCTCATGGCAAATCGGCCATGAGAACATACGGTTCGCCCACTTAACATGGTGAACCGACAAGGCACGGCCAGCTCAGCGGGTGGGGGGATCGGGAGTCAGGCGTACGACCTTGTGGCAGCGGGCGACGACGCGTTCGTCGTGGGTGACCACGAGCAGCGCGCGGTGGCCGATGCGGGACCAGAGGTCGTCGAGCAGCGCGTCCGCGGTGGGCGCGTCCAGGTGCTCTGTGGGCTCATCGAGGACGAGGACGTCGTACGAGCCGGCGAACAGCCGGGACAGTGCGAGGCGGCGGGCCTCGCCCCCGGACAGCGTGGCACCGAGCTCGCCCACGACACGGTCCGGTGCGAGCGGAAGACCGGCCTGGTCGAGCGCCGCAGCCACCTCCTGATCGCTCGCGTCCTTGTTCCCGATCCGCACGTTCTCCGCGACCGTCGTCGCGAACAGGTGGGCGTCCTGCGCCAGGTACCCGACCCGGCCCGTCGTGGCGACCTCTCCCGCGACCGGCGGGATGAGCCCGAGGACGGTGGCCGCCAACGTCGTCTTCCCCACGCCGCTCGGGCCGACGACGGCCACGCTCTCACCGGCCGCCACGTCGAACGTGATCCCCGTCAGCACAGGGCCCGAGCCGGGCCAGCCGACGGACAGGTCCCTGGCCCGTACAGACGGATGCTGGCTCGCGTCCCCCAGCGGCGCATCGCCCCGGCCGACCGGCTCCGCCTCGAGCACCTCCACCACCCGTTCGAGGGCCGCCTGGGCACGGGTCAGCGTCTGGGCCGCCTGGGCCAGGCTCCCGAGCACCTCGTGCAGGGCCAACGGCGTGAGCACGAGCACGGCGAGCAGGCGTGGCGCCAGGTCGCCGGACGCCACGGCCGCACCTCCGATCCAGAGGGCCGCGAGCACCGCCGTACCCGCCGCGACCACCTGCCCGGCCGCCGCCCACGCCCGTACGGCCGTAGCCCGTCGCTCGGCCGCCCGCAGCTGCGCGTCGAGGTCGTCCAGACGGGCGAGCGCGGCGTCGTCGGCGTCGTACGCGACGAGGTCCACCGCGACGAGCGCGGTCTGGCGCACCTGGTCCGCCAGCTCGCCCCGCAGCGGTACGGCTCCGGCGTCGGCGTCACGGGACACGAGCTGCGCCCACGCGGGCAGGACCAGTCCCGCGACGACCGCCGTCACGAGCAGGACCGCGGCACTGCCGAGCGAGAAGCGGGCGAGCATCGTGACGGTGCCCACCATGACGACGACCGCCGACGCGAACGGGAGCACCACCCGTACGACGACGTCCTGCACGGCCTCGACGTCGGCCACCATCCGCACGAGCATGTCGCCGTGACGACGCCCGATGAGGGTGGTGCGGGCGAGAGTGGTGTACGTGCGCAGGCGCAGCGCCGACTGCATGCGGAGCGCCAGGTCGTGCCCGACGAGACGCTCGGTGTAGCGGAACACGCCGCGGGAGATGCCGAAGAACCGCACGCCGACGGCGGCAACGCTGAGGTCGAGGAAACTGGGATGCTCGGCGGCCTTGGAGATGAGCCAGGCGGACACGCCGAGCAGCGCCACGGAGGCACCGCTCGCCGCGGCGGCCAGCACGACGGAGACGACCAGGAGGAGACGTCCCCTCGGTACGGAGCGCAGGAGATCGGCGACCAGCCGCTGCCAGCCGGACCTCATGCCTGCGCCCCCACCTGGACGACGCGGTCCGCCGCGCTGAGCACCGCGGGGCGGTGCGACACCACGAGCGCGGAGGCGCCGGAAGCCCTCAGGCTCTCGACGACCGTCGCCTCGCTGTCCGCGTCCAGCCCTGCGGTCGGCTCGTCGAGGACGAGCACGTCGGCTCCCCGACGGATCCGCAGGAGCGCACGGGCGATGCCGACCCGCCGACGCTCACCCGCCGACAGCCCCTCGGCCTCGTCGCCCACGGCGTGGTCGAGCGCGAGGTCCGGCGCCCCTGCAGCGGCCAGTACCTCCGCCACCTCGGCGTCGCTCGCGCTCGGGTCGGCGAGGCGGACGTTGTCGGCCACCGTGCCCACGACCAGTCCGGGCCGCTGCGGCACGTACGCGAACCTCCGCCGCCAGGCACGACCTCCGGCCTGGTCCGGGCTGACGCCGCCGACGCTGACCGACCCGCCGGTCGGGGTGACGAACCCGAGCAGCGCCGACAGGAGCGTGGACTTGCCGCAGCCGCTCGGCCCGCTCAGGGCGACGACCTCGCCGCGCGCCAGGGTGAACGAGGTGGGCGGCAGGGCCACCTCCTCGCCGTACGAGTGGGTCACCCGGTCGACGACGATCGGACCGCCGCTCACCTCCGCGCCTCCCGGCGACGTCGCGAGCCGGTCGATCTCCACGAACGCCGCCTCGGCTGCAGCCACACCGTCAGCGGAGTCGTGGTAGTGGACGCCGACCTGGCGGATGGGCAGGTAGACCTCGGGCGCGAGGATCAGCACGAACAGGGCCGTGCGGAAGTCGATGCCGTAGTAGACGAGGCGCGTCCCGACCGTGACGGCGACGATCGCCACCGACAGCGACGAGAGGAGCTCGAGGACGAGCGCCGACAGGAACGAGATCCGCAGCGTCCCGAGCGTCTCCGTACGGTTCGCGTCCTCCGTACGTCGCAGCCCTTCGGCCTGTGCCTTCGCTCGTC
>JAJZQV010000155.1 GCA_021803025.1 Actinomycetes bacterium | reverse complement strand
GTCGTTCGCGACCAATGAGCCGAACGTCTTGGTGACGTGGCGCAGCTGGAGCAGCGGAGCAGTCATGAAGCTCCCTCGGTGGGCTCAGGACAGATGCAGGGGGCCGGGCCGAAGCCCGGCCCCCTCATCATGCACGGGTTGGTCAGCTGAGCGTGGTAGGTACGGTGATCTTGCCGTCCGAGACCTGCTGGGCGTAGTCGGTGATCTTCGCCTGCATGTCGGCCGGGACGATGTTGTCGTTGTCGGCGAAGGTGAGGCCGACGCCGCCGTTCTTGAGACCGTACGACGTGGTCTTGCCGTACTCCAGCTTGCCCTGGTCGGCGGCCAGCACCGCGGCGTGGATGCCGTCGCCCACGTTCTTCAGCATGGAGGCGAGGATGAAGCCCTGGTACAGCTTGTTCTGGTTCGAGTCCACGCCGATCGCGTAGCGGCCGGTGTCCTTGGCAGCCTTGAGCACGCCTGCACCGGCGCCGCCGGCGACCTGGTACACGACGTCGGCCTTGTCCTGCTCGAACATCGACTTGGCGATGGAGTAGCCCTTGTCGGAGTCGGTGAAGTTGCCGACGTAGCCGACCTTCACCTGGACGCTCGGGTCGACGGTCTCGACGCCCTTCTTGAAGCCCACGACGAAGTCGTTGATGATCGGGATGTCCATCCCGCCGACGAGGCCGACGACCTTGGAGCCGGACGCGTTGGGGAACTTGGCCTTGTTCGTGGTGGCGAGAGCGGCCAGCACACCGGCGAGGTACGAGCCCTCGTTCTGCTTGAACGTGATGGAGGCGACGTTCGGGGCGGAGACGACGTCGTCGTAGATGATGTACTTCTGGTTCGGGTACTTCGGGGCGATCTCCTTGAGGATGTCGACCATCTGCGACGTGCCGACGACGACGAGGTCCCACTTCCCGGAGACCGACTCGGTGTTCTGCTTCCACGACGTCTGGTTGTTGGCGTCGGACTGGATGGTCTGCGTCTTGTGGCCCTCGGCCTTGAGCTTCGTCATGCCGGTCTCGGCACTGTCGAAGAAGCTGGCGTCGCCCAGGGTCCCGTTGATGACGCTGACGACGGAGAGCTTCCCGGAGCCGCTGGCGCTCGCGGAGGGGCTGCCCGGACTGCTCGACGAGGAGCAGCCCGTGAGGGCAAGGGCAAGGGCGGCCACGGCCGCCAGGCCCAGCTTCAGTTGGCGCTTCATGTGTGGTGTTTCTCCTTGTGACTGTGGCCGGAAGCCGGCCGGGTGGTGAGGACGGGCCTGCCCTTGGCGGGCTCCGGGCTTGTGGACTCCGCGAGGTGGCGTACGACCTCGTCGCGGCGGGGCATTCCGGACACTGCTCCGAGACTCTGCGTGGACAGGGAGGCGGCCACGACCGCCGTACGCGCCGCGGTCAGCACGTCGTCCCCGCGCGCCAGCTCCGCGGCCAGCGCACCGACGAACGTGTCCCCGGCGCCGGTCGAGTCGACGACGGTCACGGGCGGCGGGCTGACGAGCGTCACGACCCCGCCGGTGCACACCGCGGCTCCGCGAGGACCGAGCGTCGCGACGATCGTCCCGGGCGTTCCAGGCCGGGCGGCGACGTCGGCCATGTCGTCGAGCCGCTCGGGGAGAGGCACGCCGAGCACTGTCTCGTACTCGGTCTCGTTGACGACGAGCACGTCTGTGCCGGCCAGCAGGTCGGGCGGCAGCACGCGGGCGGGTGCGGGGTTGAGCACGAACATGCCCGTGCACGCCCTGCGCGCGGCCTGGACGGCGTCGAGGGGGATCTCGAGCTGGCAGACCACGACGTCCGCACCCTGGACGGCCTCGCCCGCGCGGGCGATGTCGCTCGCCGACAGCTTCGCGTTCGAGCCGGGGACGACGATGATCGAGTTCTCCGCAGCTGCGTCCACCATGACGAGGGCTCGTCCGGAGGGGCCGTCGGTCACGCCGAACGTCGAGACGTCGACGCCCTCGTCCTCCAGCGTCTTCGCGAGATACGTGCCGGCGGCGTCGTCGCCCCGCAGGCCGACGAACGTGACGCGGGCACCCATGCGCGCGGCGGCGTGCGCCTGGTTGCTGCCCTTGCCGCCGGGCCCCTCGGAGTACGAGGTCGCGAGGAGGGTCTCACCGGGCCGGGGCAGTGTCGGGGTGACGGTCACGAGGTCGAGGTTGGCGCTGCCCACCACGGCCACGCGCCCACCGGCGACCATAGATCCCTCCCCGCGCGTCGAGCGACCCCTCCGCGCCCTCCGTCGAGTCAATCGGCGGGCGGAGAGGCAGTCAAGCAGGCCCGACGAGCCGCAACGAGACTGTGACCTTCTCCACGCACACAGGGTTCAGGGGGCTCGTCGAGGCGGCTCAGGAGCGCAGTGCCGCGGCCGCGATGGCGACCATCGAGCGGTAGCAGTCCTCGCGCTCTGCGCTGGTGAGCTCCGGGCTCTCCGCGGTCAGGTGGTCGGACACCGTGAGCACGGTGAGCGCCTCCTTGCCCTGGGCGAGCGCCACCGCGTACAGCCCTGCCGCCTCCATCTCGACGGACTTCGTCCCGAGTGCGATGAGCTTCTCCATGGTGGCCGGGTCGCCTCCGTAGAAGTGGTCGCTCGCGTACACGGGTCCGACGTGCCAGCGCAGTCCCTCGTGGGCCTCGGCGGCGTTCATCGCGGCGCGCAGGAGGTACGGGCTGGGGGCGAGCGCCACGGTCGCGTACGGCACGAGCAGCGACGCGACGGACGAGTTGGTGTGCGCGGCGGACGCGATGACGACGTCCCGTACCTGGACCTCATCGAGCATCGCCCCGCAGGTCCCGACCCGGACGATCCGCTCCACGCCGTAGAACTTGTAGAGCTCCGTCGCGTAGATCGACAGGGACGGCAGGCCCATCCCGGAGGCCATCACGCTCATCGGCGTGCCGTCGTACGTGCCGGTGAAACATGAGATGCCCCGTACGTCGGAGACGCGCTCTGCGCCGTCGAGGAAGTCGTTCGCGATCTTCTCCGCCCGGCGGGGGTCTCCGGGCATGAGGACGAGCGGTGCGATCTGTCCGGGCTCGGCGCTGATGTGGGGCGTGGCCATGGTCGTGCGTCCTTTCGTAGGAACCTCCCGCCACAGCCTAGGGACATCGATGCGGGGGGTGTCGCACGGCGAGCCAGGGATGGATTCGGCAGCGGCCAGGCACGGCTGCTAGTCTTTCCGCCGCTGGTCCGCCAGCCTGGCAGGTTGCCCGAGTGGCCAAAGGGAGCGGTCTGTAAAACCGTCGGCTCAGCCTACGTAGGTTCGAACCCTACACCTGCCACCACCTCGGCCCGGGACCGTCACAGGTCCCGGGCCGTCGTCGTCCCCGGGCTCCCCGAGCCTTCGAGCCGGTTCCCGAGGCTCATGGGTGATGCGGACGGGCGGCGGCTACCACCGATTCGCTCCCCGGGTTGGGGGTCGTGTATGTTTGGGCGGCGGCTGGCCCCTATAGCTCAGTCGGCAGAGCGTCTCCATGGTAAGGAGAAGGTCTGCGGTTCGATTCCGCATGGGGGCTCCACGGCGGGATAGCTCAGACGGTAGAGCAAACGGCTCATAATCGTTAGGTCACGGGTTCAAGTCCCGTTCCCGCTACACAGTTGGTACGGCACAACACGAGGGATGAACATGGCCAAGAAGGGCTCCGAGATCCGGCCCAAGATCACGCTCGCGTGTTCGGTGTGCAAAGAGCGGAACTACATCACCAAGAAGAACCGGCGCAACGACCCGGATCGTCTGGAGATCAAGAAGTTCTGCCCGCGTTGCGGCATCCACCAGGCGCACCGCGAGACGCGCTGACCTGCAGGTCTCATCCCAGCGGCCGGATCCCCTCGTCGGGGTCCGGCCGCTGTGCTGTGCCCTCAGCAGTGGTTCGCGCCCTCAGCCGTGGTGCGCGCTCAGCTCGCGAGCACCGCGCTGGGTTTGTCGCTCGTCAGGGCGACCTTCCACAGGGTGCTGACGGTGAACGGGAACGTGACGTCACGGGGTACGCCCTTGACCTCGACCTTGGCCTCGAGCTTCCAGTCCGCGGTGTACGAGACGATGACGGTCGAGAGCCTGAGCTCCGACTCCGACACGGCCATCACGTCGTTCGCCGTCGAGTACGAGATGGTCTGGCTCAGGACCGGCTCATTGCGGCTGGACTCGATGTTCTGGGGGCAGCCGGCGGGCTGGAGCTCCTTCCTCGACAGGCAGGCGATGACCGCCGCGTGGACCGCGTCGAGGGCCGCCTGACGTCCTGCGGGGCTGAGCTGGAGCTGTACCGCGCCGATGATCGGCGCCTCGTCCGAGCTCCGGACGACGATCGTGGCCGGCGAGGCGAACTCGATGAAGGGGTTCCTGGTCGCCAGCTCGTACGTCCCGGGGAAGGCCGGGAGACTGTCGATGGTCTCGGGCACCTCCACGCCGTCGATGTACAGCGGGATCCCCGCCGCGCGTAGGGAACCGACGCCGATGCGCCCCGGATCGTCGCGGATGACCCACTGGCCCTCGGAGAAATCCGTGGTGAAGGCCGTGGAGACCTCGGAGTCCCCGAGCCGGTACGTCGCGGCGACCCGCTGGGT
>JAJZQV010000154.1 GCA_021803025.1 Actinomycetes bacterium | reverse complement strand
CACGGACCCGTCGAGCTTCACGTAGTTGAGGTTCTTCGCCCGTGCCTCGGCCTCCAGCGGGTCGCCTTCCGCCGCCTCGTGGAAGGCCTCGTGCTCGGGGTGACGGAAGTCGGCGTTGTCGTCGAGGGTGATCTTGCCGTCCAGGGCGATGATGCGGCCGTCCCCCGTACGGACGAGGGGGTTCACCTCGACGAGCGTGGCGTCCTCGTCGTGGAAGACCTCGCCAAGACGGACGAGGACGGCCACGAGCCGGTCGTGGTCTTCCACGTCGAAGCCGGCACCCTGGACGATGGCCCGCGCGGCGGCCGCGTCGAGCCCGACGAGCGGGTCGATCTTCGCGCGGTAGAGCGCGTCGGGCCGCTCCTCGGCGAGCTGCTCGATCTCGACGCCGCCTTCGCGCGAGCACAGGGCGAGGTAGCTGCGCTCACCGCGGTCCACGAGCAGCGAGAAGTAGTACTCCTGGTCGATGTCGGCGCCCTCGGTCACCATGACCCGCCTGACGGTGTGTCCCTTGATGTCCATGCCGAGGATCTCGCGGGCACGCTCGACGGCCTCCTGCGGTGAGCGTGCGAGCTTGACGCCGCCGGCCTTGCCCCGGCCGCCGGTCTTCACCTGCGCCTTGACCACCACGACGCCCACGTCGAGGTCCTCGGCGATGGCTCCGGCCGCGTACGGGCCGGTCGCCGTCCTCGCGCGCAGCACGGGAACACCGTGCGCCTCGAACACGTCCCTGGCCTGGAACTCGTACAGGTCCACGTCGGATCCCCCTACGTCGGGTGTCAGTGAAAAAGAGACTAGTGGTCCCCGAGGTGGCTCGGGGACCCGTGCTGCCGCGCGGGGATGACGCTCGACCCCTCACCCCTGTTTCTGAGAGAATTGCCCCAAACCTGAGAGAAGTGTTAGGGTCACTCCACAAGAGTTGGTCTGACCGAAGCAGGAACCATTACCCCCTGGCGGTCATCCGTAATCCGCTTGGGAGCAAACTTCGTGTCACAGGGATCACGACAGGCCGCAGCGCGTCGCGCAGCCGGGGACGACGCCCTGCTCGCAGAGTTCGACCTCCTCGAGGACGAGGGCGACAAGATCTCCGTCTCGGCGCTCGTGAAGCAGGCTGCCACGGCCGTGCTCGTCGCCTGCCTCGGCCTGTTCGTCGTGGGTGCGGTGAGCGCCGCGTCGGCTCCCTACTCCACTGCAGTGACCACGGACGGCGTCGCCGTCTCAGGCTCCCCCGACGTGACCCGCGCTGTCCCCGCCACCACCACGGCCCGGGCGGACTCCCCGAGCACCGACACGACGGGCAACGACGCGGACCTGAGCCGCAGCGCCGTGCGGTCCGAGCTCACGAACGCGGTCGCCGCCCAGCAGGAGTCCGCACGTGGCGTCGCGCTGTCGAACACCGCCGCGGAGGTCTCCGAGGCCGTGCAGACCTCGGCCGCGAACCAGCGTGCGGCCGCTCTCAGCTCTGCGAACACCGCGATCGCCACCGAGGCGCAGCGGGCAGCAGTGGCCGCCGCCAAAGCCGCCGCCGAGAAGAAGATCGGCACCCTCATCGCAGCCAGCGGCTCGGCGCAACAGGCAGCCGTCGACCCGTCCCTCCTCGCCCTGCTGGCCACCGTCGACAACAGCGCCCCGTGGGTGACGCCGATCCAGGCCGGCTCGTACACGCGCGGCGCTGTCTTCGGGGAGTACGGGGTGTGGTCCCGCTACCACACCGGCGTGGACTTCATCGCCGGGTACGGCACGCCGATCCGGGCCGCCGGGTCAGGTGTGGTCGTAGCCTCGGACGGCGGGAGCTGGGCCGGAAACCACGTCGTGATCATGCACGCCGACGGCAGCCGCACGCTCTACGCGCACATGTCGGCCAAGGTCGTGCAGCCCGGCACGGTGGTGATGGCCGGCCAGCTCATCGGCTACGTGGGCATGACCGGCCGCGCCTTCGGCTACCACCTGCACTTCGAGTACTACCCTCCGAGCGCCACGGTCGGCGACCCGTACACCGCGGCCAACCCCCTGCCGTACCTGCTCTCCCACGGCATCACCATCTGACGGTCGTCGCGCGGTGACCACCTCGGCGGTCCCGCTACTCTCGCTCCCGTGATCGGTACGGTTCTCGCTCTCGGCGGCGGCGGCTTCTCCACGCTGGACGCGGCGTCGCCCCTCGACGACCATCTGCTGAGCCTCACGGGCGCCGAGCGACCCAAGGTGTGCTTCGTGCCGACCGCCAGCGGCGACGCCGACCCCTACATCGAGCGGTTCCTCGCCGCCTTCGTGGAACGCGCAGAGACCTCGGTGCTGTCGCTCTTCTGCCACGACCCCTGGGGATACCGCGACCCTTCCGTCCTCCTCGAGTGGGTGGGGTCGGGGGACCTCCCGTCCGGCTATGCCGTCGACCAGCACACTGCTCTCGTGTTCACGGACGGGCAGCTTGTCGAGGCCGTCTCCGAGCAGCCGGGCCACCCCGCGTACCGCGTCGAGCGTGTCGGCGACGAGGTCGTGGAGACCGAGCTGCCGGTGCGACTGCTCGCCTGAGACTCGGCTAGAGCTTCTCGAGCGGGGCGACCTTGAGGGCGAGCCGCTTCACCCCGAAGGAGCCGAAGTCGACGTCGGCCTTCGCGGTCTCGCCCGCACCGGACACCGTGAGCACGGTGCCCAGGCCGAACGAGGCGTGGAGCACCTTGTCGCCGGGGGCGAGAGACGGGATGACCCGCGGCGCCGAGGTCCTCGTGAAGCCCAGCTGCACGCCGCCACGCGACCCGCCGGCTCCGTACCTCGACTCCACCCTCGAGCCCTGCGCCTGGTAGCCGCCCAGGCTGGGGCCGAGCCTACGCCAGTCGAACAGGCGGGGCGGGATCTCGTCGAGGAACCTGCTCGGCGGGTTGGACTTGGGGCTGCCGAACGCGACACGGACGAGCGACCGGGTCAGGTACAGGTTGCGCCGCGACCGCGTGATCCCCACGTACGCGAGGCGGCGCTCCTCCTCCAGCTCGCCCGGGTTGTCCAGCGCCCGCTGGTGGGGAAAGACACCGTCCTCCATACCCGTGAGGAAGACGGTGTCGAACTCCAGGCCCTTCGCCGTGTGGAGCGTCATGAGCGTGACGACACCCGCCCCCTCGTCGGGGATCTGGTCGGAATCGGCGACGAGCGCGATCCGCTCGAGGAAGGCCGGCAGGGAGTCGTCCGGCTCGGGCGCGCCGACGAGCTCCTCGCCCCGCTCGTCACCGACCGTGACGTCGACGGCGTTCGCCGACGCGACGAACTCCGCGGCCACGTTGACGAGCTCGTTGAGGTTCTCGATCCGCGTCGCGTCCTGAGGGTCCGTCGACGCCGCGAGCGCGTCGATGATCCCCGAGTCGAACAGGATGCTCTTGAGCACCTCGTCCGCGGGAGCCCCCTTCGCGACGAGGTCGCGGTGGCGCGCCATCATCGTCGCGAACGCCGTGAGCTGGGTGACCGCGCGGGACTGGAGCCCGTTGATCTCCGCGGCCCGGTCGACCGCCTCGCCGAACGGGATGCGGTGCGCGATGGCGAACTCCTCGACAGCCGCCTCGGTCGTGTCGCCGATGCCGCGTTTCGGCTCGTTGAGGATGCGCCGTACGGACACGTCGTCGGCCTGGTTCGCAATGGCGCGCAGGTAGGCGATCGCGTCGCGGACCTCCTTGCGCTCGTAGAAGCGGACGCCGCCGACGACCCGGTAGGGCAGTCCCACGCGGATGAAGACCTCCTCGAACGAGCGCGACTGCGCGTTCGTGCGGTAGAAGACCGCCGTCTCCCCGTACGTGGCGGTGCCGGCGTCGGAGAGCCGGTCGATCTCGGACGCCACGAACTGCGCCTCGGCCTGGTCGGTGTCCGCGACGTACCCGACGAGCAGCGGCCCGTCCCCCGCCTCCGACCAGAGCCTCTTCTCGGGGCGGTTGGGGTTGCGGGAGATCACGGCGTTCGCGGCGTTGAGCACGTTGCCCGTCGAGCGGTAGTTCTGCTCGAGCAGGATCGTGCGCGCGCCGGGGAAGTCGTGGGAGAAGTCGAGGATGTTGCGGATCGTGGCGCCCCGGAACGCGTAGATCGACTGGTCCGAGTCGCCCACGACCATGAGCTCGGCGGGCTCGACGCTCACGCCCTCGGCGGACGGGTCGAGGGGGCCGCAGAGCTCGCGCACGAGCACGTACTGCGCGTGGTTCGTGTCCTGGTACTCGTCGACGAGGACGTGCCGGAAGCGTCGCCGGTAGTCCTCGCGGATCTGTGGGAAGGCCTGGAACAGGTTGACCGTCGTCATGATGAGGTCGTCGAAGTCCAGGGCCTGAGCCGCAGCGAGCCGCCGCTGGTACGTCGCGTACGCCTGCGCGTACGTCTCCTGCACGGGCCCGACCGCGTTCTTCATCGCGGTCTCGTAGTCGACGAGTTCGTTCTTCTGGTCGGACACCCAGTTGAGCAGCTCCCGAGGCGGGAACTTCTTCGAGTCGATGCTCAGCTCGTTCGCGACCATCGTCATGAGCCGCTTCGAGTCCGTGTCGTCGTAGATCGAGAACGTGCGCTTGAGCCCGAAGCTGCCGATCTCCT
>JAJZQV010000037.1 GCA_021803025.1 Actinomycetes bacterium | reverse complement strand
CCCGTCTCCGCATGCGCCAGCGCATCGCCCGCTGGACCGCTCCGAAGGCCCCCCAGCACGCCGTCCTCGAGCCGCTCTTCAACGTCGTCCGGCAGAACCACCCCAAGGCCGACCTCGCGCTCCTCGAGCGGGCCTACCGGACGGCCGAGTACTATCACACCGGTCAGACGCGCAAGTCCGGCGACGCGTACATCACCCACCCGCTCGCCGTGACAACCATCCTCGCCGAGCTCGGCATGACCGAGCCGACCTTGTGCGCGGCACTGCTCCACGACACGGTCGAGGACACGGCTTACACCATGGAGCAGCTCACGGCCGACTTCGGGCCGGAGATCGCGGGCATGGTCGACGGCGTCACCAAGCTCGACAAGGTGCAGTTCGGCGAGAACACCCAGGCGGAGTCGATCCGCAAGATGATCGTCGCGATGGCGCGCGACATCCGGGTCCTCGTCATCAAGCTCGCCGACCGGCTCCACAACATGCGGACGCTCGGCTCGCTCCGGCCCGACAAGCAGAACCGCATCGCCAAGGAGACGCTGGAGATCTACGCGCCCCTCGCGCACCGGCTCGGCATGAACACCATCAAGTGGGAGCTCGAGGACCTGGCCTTCTCGACGATGCAGCCCAAGGTGTACGACGAGATCGTCCACCTCGTCGCGGAGAACCAGCCGCGACGTGAGCGCTACCTCGCCGAGGTCATCGACCAGATCACCGCGGACCTCGCCGCCGCGAAGATCCCGGCGACGGTGTACGGCAGGCCGAAGCACTACTACTCGATCTACCAGAAGATGGTCGTACGGGGCCGCGACTTCGCCGACATCTACGACCTGCTCGGGCTGCGCATCATCGTCGACGACCAGGCCGACTGCTACTCGGCGATGGGCGTCATCCACGTGCGCTGGCGCCCGGTGCCCGGCCGGGTCAAGGACTACATCGCGATGCCGAAGTACAACATGTACCAGTCGCTGCACACGACGGTCATGGGTCCCGGCGGGCGCCCGATCGAGTTCCAGATCCGCTCGAAGGAGATGCACCGGCGGGCCGAGTACGGCGTGGCGGCGCACTGGAAGTACAAGGAACGGCCGAAGGGCGCGCGCCCGTCGAGCGAGCAGGAGCTGTCCTGGGTTCACGAGCTGTCGAGGTGGCAGAAGGAGACCGCGGATCCGCGAGAGTTCCTGGACAACCTGACGTTCGACCTGGGCAGCAACGAGGTCTTCGTGTTCACGCCTCGCGGCGACGTGCAGGCGCTTCCCGACGGCGCGACCCCGGTCGACTTCGCGTACGCGGTCCACACGGAGGTCGGGCACCGGTGCGTGGGCGCCCGGGTCAACGGCAAGCTCGTCAGCCTCGACACGAAGCTCGCCAACGGCGACGTCGTCGACATCATCACGAGCAAGTCCGAGGACGCCGGACCCTCACGCGACTGGCTGCAGTTCGTCCGCAGCCCCCGGGCCCGCCAGAAGATCCGCCAGCACTTCACACGCGAGCGCCGCGAGGAGTCGATCGAGCAGGGCAAGGAGGAGCTGGCGCACCAGCTGCGTCGCGCTGGGATGCCGCTCCAGCGTCTGCTCACGCTCCAGACGCTCACTGCGGTCGCCACGGACCTCAAGATCGCGGACGTTCCCAGCCTGTACGCGGCGGTCGGCGAGGGCCACATCAGCGCGCAGTCGGTGGTCGAGCACATCATCGCCCTCCAGGGCACACCCGAGGACGCGGCCGAGGAGTCGTTCGAGGATCACCCGGTGCACGGTCGCGCACGCTCGCCCCTGCGCGCCGACACGGGCATCGAGGTCAACGGCGACTCGTCCATGTGGGTGAAGCTCGCCCGCTGCTGCACCCCGGTCCCCGGTGACGAGATCATCGGCTTCGTGACGCGCGGACAGGGCGTGTCCGTACATCGCAAGGACTGTACGAACGCCGCGAACCTGCTCAGCACGCCCGAGCGCATCGTCGACGTGACGTGGTCGGCCTCGGCGGCGTCATCGTTCGTCGTCGCGGTCTACATCGAGGGACTGGACCGTACGGGCATGCTCGCCGAGATCTCGACACTGCTCGCGGAGGAGAAGGTGAGCATCCTGTCGATCCGGCTCGAGACGGGCAAGGACCGCAAGTTCCGCACGACGGTCACCTTCGAGACGGCGGAGACGACCCACCTCGAGCACATCATGAAGCGGCTCAACGCAGTGCCCGGCGTGTACGAGGTCCATCGCGTCCGCTCATAGTCCCAGGAGCACCGTCCGCGAGAGGTGCTAGCTGTTCGGAGACGGCCTTTCAGATTGCGGGAGAAGTCATCGAGCTTTCCGGAGAAGCCTCCTCGAGCGGGCCAGAGGAGTCCTCGAGCTCGCCGGAGAGGTCCCGCAGCTAGCCGGAGAAGTCCTCCAGCGTCTTCGACGCCTGCTCCAGCCAGGACTCGTACGTGGCGATGGAGGTGGTGAGCTCGGCGACCTTCCTGCTGTCGTTCGCAGCCTTCGCCGCGTCGAGCTGGGACGTGAGCTTCGCGATCTGGTCGCTGAGCAGCGAGACCGTGCCGGTGGCCCGTTCACGGGTCTCCGGGTCCGTACGGCGCCACTCGCTCTCCTCGGCCTCGCCGATCGCGCGCTCGATCGCCCTGACCCGGGCCTCGAGCGGCCGGATCTGCTCCCTGGGCACGCGGCCGTTCTCGTTGTAGCGGCTGAGGAACGTCCGGTACTTCTGGCGTGCGACGGCGACGTCCTTGACGGGGAGGATGTCCTTCTCCGCCTCGGCGAGGAGCGCGAGCTTCGCCTCGAGGTTCTGGCTGAACTCCGCGTTCGTGGCAGTCGCCGCGTCCGTACGGCGCGCGAAGAAGTCGTCCTGGATCGCTCGGAACTCGGCCCACAGCGCGTCGTCGATCTCGCGCGGCGCCGGCCCCGCGGCCTTCCAGCGGGTCATGAGGTCGCGGAACGCGCCCGCACCGGCGCCCCATTCGGAAGTCGCCGCGATCTCCCGGGCCTCGGCGACGATGGCCTCCTTGGCGAGCCGGGCGCTGTCCCGCTTGGCCGACTGCTCCGCGAACTGCGCCTTGCGCCGACGGGTGTACGTCGTACGGGCGGAGGAGAACCGGTGCCAGAGGTCGTCGTCGGTCGCGCGGTCGATGCGGGGGAGGGCCTTCCACTCGTCCAGGAGGGTACGAAACCGGTTCACGCCGCCGCGCCAGTCGTTGCCGGCGGCGATCTTCTCGGCCTCTGCCACCATGGTCTCCTTGGCGGCCTTCGTCTCGTCGTGGGCCTTGGCCCTCTCAGCCTTGCGGGCCTCGTTGGCCTCGGCGAGGACGGGGGTCAGGCTGTCGAGGCGGGAGGTGAGGCCCTCCAGATCACCCACCGCGTGCGCTCCGGCGATTGAGGACTTGATCGACGAGATGCTCTTGCGGGCCTCGTCAGGGTTGAGCGCCCCTCGCTTGATCCGCTCCTCGAGCAGGCCGACCTCGGTCTCCAGGGCTGTGAAGCGGCGGGTGAAGAAGGCCAGTGCCTCGTCGGCCGGCACGCCGGGGATCTGCCCGACGCTGCGCTCGCCGTCGGGCGTCGTCACGTAGACGGTGCCGTCAGGGTCGACGCGGCCATAGGACTCCGGTGCGGGGGTTGCCTCGCTCATGGCGCCTATCTTGCCCGATAGTCTGACCGGTGTGTTCACGCTCAGGTCATCGTGCGGACCGTGGGAGGCAAACTGCTTCCTCGTCGGTGCCGCTGACAGTGACGAGTGCGTCCTCGTCGATGTGGGCATGGACGCGTCCGCCGCGGCGGAGAGGCTGATCGCCGAGAGCGGCCGCACCCTGGTCGCGGTCCTCGCCACGCACGGCCACCTCGACCACGTCGCGGACGCGCATGCCGTCGCCGACGCGCACGGCGTCCCGGTGTGGATCCATGGGGCGGACCGCCACCTGCTCAGCGATCCCGCGGCAGGGCTCGGTCCCCAGATGGGGTCACTCGTCGAGGCCCTGTACGGGTCGGCGACCCTCCCGGAGCCGGCCCAGGTGCGCGAGTGGTCGGACGGCGAGCGTCTCGACCTCGCAGGGCTGAGCTGGGGCGTCATCCACGCACCGGGGCACACCCCCGGAAGCGTCCTGCTGCACGCCGGCGACGAGGTCTCGTCCCAGCTGTTCACCGGTGATGTCCTGTTCGCCGGCTCGATCGGACGTACGGACCTTCCGGGCGGGTCGATGGAACGGATGCTCCAGACGCTGCGAGAGACGGTCGTCACGCTCCCGTACGAGCTTCAGGTCCTGCCCGGCCACGGCGGTGCGACCAGCATCGGGCGGGAGTGCGCCACCAACCCCTACATCCGTCTCGCACTGAAAGAGCTGAGCTCGTGAGCCGTATCCGTCCCCTGTCCGGTTTCCCCGAGCTGCTGCCGTCGCAGCGACTCGTGGAGCAGTACGTCCTCGACCAGCTCCGGACGACGTTCGAGCTCCACGGCTTCGTGAACATCGAGACCCGTGCCGTCGAGCCGATGTCCCAGCTCGCCCGCAAGGGGGAGATCGACAAGGAGATCTACGTCCTGCGGCGGCTCTCGGCCGACCCGGGTACGGCCGACGCCGATGAGCTGGGACTGCACTTCGACCTCACCGTGCCGTTCGCGCGGTACGTGTTGGAGAACGCAGGTCAGCTCGCCTTCCCGTTCCGCCGCTACCAGATCCAGAAGGTGTGGCGCGGTGAGCGGCCCCAGGAGGGCCGCTACCGCGAGTTCACCCAGGCGGACATCGACATCGTGGGGGAGAACGTCCTCGCGGCGCACCACGACGTCGAGATCCCGCTCGTCATGCTCGAGGCGCTCGAGGCGCTGCACGCGTCGGTGGGATTGCCCCCGGTGCTCATGCGGGTGAGCAACAGGCAGCTGGCGGAAGGGTTCTACCGGGGTCTCGGGATCGAGGGCACGGGCGCCGTCCTGCAGCGCGTCGACAAGCTCGAGAAGATCGGTCCGGAGGCGGTCGTCGAGACACTCGGCGAGATCGGCGTCACCGGTGAGCGCGCAGCGAAGGTGGTCGACCTCGCACGGATCCGTACCGACGACGAGTCGTTCGTCGACCAGGTACGGGCGCTCGGGGTGCACCACGAGCTCCTCGACCAGGGGCTCGAGCTGCTCAGCGCGGTCGTCGCCGCCGCACGCCGGACCGTGCCGGGACGGCTCGTCGCCGACCTGTCCATTGCGCGCGGCCTCGACTACTACACAGGCACGGTGTACGAGACGCAGCTGGTCGGGTACGAGTCGATGGGGTCGATCTCGTCCGGCGGCCGGTACGACTCGCTGGCGAGCGACGGCAAGCAGACGTACCCGGGCGTGGGCATCTCGCTCGGTGTGAGCCGCATGCTCGTCCCGCTCCTGGCGAAGGGCCTGCTCGTGGCGAGCAGGAGCGTGCCGACGGCGGTGCTCGTCGCGGTGACGGACGAGGGCACACGAGCCGAGGCCGACGAGGTGGCCCGTACGCTGCGTGCCCGCGGGATCCCCACCGAGGTGGCGCCGAAGGCGGACAAGTTCGGACGGCAGATCCGGCACGCCGACCGCCGCGGCATCCCGTACGTGTGGTTCGGCGGCGTCGACGGCGAGGTCAAGGACATCCGCTCCGGCGACCAGTCGCCAGCGTCCGCGTCGACCTGGGAGCCGCCGGCCGAAGACCGTTCGGTGCAGGTCACGGGCTCCTGGAACTGACCCCGTCCCCCCGGGTTCGACAGGCGGGGGCGGTCGGTTTACCACGTTAAGTGGGTAAGTCGGATGTTCTCATGGCCGATTTGCCATGAGAACATCCAGTTCGCCTACTTAACATGATGAACCGACAGGCGCCAATGAACCGACGGCGCCGCGTGCCGGGCCGGTACGGGTGGGCGGAATCCGTGAGAAGGCCGCGGGAGCGACCCCGTAGGATGCGAGGGCTGGAAACCGAGAGAGGGAAGTCTGTGATCCGTACCCACGAGGCAGGGACTTTGCGTGCCGAGCACGCGGGCCAGAAGGTGACACTCGCGGGATGGGTTGCGAAGCGGCGCGATCTCGGTGGCGTGGCGTTCCTCGACCTTCGTGACGCCAGCGGAATCGTCCAGGTCGTCGTACGTGACGAGGTGCTCGCCGCGGGCGGCGCCCACGCCCTCCGCAACGAGTACTGCATCGCGGTCGAGGGTGTCGTCGAGATCCGCCCTGAGGACACGGCCAACCCGAACCTCGCCACCGGCGAGATCGAGGTCGCGGCGATCGAGCTCACCGTTCTCAACCCGGCGGCCCCCTTGCCCTTCCAGATCGACGAGCGCGTGACGGTCGGCGAGGAGGCGCGACTGCGCTACCGCTACCTCGACCTGCGCCGCCCCGAGCCCGCAGCCGCGATCCGCCTCCGGTCCGAGGTGAACGCCGCTGCCCGCCGTGTACTGGGCGCCCGTCGCTTCGTGGAGATCGAGACGCCCACGATGACCCGCTCGACGCCGGAGGGCGCTCGTGACTTCATCGTGCCCGCCCGCCTGGCCCCAGGCTCCTGGTACGCGCTCCCGCAGTCGCCGCAGCTGTTCAAGCAGCTGCTCATGGTGGCGGGGATGGAGCGCTACTACCAGATCGCACGCTGCTACCGCGACGAGGACTTCCGGGCAGACCGTCAGCCCGAGTTCACCCAGCTCGACATCGAGATGAGCTTCGTCGACCAGGACGACGTCATCGAGCTCGGCGAGGCCATCGTGACGGAGGTCTGGAAGCTCAAGGGCGTCGACGTCGGCGCCCCGTTCCTCCGCCTGCCGTACGAGGAGGCGATGGCGCGGTACGGCTCCGACAAGCCCGACCTCCGCTTCGACCTCGAGATCACCGACGTCACCGACTTCTTCGCCGACACCCCGTTCCGCGTGTTCCAGGCCCCGTACGTGGGTGCTGTCGTCATGGCCGGGGGCGCGTCGCAGCCCCGCCGTACGTTCGACGCCTGGCAGGACTGGGCAAAGCAGCGGGGCGCGAAGGGTCTTGCCTACGTGACGGTCGGTGAGGACGGCGAGCTCGGCGGTCCTGTCGCCAAGAACATCTCCGAGGCCGAGCGTGCGGGCCTCGCGGAGCGCGTGGGGGCGAAGCCGGGCGACTGCGTCTTCTTCGGCGCCGGTGGAAAGGCCGCCTCGCAGGCCCTTCTCGGTGCCACACGCCTCGAGATCGGGCGCCGGCTCGGGCTCCTCGACGAGAACGCGCACTCGTTCCTCTGGGTCGTCGACGCGCCCCTGTTCAAGCCGGTCAGCGAGGCCGTCGCTGACGGGGACGTCGCGGTCGGCGGGGGAGCGTGGACAGCTGTCCACCACGCGTTCACGTCCCCCAAGCCGGAGTGCATGGACACGTTCGACACGGATCCCGGGTCGGCTCTCGCGTACGCGTACGACATCATCTACAACGGCAACGAGATCGGCGGCGGCTCGATCCGTATCCACCGCCGTGACGTCCAGCAGCGCGTCTTCACGGTGATGGGCCTCTCCAGCGCGGAGGCGCAGGAGAAGTTCGGGTTCCTGCTCGACGCGTTCCAGTACGGCGCTCCGCCGCACGGAGGCATCGCCTTCGGCTGGGACCGTGTCGTCGCGCTCCTCGGGCGGTACGAGTCCATCCGCGAGGTCATCGCGT
The DNA here is from genome assembly GCA_021803025.1 of Actinomycetes bacterium. Lineage (GTDB taxonomy): Bacteria > Actinomycetota > Actinomycetes > Propionibacteriales > Propionibacteriaceae > Fen-668. Next base: position 18,801 of record JAJZQV010000037.1, on the reverse strand, counting down.
TCCCCAAGTCGGGCGGCGGGTACGACCCGCTGACGGGTGCGCCTGCGCCCATCACCGCCGCGCAGCGCAAGGAGGCCGGCGTGGACTTCGTACCGAAGCCCGCACCCGCCCCCCAGGCCTGACGGGTCAGTTCGCGAGCGTCACGTCGCCCGCTCCGCGCGGTCACTCGCCCTCGGAGGAGTCCTCCTCAGGAGAGCCGGCCAGCAGCCCGTACAGCGACCGCCTCGTCTCGACGAGGATCGCCTCCGCCTTCGCGGCCAGGGTGGCGTCGCCGGACATCATGACGGCCTTGACCGCCATGCCCATCTCGCCGAAGCTGCGCCAGAGGGCGCGGACGTCGACGTGGTCGGCGCCGTCGCCGGCCCACTCGTCCCAGACCTTCGCCGTGTCGGAGTGGACCTCGGGTGCCTCGCGGCCTGCGCCGGTCAGGCGGAAGGCCCGGGAGCCTGCGTTGTCGAAGGTCTCGATGAGCCCCTCGTCCTCGAGCTGGTTGAGCGCGGGGTAGACCGCGCCGGGGCTCGGGCGCCAGGCGCCTCCGCTGCGCTCGGCGAGCGCGGAGATGATCTGGTAGCCGTTGCGAGGCTCCTCTGCGAGGAGCTGCAGGATGGCCGTCCGGACGTCGCCGCGTCGGGCGCGTCCCCGGCCGAACCTGCCTCGGGGGCCGAAGGGACCATGGCTCATGGGGCCGCCCGGACCGAAGGGTCCGCCTGGTCCGAAGGGACCGCCCGGACCGAGCGGTCCGCCGGGGCCCATGGCCCCGCCGAAGCGGCCGCCAGGGCCGAAGCCGGGACCGAAGTCAGCGTCTCGCCGTCCCCGCTCCGCGGGGCCGCCGTCTCGATGGTGGTGGTGTGCGTCGTGCATGGATTCCTCCAGTGGATCGGTTCCTGGGTGCGCCTTGCACCCTCACCGGAGATAAAGATATATCGAAAGAGCTATCGAAACAACCCCGAGGTCACCCTGACGTGCGCCCCGCCGCATCAGGGCTCGAGCTCGAGTCCGGCGAAGAGGTCGGTCGACGACATGGAGGGAAGAGGGACGCCCGTCGCCAGGCGGAAGGACTCGCCGAGCGTCTCGATGTCGGTCATGAGCTTCCAGAACGGGTCCTCGAGGTCGACCTGGGAGTGGTGCGCCCTCAGGGCGGCGAGCTTGTTCGCCCGGTACTGGCCGACGGGGACCCGGACGTCCACATCCTCGCTGCGCGTGATCATGGGCGGCAGGGGCCCGTCCGGGTCGATCTCGCCCCAGAACTGCTCGATCCCGGCAGCCTTGGCGACCTCCATCATCGCCGCCATGTCCGCGGAGCCGTTCGTCACCCAGAACGTCCTCGACACGGTCCACGGCGAGCCCAGCTCAGGACGGTAGCCGCGCACGCCGCTCAGCACGCAGGCGTACGTCATGACGCGGTGGGCCATGACGTGGTCGGGATGCCCGTACATGCCGAACGGGTCGTACGAGACCACGACCTGCGGCCGTCGGTCCCGCAGGACCGACACGAGGCTCAGTGCAGCCTCGAGCAGGTCCGCGTTCCAGAACGCCGTGTCCGTGGTCTCGTCACGGGCCGTGGCCGTGCCGTCCTCGGCGTGGGCCATGCCGGAATCGTGGTAGCGGCCGTCACCGCCCAGACGCACGTAGTCGGTGAGGCCAAGGACCGCGGCCGCGGCGTGGAGCTCGTCGAGCCGGTGCGACGCGAGCCCGGCACCGGCGGTCAGGTGCGACAGGTCCTCCCGGATGACCTCGCCCTCCTCGCCGAGCGTGCAGGTGACGAGGGTCACCTGTGCGCCCTCCGCGCAGTACCGGGCGATCGTCGCGCCGGTCGAGCTCGACTCGTCGTCGGGGTGAGCGTGGACGAGGAGGAGGCGGCGATGATCAGTCACGGCGTACAGACCAGCACGCGGCACGGTCTTGGACAAGTCGTGCCCTGCTGGACACCGGCCTCGTCGGCGACGTCGCACGACCGCCCTATGCTCGCTCGTGTGAGCGAGGACCTTTTCGGGGAGATCACGCCCGTGCCGACGGGCGCACGCGGGGGGTCGCTCGGCGGCGTCCACGCGAGCTCTCCGCTCGCCGTACGGCTGCGGCCGACCACCCTCGAGGAGATCGTCGGCCAGCAGCACCTGCTCGGTCCGGGCTCGCCGTTGAGGCGGCTCGCCTCGGGCCAGCCGATGTCGGTGTTCCTCTGGGGACCGCCGGGGGTCGGCAAGACGACGATCGCCGCCGTGGTGTCGAGAACGAGCGGCGCACGGTTCGTCGAGCTCAGTGCCGTCACCGCTGGCGTGAAGGACGTACGGACCGAGCTCGAGACCGCCAAGGCGGAGCTGGCTCGCGGCCGGTCGACGGTGCTCTTCGTCGACGAGGTGCACCGGTTCAACAAGGCGCAGCAGGACGTGCTGCTGCCCGCCGTGGAGAACCGCCTCATCACGCTCGTCGCGGCGACGACGGAGAACCCCAGCTTCTCGGTGATCGCCCCCCTGCTGTCGCGCTCCTTGCTGCTCACCCTGGAGCCGCTCACGCCCGACGACCTGTCGACGCTCATCGACCGTGCGCTCACGGACGAGCGGGGACTGCGCACCCCCGACGACGGCCCGTACTCCATCACTGACGAGGCCCGGGCGCAGGTGCTCCGGCTGGCGGGAGGAGACGCGCGCCGGGTCCTCACCTACCTCGAGGAGGCCGCCGCCGGGGCGTCCGCGGTCGGCAGCGCGGAGATCACGATGGCCGAGGTCGACAAGGCGGTGGACCGCGCCACCGTGCGGTACGACGCGGACGGCGACCAGCACTACGACGTCATCAGCGCCTTCATCAAGAGCGTCCGCGGCTCCGACGTCCAGGCGGCGATCCACTACCTCGCCCGCATGATCGAGGCCGGCGAGGACGCCCGTTTCATCGCGCGCCGTCTCATCGTGCTGGCCAGCGAGGACATCGGGATGGCCGCGCCCTCCGTGCTGCAGACCTGCGTCGCCGCCGCCCACGCCGTACAGCTCATCGGCATGCCCGAGGCACGCATCAACCTCGCCCACGCGACGATCGCCGCGGCGACCGCGCCGAAGTCCAACGCCGTCGTCGTCGCGATCGACAGCGCGCTGTCCGACCTGCGAGCGGGCCGGATCGGCCTCGTACCGCCCCACCTGCGCGACGCGCACTACGCGGGGGCCAAGAAGCTCGGGCACGGGACGACGTACGTGTACGCACACGACGCGCCGCATGGCGTGGCGGCCCAGCAGTACCTGCCGGACGACCTCGTGGACGCGCGCTACTACCGGCCCACGGACCACGGCAACGAGGCCCAGATCGCCGAGCGGCTCGACGTCATCGAGCACCTGCTCGGTCGCGACGACAGCTAGGCGGACACACCATGGCAGCCATCCCGACACCACCCCGGCCCGGCGTCCTCCTGCGCGCCGGTGTCGCCGTCGCCGAGAAGGTGGTGGGGCGGCGCCTCGAGCCGGCGAGGCTTCTCGCGTGGTACCCCAAGGCGGCGCTCGGGTTCGGGGTGATGGAGTCCCTCGTCGCCCACAAGGACGGCCGTCTCGACCGGCGCCTGCTCCAGGTCATACGACTCGTCGCCTCGTTCGCGGTCGCGTGCCCCTTCTGCGTCGACCTCAACGGCCTGGGCCGGGAGCGGAACCGGCTCACCGACGACGAGGTACGCGCGCTGGCGCGGCTGGCCGGGGGTGAGGAGCCCCGCTGGCCGGCCTCGGTGACGCCGCGGGAGCGGCTGGCAGCCCGGTACGCCGCGGCGCTCTCGGCGACCCCCGCGGCGCCTGACACCGTTCTCGACGAGGTCACGACCGTGTTCACTCCCCGCGAGGTCGTCGTGCTCGCCACGACGACCGCTCAGGTCAACGCCTGGGCCCGCCTGATCCGCGGCCTCGGGGTGCCGCCGGCAGGGTTCTCCGACTCGTGCGAGGTCGCCCGGCGACACTCTCCAGCCTGGTGAGCCCGAACACATCGAACAGGACGTTCGCCACCTCGACGCAGGTCTGCAGGTCGTCGAGCAGCGTGCCGTTCCAGTCCCAGACGACGTGAGTGAGCACGAGCCGAACCCTAGCCGCCGAGTTCCGGCAGACCGCCTCATGGCGCGTGCACTAGGCTTGCCGCCGTTCGAGATCTCCGAGTCGTCCGAAGGAGGATGCATGACCGGCGGTGAGGTGGCCGCGCTGATCGGGGCGATCGCGGGTCTGATCGCCGCGCTCGCGCTGCTCATCGGCGCGGTGTGGCTGGCCATGCTCCTAGGGCGGCTGTCCGGCTCCGTCAAGGAGCTCACGGCGACCGTGCGCGAGATCAACACGGGTGTGACCGACACCCTGCCCGAGGTCAAGCGTCTCGTCGTGAGCGTCAACGACGAGATCGAGAAGGTGGGAGTCGTCACCGACGACGTGGCGAAGCTCTCCGGCCACGCGAGCGCGGTCGCGAACGACGCGTCCCAGCTCTCCAGCCTGGTCACGTCGACGGTCGCTGTGCCTCTCGTCAAGCTCTCCGCGTTCTCGTACGGGGTCCGTCGCGCGGTCAACTCCGTGAGGAGGAAGCGCTGACATGCGGAGGGCGGTGTGGTTCGCGCTCGGCGCCGCGGTGGCGGTGGTCGTGGTCGTCAAGGGTGCTCAGCTTCTCCGGAAGGCGACCCCCGAGGGTGTACGGGAGCAGGTCGCGGACGCGTCCGCGGACCTCGGCCAGCGAGCCACGACGTTCGTGCGCACCCTGACGAGCGCCATGGCGGAGCGCGAGACCGAGCTGCGCGCCGCGCTGGGCATCGACGGCGCCGACGCTATGGAGCGGCCGGCCGCCGCCCCTGCACGCCGCGCCGCGTCCTAGGCGCCCTCGACCCGACACACGTAAGGAAACACCCATGCAGACCGCCGAGATCCGGCGTCGATTCATCGACTTCTTCGCGCGCCACGGCCACACGGTCGTACCGAGCGCGTCCCTGCTCTACAACGACCCCACGCTGCTGTTCGTCAACGCGGGCATGGTCCCGTTCAAGCCGTACTTCACGGGTGCCGAGCCCGCCCCGTACAAGCGGGCGGTCAGCGTGCAGAAGTGCGTGCGCACCCTCGACATCGAGGAGGTCGGCAAGACCACGCGCCACGGCACGTTCTTCCAGATGAACGGCAACTTCGCGTTCGCCGACTACTTCAAGAAGGAGGCCATCGAGTTCGCCTGGGAGCTCGTCACCGGCTCGCAGGACGACGGCAACTACGGCTTCGACCCCGACAAGATCTGGGTCACGGTCTACCTCGACGACGACGAGGCGATCGCGTACTGGCGCTCGGTCGGGGTTCCGGACTCCCGAATCCAGAGACGCGGGCTCAAGGACAACTACTGGCACATGGGCGTCCCAGGTCCCGGTGGCCCCTGCTCGGAGATCTACGTCGACCGCGGCCCGGAGTTCGGGCGCGACGGCGGACCGATCGCCGACGAGGACCGGTTCCTGGAGATCTGGAACCTCGTGTTCCAGACGGAGGAGCTGTCTGCGGTGCGCGCGAAGGACGACTTCGACGTCCTGCGACCCCTGCCGAGCAAGAACATCGACACCGGCATGGGGCTCGAGCGCACGGCGTACCTGCTCCAGGGCGTCAGCAACATGTACGAGATCGACGAGATCTTTCCCGTCATCGCGCACGCGGCGGACCTCGCGAGAATCCGGTACGGCAGCGACCCCGCCTCGGACGTACGGCTCCGTGTCGTGGGCGACCACATCCGCAGCTCCCTCATGCTCATGACCGACGGCGTCTCGCCCGGCAACGAGGCCCGTGGGTACGTGCTGAGGCGGCTCCTGCGGCGCTCCCTGCGCTCGATGCGTCTGCTCGGGGTCGACGCCCCGGTCGTCACCGAGCTCCTCGAGGTCTCGCGGAACCAGATGAACGCGTCGTACCCGGAGATCGACGAGCAGTGGGCGCGGGTCGCCCAGATCGCCGAGCGGGAGGAGAGCGCGTTCCGCCGCACGATCACCGACGGGACCCGGCTGTTCGACATGGCCGTCTCCGACGCGCGGTCAGCACAGGCGTCCGTCCTGTCGGGGGAGCGCGCGTTCCAGCTCCACGACACGTACGGGTTCCCGATCGACCTCACGCTCGAGATGGCGGCCGAGCAGGGGCTCGAGGTCGACCAGGCCGGCTTCCGCACACTCATGGCGGAGCAGAAGGCGCGTGCGAAGGCCGACGCGAAGGCGAAGAAGGGCGGCGCACAGGCCACGGAGGCGTACACGCAGCTGCGGCGCGAGGGCGAGACGCGGTTCCTCGGCTACACCGACCTCACCGCCGACTCCCGGGTCCTCGGCATCGTTGCGAACGGACAGCTCGTCACGAGGGCGAAGCAGGGGGACACGGTCGAGGTCGTCCTCGCCGAGACCCCGTTCTACGCCGAGTCCGGCGGCCAGGACGCCGACACGGGACAGCTGTACGGGACCGGACTGGCGATGGACGTCGTGGACGTGCAGAAGCCGGTCCCCGGCCTGTACGTGCACACCGTCACGCTGAGCGACGGCGAGCTCGCCGTCGGCGACACGCTCACTGCCCAGGTCGACGCCGCCGCGCGCCTCGGCTCCTGCCAGGCGCACTCGGCGACGCACGTCGTGCACGCGGTCCTGCGCGACCTGCTCGGGCCGACGGCGACCCAGGCCGGCTCGTACAACAAGCCTGGATACCTGCGCTTCGACTTCTCGAGCTCGGCGGCCATGTCGCAGGGGATGCGCGAGGAGCTCGAGGGCCTCTCGAACGACGCCATCCGCGCCGACCTGTCCGTGACGACCCGCGAGATGCCGCTGGCGGAGGCCAAGGCGCTCGGCGCCATGGCGATGTTCGGCGAGAAGTACGGCAGCGTGGTCCGCATGGTCGAGATGGGCGGCCCCTGGTCGCGCGAGCTGTGCGGCGGGACCCACGTGGAGCGCTCCAGCCAGATCGGCCTGCTGAGCCTCCTCGGCGAGCAGTCGGTCGGCGCCGGAGTGCGCCGCGTCGAGGCGTTCGTGTCGCAGGACGCGTTCTCGCACCTCGCACGCGAGCGTGCCCTGGTGTCCAACCTCACCGACCTGCTCAAGGTGCAGCCCGACCAGCTCGTCGAGCGGGTGGAGCGCATGCTCGTCCAGCTCAAGAGCGCCGAGAAGACCATCAACGAGCTCAACGCCGCGAAGGCCCTCGCGCAGGCGGGGGAGCTGGCTACGAAAGCGGTCGCCGTCGAGGGCCTCAAGGTCCTCGCCCAGCGGGTGGCGGTCTCGGGCAACGACCTCCGGACGCTCGCGCTCGACCTTCGGACCCGCCTCGGCTCCGACTCGGTCGTCTGCCTCGTGGGCGGCTCGGACGCGCAGGTGTCCATTGTGGTCGCCACCGGCGACGGTGCGAGGGCGAAGGGCATCTCTGCGGGGACACTCGTGGGCATTGCCGCGCCGCTCCTCGGGGGTCGGGGCGGTGGGAAGCCCGACTTCGCGCAGGGCGGCGGCACGAACGGTGCGGCGTCGGCGGCAGCACTCGCCGCCGTGGTCGACGCCGTACGAGACGGGGTCCGTCCCTGAGTCCCCGTGAGCCCCTGCCCCGCGGGGTGCGCCTGGCGCTGGACCTGGGCGGTGCCCGGATCGGCGTGGCCGCGTGCGATCGGGAGGGCATGCTCGCGTACCCCGTGGCGACGGTCGCCGCGAGGCCGGACCCGCTCGCAGCACTGCGGGGGCTCGTCGCCGAGTATGAGCCCGTGGCTGTCGTCGTCGGGCTGCCGGTCGACCTCGCGGGCAGGGACGGCCCCGCCGCCCAGTCGGTACGGGTGCGGGCTAGAGAGATCGCGGACGCGATCCGTCCCGTGCCGGTGTACTTCGCAGACGAGCGGATGACGACGGCGACGGCTGCGGGACGGCTTCGGGCGACCGGCCGCACGGCCCGCACCAGTCGTGCCGTCATCGACCAGGCCGCCGCAGTGGCTATCTTGGAGGGCGTCCTGGACGCGGAACGTGGCGGGCGGGCCATGTTCGAACGGGCGACCGACGTTGCCCAGGAGGAGGAGTCGTGAGCGACCTGTTCGACGAGGACGGCAAGGTCGACCGCGCCGAGGTGGGCCGACGGGTCCGCAGCGGAATCGCGGTGCTCATCGCGCTGGCCGTGCTCGTGGGCGGCGGATGGTTCGCCGCCAAGAACGGCTACGCGATGTACATGGACTGGCGTCAGGCCAACGACTACATCGGCACAGGTGCCGTCGACGTCCAGGTCACGATCCCAGCCGGGGCGAGCGTCACGGACATGGGCCTCATCCTCGTCAAGGCCGAGGTCGTCAAGACGTCGAGGGCGTTCCAGAGCGCAGCCGCCAAGGAGCCCAAGTCGACGTCGATCCAGCCCGGCACGTACAAGATGAAGACCCATCTGCCGGCCGCCTCCGCGGTGGCGCGCCTCGTCGACCCGGCCACGTACAAGGTGGTCAAGAGGGTGCTCATCCGCGAGGGACTTCGGATCACCGCGATGGTGCCCGTCCTGGCCAAGGGCACCGGGCTGACGGAGGACCAGATCAACGCGGCGCTCAAGGACCCGAGCAAGCTGGGCCTCCCGGACTACGCGAACAACAACCCCGAGGGCTTCCTCTTCCCCGACAGCTACGAGGTCGCTGACAAGCCCGACGCGCTCACGGCCCTCAAGGCGATGACGGCCGAGTTCGCCAGAGTGGCGGCGAGCGAGGACCTCGTGAACCGTGCGGCCGCTCTCGGGTACACCCCCCTCCAGGTGCTCACCGTCGCCAGCATCATCGAGGCCGAGGTGAACCGTCCCGCGGACCGGCCCATGGTGGCGCGGGCAATCTACAACCGGCTCCAGGGCAAGACGGAGAACGGACAGCCGATGAAGCTGCAGCTCGACTCCACCGTGGTCTACGCGAACGGGGGCAGCGGGACGCTGACGACGACGGACGCCCAGCGTCAGGTCGCCTCGCCGTACAACACGTACAAGGTCGACGGGCTGCCGCCGGGTCCCATCAACTCGCCCGGCAAGTCGGCCATCGAGGCCGCACTGAACCCGGCTGACGGCACGTGGATCTACTGGGTCGTCGTGAACCCCCAGACCGGTGAGACGAAGTTCGCGAGCACCCTCGCCGGCCACGACAAGAACGTGGCGGAGTTCCAGGCGTGGTGCCAGGCGAACAAGGGCAAGTGCTGACGACGCGGCGCTGCGCGGTGCTCGGCTCGCCGATCGAGCACTCGCTCTCGCCGGCCATCCACACCGCGGCGTACGCGTACCTCGGCCTCGACTGGACGTACGGCCGGTACGAGGTCGTCGGTGACGACCTGCCCGACTTCGTCGAGGAGCTCGACGACTCGTGGCGCGGGCTGTCGTGCACGATGCCGCTGAAGCGCGCGATCGTGCCCTTCGGCCGGCCCGACGACATCGTCACCCTGCTCGGCGTCGGCAACACGCTCGTGTTCGACGGGCATCCCTCGGACCGGGCGACGACGCGGGTCCGCAACACCGACGTCCTGGGGCTCGAGGCGGCGCTGCGCCATGCCGGAGCTGCTGGGTCCGAGTCCGCGCTCGTCGTCGGCAACGGCGCCACGGCCCGTTCGGCGCTCGCGGCGGTCGCGCGGCTCGGGGTGAGGCGACTCAGTGTCCTCGCGAGGGACTGCCGCAAGACGGAGGTCCTCGCCGACCTCGGCGAACGGCTCGGCGTCGCCGTGGACCACGTGTCCTTCGGGAGCGCCGTCCCCTCCTGCGACATCGCGCTGTCCACGGTCCCGGCGGAGGCCCAGCTGCACGTCGCCGAGGCGGTCGCGTCCTCGGCGCCCGTGATCTTCGACGCGGTGTACGACCCGTGGCCGACGCCTCTGGCGCGCGCTGTGGCCGAGGCCGGGACCGGGGTCCTGCTCAACGGCCTCGACCTGCTTGCCTGGCAGGCTCTGTACCAGGTGGAGCTGTTCACCGACAGGACCGTGCCCGTGTCGGTCTTGCTGGATGCCGCTCACGCGGCACTGGCCCGCCGGGCGTGACAGACTTCCGCCCATGCTCCGTTACCTGACCGCCGGGGAGTCCCACGGCCCGGCTCTCGTCGCGACGCTGGACGGCATCCCGTCGCACGTGCGCGTGACGTCGGACGACGTCCGCCGACAGCTCACCCGCCGGCGCCTCGGAGTGGGCCGCGGCGCCCGGATGGCGTTCGAGGCGGACGAGGTGACGATCCTGGGCGGCGTGCGGCACGGTGAGACGCTCGGGTCGCCGATCGCGATCCAGGTGGGCAACACGGAGTGGCCGAAGTGGCAGCAGGTCATGGCCGCCGACCCCGTCGACGAGGACGAGCTGGCCTCACTTGCGCGGAACGCCCCGCTTACGCGTCCCAGGCCCGGCCACGCCGACCTGGCGGGCATGCAGAAGTACGACTGGGACGAGGCCCGCCCGATCCTCGAACGCGCCTCGGCGCGCGAGACGGCGGCGCGCGTGGCTCTCGGCGCCGTGTGCATGCGGTTCCTCGAGCAGGCGTGCGGCATCACCGTGCTGAGCCACGTCGTCGGGCTCGGCACGGTCAGCGCGCCCGCAGGCTCGTACCCGACGATCGCGGACCTCGACCACATCGACGCGGACCCGGCCAGGTGCTTCGACCCCGAGACCAGCGCTCGGATGCAGGCGGAGGTGGCTGCCGCACAGAGGGACGGAGACACGCTCGGCGGGGTCGTCGAGGTGCTCGCCTGGGGCCTGCCTCCCGGCCTCGGGTCGCACACGATGGGCGACCGCCGCCTCGACGGCCGGCTCGCCGGGGCTCTCATGGGCATCCAGGCCATCAAGGGCGTCGAGGTCGGAGACGGGTTCGCCCTCGCAGCGAGCCGTGGCTCCGCCGCCCACGACGAGATCCTCCCCGCCGACGGGGGAGCGCGCCGGGCCTCGCACCGTTCCGGCGGCACCGAGGGCGGGATGAGCACGGGGGAGGTGCTCCGGGTACGGGCGGCGATGAAGCCGATCGCGACCGTTCCGCGTGCACTCCGCACGATCGACGTCACGACCGGCGAGGAGGCGTCCGCGCATCACCAGCGCTCCGACGTGTGCGCCGTTCCGGCCGCCGGGGTGGTGGCCGAGGCGATGGTCGCCCTCGTGCTGGCCGAGGCTGTGCTGGAGAAGTTCGGCGGCGACTCGCTGGGCGAGGTGAAGGCCGCGCACGAGCGGTACCTGGCGCGCCTGGACGAGCGCGGCCTGCGGACGTCGTCGTGAGCCCACGCGTCGTCGTCGTGGGGATGCCCGCGTCGGGCAAGTCGACAGTGGGCAGCCACGTCGCCGCGGCCCTGGGTGTCGGCTTCCGCGACGCGGACGAGGTCATCGAGGCACGTACGGGCAAGCTGATCCGGGAGATCTTCTCCGACGACGGCGAGGACGCGTTCCGGGCCATCGAGGAGGAGGTCGTCCTCGACCTGCTCGCGACGTTCGACGGCGTCGTCTCGCTCGGCGGCGGCTCGGTCCTCTCGCCGAAGGTGCGCGCCGCCGTGAAGGATGTGCCCGTCGTCTGGCTCGAGGTCGGCGTCGCGACGGCGACCCGGCGAGCCGGTCTCAACCAGCTCCGGCCGCTGCTCCTGGGAGACGTACGGACGCGGATGGAGTCCCTCCTGGCCGAGCGGAGCCACCTGTACGAGGAGGTGGCGACGATCAGGCTCGTCACCGACCGGACGTCCGTCACGGACCTCACGCAGGCGATCGTGACCGCCCTGGAGGAGAGCCGATGACGATCCACGTGTCCGCCGAGTCCCCGTACGACGTCACCGTCGCACGGGGATGTGTCGCGCGGCTGCCCGAGCTCGTACGTGGCCGGCGCACCGCCGTCGTCCATGCCGCCTCGCTGACGGCGATGGCCACGTCCGTGTCCGCGTCCCTCGGCGACGACGCTCTCCTCCTCGACGTGCCTGACGGCGAGCGCGCGAAGACGCCGGAGACCCTCGCGCGCTGCTGGGACCGGCTCGCCGCGGCGGGCTTCACCCGCAGCGACGTCGTCGTCGGCCTCGGGGGAGGCGCGACCACGGACCTCGCCGGTTTCGTCGCGGCGTCCTGGCTGCGGGGCGTGCGCTACATCTCGGTCCCGACCACTGTCCTCGCCATGGTCGACGCGGCGGTGGGCGGGAAGACCGGCATCAACCTCGGCGCCGGCAAGAACCTCGTCGGCGCCTTCCACGAGCCGGTCGCAGTGCTGTGCGACCTGGAGCTCCTGACGAGCCTGCCCCGCGAGGAGGTCTCGTCGGGTCTCGCGGAGATCGTCAAGGCGGGCTTCATCGCGGACGCCCGGATCACCGACATCGTCGCGGCCGACGCTGAGGCGGCGACGGACGTGACGAGCGACGCCCTGGCCGAGCTCGTACGGCTGAGCATCCAGATGAAGGCGGACGTCGTCTCCGTCGACCTGCGCGAGCGCACGGGCGCGGGAGAGGACATCGGCCGGGAGTCGCTGAACTACGGACACACGCTCGGGCACGCGATCGAGAAGTACGAGCAGTTCGGACTGCGGCACGGCGAGGCGGTGAGCATCGGCATGGTGTTCGCGGCCGAGGTCGCCCACCGGCTGAGGCTCCTCGACGCCTCGGCCGTCGCGCTCCACCGCGAGCAGCTGCGTGCGGTGGGCCTGCCCACCACGTACAGCCGCGCTCCCTGGCCGGAGCTCCGCGCCACGATGTCGCTCGACAAGAAGGCGCGCGGCGCCACGCTGCGCCTCGTGCTGCTCCACGGCCTGCGGCACCCGGTGATCGTCGAGGGTCCGGACGAGGACGTGCTGGCGGATGCCTATGCGGCGATCGCCTGAGGACCTGCCCGGGTCCTCCCGGTAGTCTTCTGCGGTGCCGAACGCCGAGCCTGAGGACCACTGATGTACGTACCGCGCCACTTCCGCATGTCGACCGACGAGGCTCGGTCGGCACTGGCCCACGTACAGCTCGCGGACCTCGTGACGGTCGACCCCGAGACGCTGCGCCCCGTCCTCACGCCCGTGCCGTTCGTGTACGACCCCAGCGTGGGCGAGCTGGGCGCGATGCAGGGCCACCTGGCGCGGCCGAACACGCAGTGGTCGCACACCGCCCATCCTGCGCTCGTCGTGGTCCGGGGCGAGGACGCCTACGTGACGCCCGACTGGTACCCCTCGTACCGCGCCGGGACCCAGACCGTGCCTACCTGGAACTACGAGGTCGTCCAGGCGACGGGCCGGCTCGTGACCCACACGGACCCCGAGTGGATCGAGAACCACGTCCGCGCGCTCGCGGCCACCCACGACGCGGCGTACGACCTCGACTGCGTCGACCGTGACGCGCTGGCGGGCATGATCCGCGCGCTCGTGGGCATCGAGGTCGTCATCACGTCCGTCGAAGGCAAGTCGAAGCTGTCGCAGAACCGGTCGACGACGGACATCGAGGGTGTCGCGACAGGCCTGGACTCGCTCGGGCGCGACGGGCTGGCGACCCGCATGCGGTCCGTCTCGCTCCCGTACGCCGCAGCTCGCGAGTCCGCGGTCGAGCGTGCCAAGGGAAACCGCTGACCTTCAGGGTCCCTCCGACGGCAGCCGGCAGCACCCGGCCGGGCGCTTCGGCGAATCCGCTCGTTCCCGGCCGCGTCCCGGGCGGCCCTGGGTAGGTTGGCGCCATGGCCCACTTGCCCTCGCTCACGGACGATGAGCTCGCGCCCCTGGACGCCTGGTGGCGTGCGAACAACTACCTCACGGTCGGCCAGATCTACCCCATGGCCAACCCCCTTCTGCGCGAGCCGCTGCGACCTGAGCACATCAAGCCCCGGCTCCTCGGGCACTGGGGCACCTCGCCCGGCCTGTCGTTCATCTACACCCACGTGTCCCGGCTCATCCGTCACACCGGGCAGAAGTGCCTCTTCATCACGGGCCCCGGCCACGGCGGCCCGGCGCTGGTCGGCGCCTCGTACCTGGAGGAGACGTACGCCGACGCCTACCCCGACATCACGTACGACGAACCCGGGCTCCTGGCCTTCTTCCGGCAGTTCTCCGCACCCGGCGGCATCCCGTCCCACGTCTCGGTGACCACGCCGGGCTCGATCCACGAGGGCGGCGAGCTCGGGTACGCGCTCATCCACGCGTTCGGCGCGGCGTTCGACAACCCCGACCTGCTGACCGTCGCCGTCATCGGCGACGGCGAGGCCGAGACCGGTCCGCTCGAGGGGTCGTGGAAGGGCATCTCCTTCCTCAACCCGGCCCACGACGGCGCCGTCCTGCCGATCCTCCACCTCAACGGCGCCAAGATCGCGTCCCCGACCGTCCTGGCGCGCAAGCCGCACGACGAGGTCGAGAAGCTCTTCGAGGGCCATGGCTACGACGTCATCTGGGTGGAGGGCGACGACCTGCCGGGCATGCACTTCCGGTTCTCCGACGCGCTGGCGGGCGCATACGACAGGATCCAGGGGATCCTCGCCGCGGCCCGTGACGGCTCGGCGCCGGAGGGTCGCCCGCGCTGGCCGATGATCATCCTGCGCTCCCCGAAGGGCTGGACCGGCCCCGACGTCGTCGACGGCGTCCAGGTCGAAGGCACGTGGCGGGCCCACCAGGTGCCGCTGGCGGGTGTCCGGGACAACCCGGAGCACCTGGCGCTGCTCGAGAGCTGGATGCAGTCGTACCGCCCCGAGGAGCTGTTCGACGACGACGGCCACGTGGTCGACCTCGTCCGCAGGGCCAACCCCGAGAAGCAGATCTCGATGTCCGGGACCCCGCACGCCAACGGCGGCCTGCTCTCGAAGCCACTCGACCTGCCCGACTTCCGGGACCTCGCCGTACCGGTCGAGCGCCGCGCGACGGAGAAGATCGAGTCGACGCGCACGCTGGGCGACCTCATGAAGGCGGCGTACGAGCGGAACCCGCACACGTTCAGGCTGTTCAGCCCCGACGAGGCGAACTCCAACCGTCTCGGCGCGGTCTTCGACGTCTCCGAGCGGGCGTGGATGGAGGGTCTCACCCCGGACGACGTGAAGCTCGGACCGGACGGGCGCGTCATGGAGGTGCTCAGCGAGCACAACTGCCATGGCTGGCTCGAGGCCTATACGCTCACCGGCCGCCACGGGCTGTTCGCGACGTACGAGGCGTTCGCCATGGTCTCCGCGTCTCAGACGGTCCAGCACGCGAAGTGGCTTCAGGAGGCCGGCCCACTGTCCTGGCGCGCCAAGGTCCCCAGCCTCAACATCCTCCTGAGCTCGACCGCGTGGCGCAACGACCACAATGGCTTCAGCCACCAGGGACCGGGGCTCATCCAGGTCGTCCTCAACCAGCGCAGCGACGTCGGGCGTCTCTACCTGCCGCCGGACGCGAACTGCCTGCTGTCCGTCGCGGACCACTGCTTCAGGTCGGAGTCGTACGTCAACCTCATCGTCATCGACAAGCAGCCGCAGCCGCAGTGGCTGTCCATGGACGAGGCGGTCGAGCACTGCACGCGTGGCGCCTCGATCTGGGAGTGGGCCGGGTCCCCGGAGGGCCCGGGTGAGCCCGACATCGTGCTCGCATGCGCCGGCGACATCATGACGATGGAGACGGTGGCCGCGGCCGAGATCCTCAAGAACCGCCTGCCCTCGCTGCGGGTCCGCGTCGTCAACGTCGTCGACCTCATGACGCTGCGCCGCCCGAAGGACCACCCGCACGGGATGACGGAGACGTACTTCCGCGAGCTGTTCACGGACTCGAAGGACGTCGTCTTCGCGTTCCACGGCTACCCCGGTGCGATCCACATGCTCGTCCACGGCCGTCCCGACGCGGACCGGTTCAGAGTCCGCGGATTCATCGAGGAGGGTACGACGACGACGCCGTTCGACATGGTGGTGCGGAACCGCGCGTCACGGTACGACCTTGTGCTCGACGCGCTCAACAACGCGCACGTGGCACCGGCCGGGGCCGAGGACCTCCGGGAGTACTGCCTGTCCCAGCTGGAACGGCACCGCAGCTACATCGTCGAGCACCTCGAGGACATGCCCGAGATCCGCGACTGGCAGCTCGGCGTGGAGGTCCCCGCGTCGTGACGATGGGGTACGACGAGCGGCTCGAGCCGGACGAGTGCGCCTGCTCGCGTCGCGCACGGTCGCGCGACTGGCGTTCAGCGTCGAGTCCGGCGACGCGCTCGTACTCCCCGTGACGTAGGCGATCGAGGGAACCGGCATCCTCGTGTTCCGCACGTCACGGGACTGCGTGCTGCCCCGGCTGGCCGGGGGCGAGAGGGTGAGAGTCCAGGTCGACGACGTGTCGGAGGACGCAACGGCTGGTCCGTGCTGGGGCACGGCCACGCCGCGCCCTACGAGGGAGAGGTGTCGCGCGACTCCTGGGTCGTGGGCCACGACCAACTGCTCCTCGGGGTCACGCTCGATCGGCTCAGCGGGCGGGCCGTCTCGGCCTGAGGCTCGTCCGGCACGGTCACCGGGGAGGCAGTGCGGCGCAGGCCCGCCCACAGCACGCCGCCGATGACCGCCGCGGCGCCGACAAGCTCGAGGGGCTGTGGGCGTTCCCCCAGGGCCAGCCAGGCGGCGGTCAGCCCGGTGACGGGAACGAGCATGGAGAAGGGTGCGACGCGCCCCGCCGGATGGCGGCTCATGAGCCAGACCCAGGCGCCAGACCCGGCGACCGTACCGATGAGCACGGTGTAGGCGAGGCCCAACCAGGCGGGCACGGCAGCCGCGGTGAGAGAGCCGGCGAGCGCGGCGCCGACGCGGTGTGGCCCCTCGAAGGCGAGCGAGAGGGCCAGCATCGGCAGGGGAGGCACCACGGACATCCAGAGCGTGAGGTGCAGGGGGTTCGGCGCAGCAGCTAGCCGGGTCGACAGGTTGCCCAGCGCCCACCCGAAGCCGCCCATGACGACGAGGAGGAACGGCCACCAGCTGCCCGTCGCGCCTCGTGCCAGGCCCACGACCACCAGTCCCGCGACAGCCACCCCGATGCCCAGTGCGCTGCGGGCGGTGACCTTCTCACGGAGGAGCAGGGCGCCCAGGACGACGGTGAACGGCGCGGACGACTGCAGGACGAGCGATGCGAGGCCCGACGGGAACCCCGCGGCCATGCCGAGGTACAGGCCGATGAACTGGAGCGTGCCGAAGCCGAGTCCGTACCCGATGAGCCATCTCGTCGGTACCGCCGGGCGCGGGACGAGCAGCAGCGTCGGGACGGCGATCACCCCGAAGCGGAGCGCCACGAGGAACAGCGGCGGGAACTGGAGCAGCGACTCGTGGATCGCGATGAAGTTCACGCCCCACACGACGGCGACGGACACGGCGACCAGGACATGACGGACGGGCACGGACCCACTCTGGGCCACGCGTCAATGAAGGACAAGCGACGATATATGAAGTAACTCTGTAGGCTGCCTACATGGAAGTACGGCACCTGCTCCTGCTGCGGGAGATCGCGGTCCGCGGCACGCTCGCCGCGGTCGCCACGGCGACCCACCGGACGCCCTCGGCCGTCTCGCAGCAGCTGCGCACGGCCGAGCGCGAGCTCGGAGTGGCCCTCGTGGAACCCGTGGCGAGGGGCCTGCGGCTGACCGCGGAGGGCCTTCTCCTCGCCGAGAGCGCCGACGAGGTCGGCAGGGTGATCGCCGAGGTCGAGGCCAGGCTGCAGTCCCGCCTCGGGAAGCCGGGTGGCGCGGTCTCCATCGGCACGCTGCCGAGCGCGGGGGAGGCGCTGCTGCCGCTCCTCATGCCGCGCCTGCGCGACTCGGCCATCACCCTCGACGTCCGCGACTTCGACGTCGCCGAGGCTGCCTTCGCGCGCGAGACCCTCGACCACGACCTCGTCATCGCCCACAGCCTGACCGGCGACGTACCGGCCGGCGCCGGCCACCTCGTCTGCCGCGTCCTCGCACGGGAGCCGCTCGACGTCGCCATGCCCGTCGGTCACCCTCTGGCATCGAAGCCGGTCCTCGTGCCCGACGACCTCGTCGGCACGACGTGGATCGCGGTACCGGCCGGCTTCCCGTTCGACAGCGTGCTGCTCGCCGTGGAGTCGGCGACGGGGAGGCCGCTGGAGCGCCGCATGCGGCTCGTCGACAACCGTCTCGTGGAGTCCATGGTCGCGGCGGGGGAGGGCCTCGCGCTGCTGCCGCGCTTCACGACGGCACCGAACCCGGGAACCATGCTGCGACCCCTCAGCGGCGTCAACGCCGAGCGGGCGATCGTCGCGATCGCCAGGCCCGACCACTACGCGAGGCGAGCGGTACGGACGGTGGCTGACCTGCTCGCCGAGATCGGGGCGGACGTCATGGCTCGCCATGCAGACCTTTCGCCGGGCGTGACGGGTAGGCTGCAGCCATGAGCACCGAGCAGCGGGCAGGATCCCAGAAGCCTTCCCCGCCACGCATCCTTGTCGGCGTAGACGGCTCGGACGACGCCATGCGGGCGGTCATGTACGCACTCGGCACCGCCGAGCGCACCGGTCACGACATCTGGCTCGTGCACGCGGTGGACGATGGCGTCCTCACCAGCGGCTGGGGTGTCGTGTACGACCCGACGATCCTCTCGTCCGTCGGCGAGGAGGCGCTCGCCGTCGCCAAGCTGTTCCTCTCGGACAACGGGTTCCCGCCCGAGCGCGTCCACGCGGAGGTGCTCATGGGCCACCCGACCGCCGTCCTCGCCGACCTCTCGGAGAACGCCGAGCTCTGCGTCGTGGGCCGTCGTGCCGCCGGCGGCCTCGACCGCATGTTCATCGGCTCCACCAGCCTGTCCCTCGGCGGCTCCGCGCACTGCCCGGTGGTCGTGATCTCGGCCGCGTCGACCCCGGGACGTACGGGCGCGCACAAGCGCATCGCGGTCGCCGTCACCGCCCCCGACAAGGCCAAGCGCCAGGTCGAGTGGGCCCTTCAGGAGGCCCGCGACCGCGGCTCCGCGCTTGTCGTCGCCCACGTGG
>JAJZQV010000153.1 GCA_021803025.1 Actinomycetes bacterium | reverse complement strand
TGCTGCGGCTCGCGGCGCACGTGCTCCAGCACCTGCCGGGCCGGGTGCTGACACCCGATGGGGTCGATTTCGTGAACCAGCCCGCAGTGGTCGATACTGCGCCGCTCCTCGCGGCGATGCCGCGCCGGCTCACGCCGCTCCGCGAGGGGCTGGCGACGTACCTGGGTTGACGGTGAGGCGCTGATCGGGGCCACGCCGAAGCGTCGAGATCGCTCGCCGCCCGTGCCACACGGACCGGCCAACCGGCCCATCCGTAATGCCGCCGTAAGCCCCCCGGCGTGGAGGTCGATGGTACTGTGTGGTCTCGGCGCGGCGGGTGAGGCCCCGCCGCCGAGAGGAGGGTTCCGTCGTGAGACGACGTTCGACAGTGGTGGCCGGGCTCGCGCTGGCCAGCCTGCTTGCCGTGAGCGTCTTGCCCGGCGTTGCCGCGGCACGGAGCGCGCCCACGTACGACATCACGACGCTGGCTGGGAAGGTCGCGTCGCTGTACGGGACGGCCGGGCTGCAGGTCCGCTTCTCGGCATTCGTGCAGGAGGAGGCGCAGCTCGCGTCCCCGCCATCCGCCGATTCCGGGCCGATCACGCCGGTCAACGTGTTGACGAGCCCGCTCGACGGGACGAGCGTGGAGGCCCCCGATGTCACCGTCAACCAGGACGCCGCGGCGGCGCCGCAGAACGAGACCGCCATCGCAGTCGATCCCAACAACCCCACCCGGATCGTCGGTGCCGCGAACGACTACTCGTCGCGAACCTGGAGCTGCACGATCGATGGCACCCCGTGCAGCGCGCTCGGCGACGGCTACTCCGGAACCTACTTCTCGAATGACAGCGGCCAGACCTGGTGCTGCGGCAACACGAGCCCGAGTGATCTCGGGACCCTGATCCCCGGAGTCGACCACCTCGCCGGCGGCCCCTACGACGCCGGCGGGGACCCCGCCCTCGCCTTCGACAGCCGCGGCAATGTCTACTACGCGGGTCTCGGGTTCGACCGGACCGGGCCGCCGAACACCGTGGCGGTCAACCGCGGGACCTTCGACAGCCAGGGAGCGCTGAGCTGGTCGGCGCCCACGTTCATCAACCCGACCACGTCCCCGTCGATCTTCAACGACAAGGAGTGGATCGCCGTCGACTCGAACGCATCGAGCCCGTTCCGTGACCGTGTGTACGTCACGTGGACGCGCTTCGTGTTCAGCGCCGGTACGGGCAACTACGTCCAGTCGCCCATCGCGTTCGTCTACTCGACCGACGGCGGCCGCACCTTCAGCCAACCCAAGCTGATCTCCGGCAACGTCCTCTATGGGCAGGGATCGCGGCCGGTCGTGGGCCCAGACGGCACGCTCTACGTGTTCTGGGACGGCTCGACCCGGCTCGCGAGGCTCAACTCGACATACATGGTCAAGTCGAGCGATGGCGGCGCGACGTGGTCCAAGCCCGTCGCGATTTCCGCGCTCGCGGACAGCAATCCGCTGACGGACACGCTCTTCCGCGTCAACAGCTTCCCCGCAGCGGCGGTCGCGCCGAATGGCGATCTCTACGCGACCTGGACGACGGCAACCACGCCAAGCAACGACAACCTGGCTGGTGACGCGGCGTGCGGGCCGTACGTCAGCCTGAAGAACTACTACGACTCCGGGTGCGCGTCGATCGCGGTCTGGAGCAGGTCGACGGACGGTGGAGCGACATGGACCGATCCGGCGCGTGTGTTCGCCGCGGGTTCGCGCAGCGAAGTCGGCTATCCGGCGACCAATCCCGACAGCACGACGCTCGATGCGCCGGCCTCCCCCGGCCCGGTCGAGGACATCTTCCCCGCGGTGGCGGTCGGCCCGAGCGGCACCGTATACATCTCCGCGTACCGCGGTGACGTTGTGTCGCCCTGGCAGACGTGCGCAAAGCCGGCGACGCCGCTCTCCGTCGGGCGGATCAGTTGCGAAGATCTCGGGCCGTACGTGGACAACACGCGGCTCGACTACGTCGTCCAGACACTGGGCGGCGCCACCAGGACAGTTACCAGCCACCCCATCAACACGCAGTACGGCTTCGGTGGCGGCTTCTTCGGCGATTACACCGACATCGCCGTCGGTTCCGACGGCACCTACCACGCACTCTGGACGGACACGAACAACGTCCAGGACGTGACCTGGTTCTACGGCTACGAGTTCGTGCCCACCCCCATCCACCAGCAGGACGTCGTCACCGCCTCAGGCAGCTGACGTCGGACGTCGGAGTACGACGGATCGAAGGGGCCTGGCCGCGAGACCAGGCCCCTTCGATTCACCGGCACCCGAGGTGCCGCCTCTACTGCTTCACGAAGACGTAGAGGGCCGCGTGAGCCACTTCGGTGCCCCCAACGGAGATACGCAGAATGCCCTGGTGATCACCGACCGTGGCGCCCTTGTCGGCTGTCATCGTCACGGTGATCGTCGTTGACGCGCCCGCGGCCAGCGTCACGGGCACCTGATCGACCGAGAAGACAACGCTCGCGTCCCCCGCCCCAACACCTGCCTGCAGGGTCTCCTGCGAGCCCGTCAGGTTCGTGAGCACGAGCGGGAAGGTTCGGGTCTGGCCTGAGCCGGACGGGACGGCCCCGAAGCTGATGCTCACGGGATCGAGAGCCACCGAGGCATTGACGGCCGAGAGGAGGTTCTCCCTGCCGGCGCCGACGATGTTCACGTCGGTTGCCAGCGTCGTTCCGTCGGTGCACTTCCTCAGCACGCCCTGATCAGCCGTGTTGACAATGGCCGAGCGAACCTGTGCCGGTGACCAATCGCGATGCTGACCGATGACGACCGCGGCCGAACCCGCGAGGTGCGGGGTCGCCATCGACGTTCCCTGGAAGAACGCGAAGCACGGCGGGTCGGAGCAGAACTGGTGGGGGATTGAGCTGAGGACGTTGACGCCGGGGGCGACGACGTCCGGCTTGACGCGGAAGTCGACGTCCGTCGGGCCCTGGCTGCTGAAGCCGGCCATGATGTCGGCGTTGGTGGTGAGGAAGTACTGCATGTCGGCGCCGATCGTCGCGGAACTGCCGTCGGCCGCCATCAGCGCGGGCCGGTCAGCCAGGCTGGCCATGTATGCCGGGATCGCCGGCTGGTCCGGGGTCCCGTCCTTCGCCATGGCCGTCGGGTCACCGGCAACGTTGTTGACCACGATCGTCGCGACCGCGCCGGCGGCCTGCGCGTAGCGGATCTTCATCGAGAATGAGCAGGTTCCGCGAGAGACGAGCGCGATCTTCCCGGAGAGGCTGGCGGCGGGAAGAGCACTGCACGCAGTGCTCAGTGTTCCGTCGGTGGTGCTGACAACGCCGAGGCCCGCGGCGAGGTCCGACGTGACGGTCGTGAAATCACCGGCGGCGAGGCCGTACGTCGTGTCCCCGACCGTCAGCGGCGCTCCGACGAAATGCGGCACCGTGCTGGCGCCCGCGGTCAGGGCACGCGCCGCGGAGCCCGGGGACTCGACCGTGTCGTGACCGGGACCGCTGTTGCCCGCGGCGACCGCGACGACCATGCCGGCCTGGTCGAGGTCATCAACGACCACCGTCAGGAGGTCTTGCGCTCCATTCGCATTGCCACCGAGGCTCATGTTCGCGACGTCCATGCCGTCGCCGTACGCGGCCTCGAGCGCCTTGAAGATGTCCTCGGAACGGGCGTTCGTCACGTCGCCGGGGAAGATGTTGTAGTTGCCGAGGAGGGCGCGCGGTGCCACGCCCGAGATGCCGTAGGGGATCTCGACGCCGTGGACGGTCGCCGGTGTGTTGTAGTTGCAGGCGATCGTGCCGGCCACGTGCGTGCCGTGGTCCTGCAGTGCCTCCGCCGTGTAGCGCTGGCTCGGGGTCTTGTTGTTGAAGACCTTCGCGACAATGACCTTGTTGTTCGTGAAGCGCTCGTCACCGAGCTGTTTCTGGGCGGGATATCCCGCATCGCTGAAGCACGGGTGGGTGACATCGATGCCGGTATCGACGACCGCGACCTTCACGCGCGCGCCGGCGTCCGCTGCGCCGCCCGCCTGACCCCAGGCCTGTACG
Organism: Actinomycetes bacterium; assembly: GCA_021803025.1. Taxonomy (GTDB): domain Bacteria; phylum Actinomycetota; class Actinomycetes; order Propionibacteriales; family Propionibacteriaceae; genus Fen-668. The sequence continues at coordinate 725 of JAJZQV010000153.1, read as the reverse complement.
GCACTGATCAGCGCGAGGTCGGGATCGACTGTCTCATCGACTGTCGGGTAGTACAGGCCCTCGTACTGCGCCGTCTGCACCTGCGGCGCCGTCTTCAGCAGGTCGAGGCTCGTGCCGTTCAGTTGCACCGACACGGCGTTGACCGAGATGTCGAACTGCCCCGTGATCTGGGCCTTCGGGGCGTTCGCCTGGAGCCACTTCCTGAAGTCGTTCCGGAGCTGGTTGAGCTGCGCCCTGTACGCCTTCACCGTGCTGCTGTTGAAGTCGATCTTCTTGCCGGGCGCGGGCTTCGTCTTCACGTACGTTGACAGCGGCTCGCCCTTCAGTTGGACGATCGCCGACGTCGTGTCGACCATCTGGTGTGTCGAGGGGCTGTCCGACGACGCGCCGTCACCGCTCTGCCCGGCCGCGCCGACCGGCGTCGCGGTCAACAGCGTCGCCACGGCGACACCGATCATGACCGTGCGAAATCGTCTCACGATCTCTCCTCCCTTCCGCTTCTGCGGCGTCGCCCCCCTCGACCCGACCGCCTCCGCGCGCGCGGATGTCGCCGCGCACGCTATCCCCCGGACTACCCACCCGGGTAGTGACTTTCGACCCTGCGTGGTGCCGGGCGGCACCGTCTTCTGCCACGCACACGCGGGACCCGGGCAGGCCGCCTGATCGTCGGCTCCCTCCTCCGTCGAGTAGCTCTGACGAGTAGTGGCACCACCACCGACGCGAGT
>JAJZQV010000036.1 GCA_021803025.1 Actinomycetes bacterium | reverse complement strand
CGACCGGCTCACCTACGACGCCACCATCATCGAGACCGGCACTACCAGCTACCGCCTCGCCCACACCCGCGCGGGTGGGGCCAACTCAAACCGCCATGGTGGGGCCAAGTCGAGTTGACATACTCACACGCGGATCCGAGTCGCGGTTGTCCTCGTCGTGGGCCCACCAAGGACGGGTAGGCGGAAGCCGGCTCACCACTAACCGAAGGGCACGTCAAGACGTCCTCGCGGAACGTCCTGTTCCGCCGCTCCCGGTGCTTGTGTGGCTAGGTCAGATGACGCGCGAAGAAGCGGGCTGCGTCCTCTCCTGCGAACGGGGGGACGCCGGTATGCCCGCCCATGTTGGCCTGCAGCGTCTTCTCCCGCGAGCCGAACGCGTCGAACAGCTCCAGTGCTCGTTGCCGGTCGTTCTCCACGTCGTCCCATTGCAGCAGGACGTGTACGGGAATCGTGACTCGTCGGGCCTCCTCGATGGTCGTACGAGGCACATAGCTGCCTGCGAACAGGCCGGCTGCAGCTATGCGTGGCTCGACCAGGGCCAACCGGGTGCCGATCGCGATGACCCCGCCGGAGATCCCCACCGGGCCACTCAGACCGGGCAATGCCTGGATCGCGTCGAGGGCTGCCTGCCACTCCGGGACTGCCTGCTCGACCAGGGGAAGGATCAGACGGTCGATGACATCTTCGCTGGGCTTCGACCCGGCTGAGATGGCCGAGCGCAGGTCGGCACGGGCTTGCTCCGCGGACGCGGATACGGGCCGCGCTCCGCTTCCGGGCAGTTCGATAGTCACTGCGGCGAAGCCTTGCGCCGTCGATCGCAGTGCGCGGCCTGACAGCCGTGAACGCAGCCGCGTGAGTCCGCCGGGGTGACCGAGCAGCATCAGCGGCACCGGTGAGAGTGGGGCCTCGGGCGGCGTCCACAGGATGCCGGGGATTTCGCCGAGCAGGAAGTCCCGCTCCAAGACCCCCTCGTCGAGGCGCGTCTCCGCCGTGAAGTGCATGGACCTGCCTTCCTTCGAGCGCTTTCAGCGGCGCTCCCAGACGACCTACGGCCCGAGCCTGACAGGCCGCCAAGGGAGCCGCAACCGCCCCGTGACCAGCGGCGTTCGCGCACGCACCCGAGATCCATGGATTCACGGAGCAGAGGCGCGCACATCCTTCAGAGGCAGCGTCCAACGCGGCGCCCGGAGCCATCGAAGGCCCTGTGATGGATGACCCGCCTCGGCTCCTGCTGTTCGGGTGTGCGCCCACGAGTGGGGAGGAAGCAGCGTTACGTCAGCGACGGGGAAGGAGTGGCCATGCAGCGAGAGCGCGTACAGGATCCCTATCCGTGGACCTGGGAGGTCCCGCTCGCCGTGGCCTGCGTCGTACTGGCCGTGCTCGTGGTCACCATCCATCTTGCTCGCGCGGTGGCGAACTTGGTTGCTGGAGCCGGATGGCGATGGCCTCCGCTCACCGGGCTCGTCACGAGCTTGCCAGGCGTGCTGGCGGGCGACGCTGCCGCGGGGCTGAGTCGTGTTGAGCATCCGGCCACGCCTGCGGTCCTGTGGATGTGGCTGCTCGGCTTTGGTCTCGTTGCTGCGTCGGGACTCGCTGCAGCGGGCTATGCCGTCTGGACATTGCGTGGCCCTGGTCGGATGCGGGGGATGGCGACGAGTGTCGAGGCACACGAGCTACTGGGCCTTCAGCGGCTCAGGAGGGTACGGCACGTCGTGCGACCGGATCTCTATCCCCGGAGAGGGAGGACGGGTCTGTGATCGGCACCCAATCTCACGCTCTCGGCTTGCTCCACAGCTCAAGGCGGTTCGACCCACGCGAGGTGGGCTGGCGCGTCGGCGTCGGCTATCAGCCGCGGTCGGGGGAGCTGTGGTGTCCGTGGGACCGTACGGCTGGAGTCATCGGCCCGCAGGGTTCCGGGAAGACGCTGGACTTGTTGACCCCGGCGCTGATCGACGCGCCTGGCGCAGCACTCGTCACCCTCACCAAGCCGGATGACCTCTTACTCTCGCTCCCAGAGCGCGCCACGGGCGGCAGCCCGTGCGTCGTACTCGACCCGTTCGGCCTCGTGCCCGGACTACCCGAGCTCGTCTGGGACCCGGTCGCAGGCTGCGTAGACCGGGTGGTCGCCGAACGACGAGCCAAAGCATTCACTGCTGGCACCATCAACAGAAGCACCCACGGATCGGGAGACGCCGCGGCCCGGTTCTACGCGGCGGAGGCCTCGAAGGTGCTCATGGCCTACTTCCACGCCGCCGCACTCACCGGCAACTCCCTGGATGACGTGCTTACCTGGGTCGCCAAGCCGCTGTCGACGTCGCAGCCCGAGGAGATCCTGCGGAGACACCCGCACTCCGATCCGCTGTGGGCCGGCCTCCTGACCGGGGCCCTGCGGGGTGACGAGCGTACGAGCGCGAACACCATCACCACCGTCCAGCAGGCCGTCTCGCTCTTCTTTCAGGACGATATCCGTCGCCGCTGCGTGCCCTCCGACGGTCGATCTGCGACCAACATCGCAGAGGTGATCCGCCGACAGGGGACCATCTACCTGCTCGGCCGCGAGGACCCGTACGCGTCCGCGTCCCCTCTCATGACCGCTTTTGCCGAGTACGTACTCGACACGGCCATCGCACTCGCCAATGACAGCCCGTACGGACGACTGTGCCCGCCCATGTTGGCCTGTCTCGACGAGCTCCCGTCGACGGCGCCTCTGCCGACGCTGCGAACGCGCATGGCCAACGAGCGTGCGCTCGGGCTGTCGTTCATCTACGCGGCCCAGACCTTCCGCCAGCTGGCCACGATCTTTGGGGAGCAGGAGGCGCGAGCACTCGTCGGCCTCACGAACGTGCTCGTGTGGTTCGGCGGTTCGAAGGACGTGGCGTTCAACCAGGAGGTCTCAGATCTGGTTGGTCGCGTCCGAGTGCCGCGGTCCTCGTGGCAGACGAGCGGCGGTCGAGGTCGCACGATCACCTCGGAGGAGATCCCGATCCTGCGTCCCGAGGAGATCCGGCAGCTTCCCGAGGGGCAGGCCCTCGTGGTGGCAGAGAATGCGAGGCCCATCATCGCCCGGCTTCACCGCTGCATTGATGGCCGGAAGGGGAGGAGGCTTCTCGACCAGCAGCGTGAGCTGCGGGAGAACCTCGCGAGGAACCGCGATCGCGTGCGCGACGCGGAGGCTCGTACTGTCGCTGCGCTCGTGGAAGCGCGACTTCATGGCTGGTGAAGGTGGCCCTCCCCACCGTCTCATCGAAGGGTTCCCAGAGCCCGGCACCAGGATTCGCAAGGCATATGGAAACCTCTGGACCGCCGAGAACGGGAGCGCGGAGGAGAAGAAGGGGGTTGGCAAGCCGAGCGACCTTCCGCGCCCATGGGATCCGGCCACGTGTCTGGACCCGGTCCTTCGCGAGGAGCTGTGGATCTGGCTCGAGCATGTGGCGGAGTGGATCAACCATGAGTACGTGTGGGAGGCGGCGGCAGGGGAGGCCATTCCCGACTGCTGGCCGCTCCACCCCCACTTGGTCCACGAACTCGCGGTCGTGGCCGACACACGGTGGCGTGCAGGCCTGGCGACTCAGGCCGGCCCCCTCGAAGAGTGGCACCGGTTCGTGCTACCGGGCTTCTTTGAGCGGATGCGACGGCGTCTCAAGCAGTCGTGCGACGAGGACCATCAGCCGTGGCCGGCAGGCAGCCGCTTCACAGTGTTTACTGGCGACCTGGCCTCGGCGCGGCGGCTGCGTGCGTACGATGCGGACGTGGCGGCCGCCAGGAGACAACAGGCCCTTCGGAACGCCAGACAGGCGAGTGGGGCATCGCACCCGGTCTCCGCGGAGGGTGGCCCGAGTGTGAAAACCCCGCCGCTCCGATGTCCCGCGCGCGACGGTCCCCTAGATGGGAAGGGCCGGCAACGAGTCGACGATCCGCATCGTGTCGACGCTTACCCGGGTGACTCGCTTGATTAGGTCGACGATGTATCGAGGGTCGTCGTGTTCGCGGCACCAGTCGTTGGGGTCGTTGACGATGCCGGAGTCCTTGTCGGTCTTCACCTGGTAGCGGTCGATGAGCCATTCGATGGCCGATCGGGATCCGAGCATGTAGCGGTGCGTCTCGGCAGGGATGTCGCCGAGCGTGACGTGGCCGTTGTAGATGATCGCCTTCTTCGTCGTCTTGTCGACCCAGCGCATCTTCTGCACGCGGTACAGCTCCCACCGGTCCCCAGTGAGCGGCGCCTGCTCGTGGAGGGGGTACGGATCGACGGACTCGTAGTTCACATGCAGCTCAGCGAGCTTTCGGCCGGCGTCCACGAACGCCTCGAAGTCCTCCCGCGAAGCCGCCAGCGGGATACGCGGCAGCATCCGCTTGAGATCCGCGGCGAACTTCGTCCGGTACTGCTCCGAGTGCAGCACCCCGTAGACGTAGTAGAAGATGTCGTCCTTGGTCACCTGTCGGCCGAACGTCTGTCGGTACAGCGCCAGGATCCCATCGGTGATGTTGTCCACCCGGCGGTAGCCCCAATCGTCTACGTCCGCTGCGACGTCCAGCAGCGAACCCTGGTCCACGGTCCCCGGCTTCTCGTAGGTCCAGCGCGGGAAATACTGAGCAGCGCTGATCCCGCATGCGCCCAGATCGATCAGGCAATCAACAGCGAGGGCCATGAACGGCGGGGCGCTGGCTCCCGGAGCTGGAACGTAGAATCCCAGGTTCTCCTGGTGAAGGGTTGGGAAGATCGAAGGGAGGCGGTAGACGCGATTATTGAACTCGCGACTGACATAGGCATGTTGTTTCATGTATGGCCTGTAGACAGCCACCCTAATGTCTTCCGCTTCGACCGAGTAGCGTTTTCCGCGTGGAAGTCGTTCTCGATCAGCTTGGTCCCAGCTGAAGTACCGGGGATTCAAGTCCAGCCAGGCGTCTATTGGGCCCGATGGCTGTTCACGGACGTATCTGTCCACCTCAGAGTTGTAGAAGTTCATGGCTGCATCCAGATTGTCCCGCAACACGGACTCATCGAAATTGAAGCACCATGCATCCCGGTTCGTCTTGACGCCGCCCGAGTACAATTTGAAAATACAGGTCTCCGTCGTCGAGGTGCTCTTGGTGCCAAGCGTCCAGAAGTCCCCGAATATGGCGCTACGTTGATTGAGCCAGTCCCCGTCAGCGTTAGGGGTCAGGGATTTCCAGGGGACGGATCCGAGGTCGGCCGGCTCAAGATCGGCGAGCTTCTCCTCGCGGCTCTGATAGTCGGCGACACCGTGGTACTTCAGAGAGCATGTGCCAGCTCCCGGACGTTTGACCGCGACGAGCACAGCCACTCCAGTACGCGCTCCTGACCCGAAGACCTTGCCACCCTCCTGACGAGATACTTCACCGGCGGTGCGCTGGTTGCCGCGGAGGTTGTAGACGTACACGTTGCTGAACTCGTCGACGAACGTCTTGCGGATGCCGTCGGCGGTGTTGCCGTCTACCCAGCCGTTGTTGGACACGAACGCGATTACGCCCTGGTCGCCGAGGCGGTCGGTGGCCCAGCGAAAGGCTCGGATGTACGAGTCGTAGAGGCTGTTCTTGAGCGTCGCTGTGGAACGCGCCGCATACGTGGCCGCGATGCGAGCATCGAGCGTGGCGTACTTCAGGTTCGCGTTGTTGTCATTGGCGGACCCTTGGCCGGCGGAGTACGGCGGATTCCCCACGATTACCTTGATGGGCACGGCGAGCTGCGCCGTGATGCGGTCGTTGTTGACCGGGATCAGGCTGGTGTCGACCTGGTCGCCGTCGTCGGTGATCTGGAAAGTGTCCGTGAGCGTGGCGCCGGGGAATGCCTGGTACGGGATGTCCTGGCCGGGATGGGCGGCTTTCATGACAGCCTGGTAGGTGGTTTCGATGTTGACGCAGGCGATGTAGTACGCGAGGAGCATGATCTCGTTGGCCCAAAGTTCGTGGCTGTACTTGCGGGCCAGGTCTTGGGGTTTGATGATACCGGATTCGAGGAGTCGGACGATGAAGGTGCCCGTGCCGGTGAACGGGTCGAGGACGTGGACGCCTTCGTCGGTGAGGCCGTAGCCGAATTCCTGGCGGCACACCTCGTCGGCGGCGCGGAGGATGAAGTCGATGATCTCGACGGGGGTGTAGACGACGCCGAGCGACGAGGACTGCTTCGGGAACGCCTTACGGAAGAACTGCTCGTACAGCTCGTGGATCACCGACTGGCGGCCGGCGGGCGTCTCGATCTGCGAGGCGCGCTTGCGCACGGACTCGTAGAACTTGTCCAGCTGCGCTGTCTCAGCGTCGAGCCCGTGGCTGGCGAGAGCGTCCACCATCTGCTGCATGGTTTTGGAGACCGGGTTGTGAGCCGCGAATGAGTCGTGCTCAAACAGGGCGTCGAAGACCGGTCTCGTGATCAGGTGCTGGCTGAGCATGGCGATCGCGTCGTCTTGGCGGATGGAGTCGTTGAGGTTCGCCTTGAGGCCGTCGACGAAGTTCGCGAACTGCTGAACCAGGGCATCGTCAGCATTGTGGAGAATCGTGCCGATGCGGGCGGTGGTGTTGGCGGTGATGTCGACGACGCTGTCGGCCCACTGGTCCCAGTAGTCGCGGTCGCCGCACTTGGTGACGATCCGGGCCAGGATTGAGTCGCGCCACTCCTGCAGAGAGAACAGCGGGAGCTGGAGGCCGATGGGCTTGCGCGCGCTGCCGTCTTCGGTGTCCGTCGCACGGCCGTTGCCGATGATATCGAAGCCGATCTTGCCCTTGGTGTTCTTGTCGAGGTCGATGGAGTTGACCATGGCGTTGAACCGGTCGTCGTGTGAGCGCAGCGCGTTGAGGACGTCCCAGACGACCTTGAAGCGCTTGTTGTCGCGTAGTGCCTCTTCCGGTGCCATGCCGGCGGGGATCGCGACGGGCAGAATCACATACCCGAACTCCTTGTCCTTCGACCTGCGCATGACGCGGCCGACGGACTGTACGACGTCGACCAAGGAGTTCCGCGGATGGAGGAAGAGGACGGCGTCCAGGGCCGGCACGTCGACGCCTTCGGACAGGCAGCGGGCGTTGGTCAGCACGCGGCACTCGCCCTCGGGGATCGGCGCCTTGAGCCATGCCAGCGAGTCGGCCCGCTCAAGCGCGTTCATTGTGCCGTCGACGTGCCGGACGTCGCACGACAGCTCGGTCTCGCGGTCGGTCAGGTTCTCGACCACCTCGGGGAACGCGGTGCTGAACGCCTTGGAGGAGCGGATGTCGCGGGCGAAGGCGACGGCCCGCTTCATCGGAGACGCGTCCTTGCCGAAGAACCCGTCCTGGGTGCGCTTGGCCAGGCCGTTCCAACAGCCGACGATCTTGGCCGCATCGTCGATCGTCAGTTCCGAGTCGATCGCGAGCGACTGCTGCAGCGACTCGGCGACCGCGTCACCTTCGACGACGAGCACCATGACCTTGTAGTCGGACAGGAGGCGCTTCTCGACGGCTTCCCCGAAACCGAGGCGGTGGAACTCGGGGCCAAACAGGTCCTGGTTGTCCATGCTCGTCAGCACTGCCGACGCCTCGTCGGCCTTCTTCTTTACCGCCTCCCCGTAGATCCGCGGCGTGGCGGTCATGTAGAGGCGCTTCGCGGCGGGCAGGTAGGTGTTGTCGTGGACCTTCACGAACGAGGACTCATCCGCCTCACCGGGAAGCTTCACCCCCGTCGTGCGGTGCGCCTCGTCACACAGGATCAGGTCGAACTCGACATCGGAGGCCTTCTGCGCCTGGGCGACGACGTCGATCGACTGGTACGTGGAGAACACCACCGTCATGCCCTGCGCACGGCGCCCCACGGTGGCGAGGTTGGCGGCGAGCCGGGCGGCGTCGGTCGTGGGGAGCGGTATGTCGTGGGTGGTGATGTCCTCGGCCTGCCTGCCGGCCTTCGTGTCGGAGCAGACCACGAACGGGCGAATGTCCGTCTGCGACTGGGCCATCCACTCCCGCAGCGACTGCGAGACCAGAGAGATCGACGGGGCCAGGAACAAGACCTTGAGGTGGCCGTCGTTATCGGCGCACATCCGCTCCGTCAGCTTGAGACTCGTGAACGTCTTGCCCGTGCCGCACGCGGAGATCCACGTCCCGCGGTCGTGGGTGGCGAAGCCCTCGAGGATCTTCGCGATGGCGGTCTTCTGGTGCTCACGCAGGCCGTACTTCACGGCGCGCTTGGCCTCGAACTTGAGCTTGTCGACGCGCATCCAGTCAATCGGGGACTCAGCGATATCGGCCAGGCCGATCCGCTGCACCGGGATGAGCTGGTCCTTCAGCGCCGCTTCGGCATGGCTGGACCACCGGTCGGTGGTGGAGATGAGGATCCGGTTCGCGAACTTCACCCCGTCCCAGGTCTTGCCGGAGGCGGTGAAGAACGAGTCGATGTCGGCCTTCTGTAGTGAGTGCTTGGGGTCGTAGAACTTGCACTGGATCGCTGTCCAGTCACCAGTGTCCTTGCTGCGGGCGACCAGGTCGATGCCGGCGTCGTGGGTGTTCTCGCGATGGGCCCAGTCGGGCCAGCGCTGGACCTCGTCGTACTCCACGCTCAGCGTCGGGTCCAACCGGAAGTAGTCGACCATCAGTTTCTCGAACTTCTCGCCCCGCTCCACGTTCGTAGGGGCGAAACGGAAGTCCTCGATCACGTCGTGGATCGTCGCTCTGGTGGCCAACTCAGGCTCCTCGATTTGGGGTGACCACGACACCGTACCGAGGAAGCCGTCTGGCGGTCGCTGGCATGAGAACGCCAAGGGTGCGTGTCTTGCGGGTGTGCGACGGCTACCGACCGACTGTCGTCGAGGAGACCCTGGCTGGTCTCAGCCGAACAACGTCAGCGCCGCCACGGCTCCGCTGAACAGCCACGGCCCGAACGGGAACGCGGAGCGCCGGCGCCGGAACGGAGTGGCAGCAACGGCCGCCAGGCACGCGATAAGGAACGTCCACCACTCCACCGAGAGAGTGATTGAAGCGGTCCCCGCGCCGATGATCGGGACGCACTTGCCGTCGCCCCAGCCGAAGCCGCCCGGGAGGACATGGTCGAGGATCCAGAAGACTGCGAAGCCGAGCGCTCCGCCGGCAGCGGCCCGGAGGGCGAGAGCGGAGTCTGTGGTGATAGCTGCTGCCGCCGCGACCCCTGCGAACACGAACGCGCCGTGGGCGACGAGGAGGCGATTGGGGAGGCGGCGGACGTCGAGGTCGATGGCAGACAGCCATGGTCCGTACCAGGCGACGGGGAGGGTGGGCAGTAGGAGGGGCCACCGTGCGATGCCGAATCGCCACGCCAGGAGTCCACTGGCGGCGGCCGCGGCGATGGGGATCCACCAGCGTGCCCCTGGCAATGGCAGGTCCTTCTCGTCGTCATGGCGGTAGGCGAGAGTGGACACGCGCCACTTGGTGGCGATACCGATCAAGGCGCCGAGAACCGTGAGCACTGCCATGAGAAGCGCATCGTTGGCGTTCACTGCGCGCGCCCTAGGCGTCTATGGGGTGTCATCGGTGCTCCGGAGGGTGTCGTTCATCTTAGCCCGGGGGTCGAGGGATCGTACTTCCTAAATGCGCGTACTTTGGGGTCTTTCTGCGTGGGTCGAGGGGTGAACCAGCGCCGACGGACACTCCAGCGGGCTCCGTACTGCGTGCCTGGATCTCATATGCCGTGGTCGCCCTGGGATAGCGACCGTCTGCGTTTTCCGGTCGCGGAATGTGGTCCCCCGATAGTGTTTCTGGTGGGTGGGGGCCGTGTTGTGTGGCGATTCCCGGGGGTGGGTGTGAGCCGCCCACGGCTCCCACTTCCTTACATGGGTAGTTCACGTCGGCGTGCCGGAGATTCATCGCCACTGGATCGGACCGGGGGTCGGCTCTGGCAGATAGTCGAGCCCCGAGGTGTCGAACGGCTCCTGTGCTCGGGTTTCGAGGGGACCGGCGGGAAGCGGTAGGGGAGTGGTGACTCGCTCGAGCCGTCCGGCGAGGTCCGCTGCGGGCGCGTCGGGGTTGAGGGCGCCGTCCTGAAGGGCGACGGTGACGGCGTCGCGTACGTTGAGGCGGTGGTCTTCCGTGCCTTGCAGGCTTGCAGCCAGCTCGCGCCAATGTGGATCGGTCACCAGGCGCGGATCGATCTGGTTGGCGAACTCCTCCCAGTGGCGCGACCGTGAAGCTGTCGTGAGGCGGTCGCGGATGTTCCCGGTGAGTCGGAGCTGTTGGTCTGCGATTGGTGCAGGGTCCTGGTTCCAGGCGTAGATGAAGGGCAAGACGGTTGTGCGGACGAGGTCGGCGTCGATGCTGAGTTGATTTGCGACCGAGTGGATGGAGGGCTCCCATGACTCGACCGGTTGCGCAGCGATCACGGGGGCGGACGCGAGTACGGCTTCGGCAGGTGGCAGGTTGGCCAGGCGCTCAGCGATGAGGTTGTCGGCCAGGGGCTTGGCGCTGACGAGCTCGTCGAGCAGTTGCGTCGCGTGACCTGAGGCGACGAGTTCGGCTGGATCGGTGCCCTCGGGTAGGGAAGCATGCCGCGGTCGGAGGAGCTGCGGGGTGAGCATCCAGTAGTTACGGTGCGCGGCGACCTGGCCGGGTATGTCTGCGTCGGTGGCGATGATCGGGTCGATGTCGAGGGGGCGGAGCTGTGTGGCTTGCTCGGTAGTCAGATGGGTGCCGAGAGGTGCGACGCCCACATAGCGGCCGTGGCTGGCTGTGGTGACGGCGATGGCGTCGGCGGGTCCTTCGACGAGGACGGGGATGCCGCCGTTATCGAGGTGCCGAATGCCGGCGACGTACAGCTGGGCCCGCTTGTGGAAGAGCAGGGTCTCGGGGGTGTTGAGGTACTTGGGTCCAGCCTTGTCGAGGTCGGTGGCATCGGGGTGACGGCGGCCGACGAATCCGAGAATCTGGTTCTCGTGAACGATCGGGAAGACGACGCGGTCGCGGAACCGGTCGACGAGATGTCCGGTGGAGGCGGCGAGTGCGAGGCCGCTGGCGAGGAGCTCCGCGTCGGTGACGCCGTGCGTGTGGAGATGGTGGACGAGGCTCGTCCAGCCGCCGGGGGCGTACCCGGGGCGGACATCGGGGTCCTCGGTGAGGTCGGTTCCGAATCGGCCTGTCAGGTATGGGTGCGCCCAGGATCCGGGGTAGCAGGCCTGGTAGAAGGCCAGCGCTAGGTCGTTGACGGCAGCGAGCCTCTGAGGGGTGTGCGGACTGGCGGTCCAGTCGTCGGCACGCTTGAGCTGGGCTGCCAGGTCTGCCGCGGATGCGGGCGGGGGAGTCATGGCGCGGCGTTCGATCGCTTCCCACGTGAAGGCGAGGTCGGGCGCGAGATCGGTACTGGATGTCGGGTCTCCCGGCTCCGAGATAACGGCGGCGCACCAGTTCTCTTCCGTCACGTTGGGCTCTAGGTAGTCCGATAGGACGCGTGCTGAGACCTTGTCCTCGGCGCGGCGGTCGCCGAGATCCGTGAGTCGGCTCGTGATGTCGGGGGTGAGGTGTCGGCGGATCCGCCACCAGAGGGCTGAGGCGGGGTGGTCGTCGGGGAGTGGCGTCTCGCCTGCGGCCGAGCGGAGGAGCTGCCGCGCGTCCAGTCCGACGGCTTCGAGCTGGGCCAGTCTCTGGGCGACGACGGGGAGGTAGGGGTCGTCGTCGGTCGCGGGAGCGAGATGCTGGAGCAGGGGCGTCCAGGCAGCGATGGCGGAGGAGTAGGGGTTGGTGATGCGCTGGTCGAGGCGGGCTTGCCACCGGGCTTCGATCGCGGCGTGCTGCCGTTCGCCCGTGGGTCGGGTGTCTGACGCCGGTGTGCCGTGGGCTGCTCGCCACACAGCGAGCTCGGCCATGGTGTCCGAGTCGACGCGCAAGCCGCCAGCGACCGCCCAGGTCGGGGTTTCGGGAGAGGCCATGGCCCGATCGCGTACCTGTTCGGCAAGCTCTGTCACCAGCTGGTGCCGGCGTACGAGGTAGTCGCCCCAGTCGTGGTGTTGGGTGATGCTGGTGGGCAGCCCTCCTAGCCACGGTAGAGGGCCGGGCCAGTTGTGGCGTCCGGTGGCGGGTTGGAGTCGCCAGTCGAGGACGGCGGCTGGGTCGGTGGCGGTGCCGAGTTCACGGACGTGGACGGCGTCTGTGATGGCCGTGATGGGTTCCATGCCGGAGGCGGCCAGGAGGAGCAGGTCGGCGCGCAGGGTGGGCCAGGCTGGTGCGTCGGTGAGTCCCTCGACGAGGGCGTCTGCGACCCGGTCGAGGCGAGCGGCAAGGTCGGGTCCGGCGATCTGTTCTGCGGCGTAGCCGAGTGCGTCGGTGTACCGGGCACAGGCGTCGGCGAGGCGGGTGGCAGGGTCGGCGAGGGTTCGGGCGGTGGTGGTGGCGGAGGTGTTGGCGTCGTCGCGGGCGAGGATGCGTTCCAGGATGTCGGTGGCGGTGGGCGGGATGATCGCTTCGGGCCAGATGAGGGAATGGGCGTCGCCGTCGCCGACGACCTCGAGGTGGACGTGGTTGGCGTACCGGCCGCGCGTGAGCATCGTGTACAGCTGCTGGCGGGTCTCGGTGCCGGTGGCGATGCCGTGGACAGTGTCGGCGGTGACGCCTTGGGCGCTGTGGATGGTGCAGGCGTAGCCGAGCTCGACCGACTCGGCGACGTACGAGGAGGGCAGGATCACCTGGTGCCGGTTGGACTGGTGGATGGCCCGGAGCGCGCCGTCGGAAGCGATGCCGTTGACGGTCCAGCGGTCGCCGTTGCGGACCCAGTCGGTGGCGGAGGTGCGGAGTCGGCGGTCGTTGAGGCGGGTGATGATCACGTCGCCGACGTGGACGTGCGTGTGGTCGGCCAGGGTGACTCGGCGGCCCGGGTCGGTGCCGTCGTGGATGTGGTCTTGGGCGCGGGCGTTGAGCTCGGCGACGAGGGTCCGGGTGGGGGCGAGCATGAGCGCGTCGGTCCCGGCGAGCCGTTCGGTGAGCCAGGCGTCGAACACCTGGTCGGCACAGCTAGCGAGGTCGCCGACGTGAACTCGATGGTTGTCAAGGTAGAAGCCCAAGGCTTCAGGGTCGCCGCCGCGCAGGGCCAGGCTGGCGGCGGCTTCTGCCGGGTCGGCGAACCGTACGAGCTCGGTGAGCTGTACGGCGCCGTGGTGGGTCTGGAGGTCGCGCAGCACACCTCCCGCGCCGATTGCGGCGAGCTGCTGGTCGTCGCCGATGAGCCGTACGGAGCCGCCGCGGTCGAGGACGAACTGCACGACCGTGTCGAGGGAGAGGGTGTCGGCCATCCCTGCTTCGTCGATGACAACCAGGGTGGTGGGGCCGACCTGGGCGGCCCATGCCGGGAGTGGCCGTTGGTTCAGGAGGGCGTGTGTGAGCAGGGCGATGGTGTCGGCGTGAGTGTCGATCTGTGAGCTCAGCTGGGCTGCTGCAGCGGCGGACGGTGCGAGCCCGATCACGGTTCCGGCGCCGTTGCGCCAAGCAGCGGCGAGGGCGCTCATGGCCGTGGTCTTGCCCGATCCAGCAGGGGCGATCGCGAGCTGCAAGCGGGCACCGGAGGTCGCCATGCTGCGAACCAGGGCGATCTGTCCAAGGTTGAGCGGGGTCTGGTTAGCGGCCGCCTCCACGAGGGCGACGCCGACCGCAAGCTCGGGTGCTCGGTGCCCGTCAAAGCGTTCGGAGGCTTCGAGGAGTCGGCGTTCGGCCGCCAGGATCCGCCGGGACGTGTGCCAGGTGGCGCCGGCGACGCTGTACACGCTGGCCCCGTCGACCCGGCGAAGCGCTGCAGGCTCACTGATCCCTGCCTCGCTCGGAGGCTCGAGCGCGACCGAGTGGCGAGTGAGGGCCGCGTGGGTGAGCCGGGCGACAGCGTTGGCCACCTTCTCGCGGGGCAGATCGGCGGACCTGACGATCCGCAGGGCCTCGGCCCGAACGTGCCACTCCTGCCAGTTCGACCGCGAAGCCTCAAGAGTCGTGATGATCTGCGCTGCCTGGGTGCGTATCCAGGTTCGGTTCACGCGCGGTGGCGTGTGGCGGCGACCGGCCGTCAGGGTGGCGGCGAGCATCGTGGAGACGCCGCGAGGACCCAAGACCTCGTCCGCCTCAGCCCGCCACGCCGCGCGTTGTTCGGCCAGGCTGCGTGGCTCGTGCTTGGCCTGTCGCGTCTCGAGGTTGGCCTGCTGTGCCAAGGCGCGGGCCTCCACCGCGGTCGGCGGACGTTGATGCTCCCGCTGGAACGCAGCCGTCAGGTCGGCCTGGCGATGCTCGATCGAGGCGCGCCGTTGCGACCAGCGAGCATTCAGCATGGGGTCGACGCCGACGAGCTCGCGGACCGGACGCTTGCCGACATCCGACGCCGGACGTTCGGCGAACCGCACCGGTAGGGACGCGGTGAGTCGGCCTTCCAGACCGGTGTTGTACACCTCGGAGGCGGCGACGATGGCCTTGAACATCAGCCGCCCGTCGATCGACAGCCACCTTCCGTCGAGGGTGTGGACCTTGTTCGCGACCGGCACGTGGGTGTGGAGGTCCGGATCGCCGGCGCGGCTGTCGCGATGCGTGAACCGGACTGCGACAAGGCCGGTCACGTCGACCTGTCGGACCCCGTTGTGGCCGGTCCGGCTGTAGAGCGCGTGGGTCTCGATGAAGCGCAGCGCGTCTCCGACAGCGGCGAGGTGAGCGCGCTCGATGACCGCTGCGGTGTGGGGGTTGGCAAGCGCCCAGAGGGTCGAGACGCTTTTCACCGGCGAGAACGTCAAGTCGTACCCGGCGACTGCCGTCGTGCGTGGGCGCGACTCCCGGGCGATGAGCCCGGCCAGCTCACGCGCGTCGACCGGGTCACGGCCGAAGACAGCCGTGAAGGTCTCGCGACCCACCTCGGTACGGATAGCCGCGCGAACACCCAGTGGGACCGGCGCGCCGGGGCGGGCCCCGGCGCGCGCGTTGTAGCCGGCGAAGCGCCTGGCGACCTCGATCCGGAACGCGGGGATGTCGTGCGTGTACACGTTGAAGGGGCGGCCCAGGCGGACCGCCTCGAGGAACTGCGCAATTGTTGCCTTGCCAGGAAGTGCCTCAAGGCGCTCTCTGGAGAGAGGGTGATGGCCGTACCCGTACAGCGCTCGCATCTGCTCTGCGGTGACTATGTCGCCGGCCTTCAGGCCTTCGATCCCAGCCAGCCCTGACCCCATCCAGACTCCGGGCGTCTCGCCCTTCTCGGTGTAGTAGGAGGCGAGTCCCGCGTGGCCCTTCTCTGTGGAGTCCATGGCCGCGACCTGTCGGGTCAGGTACTCATACCCGTCCCCGGCCGTGAGCTTATGCAGACTCATCACGCCGCCCAGAACGAGGCAACGGGCGCCCTCGTGGCAGAGGGTTGCATTCCTCGAAGAGAGGACTATCCGCTCGGGGCTACCAACATTGCTCTGGCAAGGAGAGACGTTGGACGGACCGTCGATGCAACAGGTGTGTCGGACTCGAGCTTGTGGGGCTACGTCGGGCTGGTGGCGCTGTGCGAGAGGCGCCCGGGTGCTGATCGGACGGTTGAGGAGGTAGGGCTAAGTCGGTTGGGAATGGATCTTCGGTGATTCGAGCGTGGCCGTGGGGCCTGCGGGAGGTCTCGGCGCCAAAAGGCCGCAGGTTCGCCCCGGACGTACTTCCGCTCGGCCAGTGTCCCCCCATCGTCCGCTTGGCCGTTAGGTGAGTTGGGGAGTGGGCGCAGATACCCGAGCGAGGCGTCTTCACCCACTCCCCAGGAGGGCCAGCGGCCGCCCTGGGGATGACTGCCGGATTCTCCCTCGGACGACCACATTCACGAAGGGCTCCTCATCCAGGTGGCCCAGAACTGGGAAGGAGCTAGCCGTGAGGTCTGGGTTGGCGTTACCGACGGAGTCCATCGCCCGGGTCGACCTGCTGCTGGGGCAAGCAACGATGCTGACCGCTGATCGATGGGACGACACGACGGGCCTCATCCACGAGGCAATGGCGATTTCGCTGCTGATGTCGTCGGCTCACCCAACACGCCGGCCCGTCGGCGTTCCGGGCCTAGGGAGCATGGACGCTGCGACCTGCGTCGGGAGTGCCAGGGGTGAGGTCGAGTCGTGGGACCTGGCCCTGGCCGAGCTCCTTCCCGACCTCGCACGACTCCGGGTTCTCTTGGCCGACCTCACGCGGATCCTGACCATCGACTCCGACCTAGCGGACTAGGCGTCCGATGTGGCAGGCCGTCCGCCGGGAACTCGGCCGCTTGGAGTGGGACGTGACCGACGAACTGTCCGGAGACCTTGTCTCGGACTGGAGGCACACAGTCTCGACGCTCATGGAGCTGCGCCGACAACTCGGCCCGGTCGCCGTGGCCGACCCGATGTCGATGGCAGCGATCGCAACGGCGGGGGCGATGCGAACGCGCGACGTGACACCGACGAGAGCGCCGTCGTTGCACGCCGTTCGGCAAGCTCTGGCGGACGTCGCCGAGGACATTGGCGGGATACCTGCCGAAGAACGCGACAGGCACGTCGTCACCACGAATCACGTCGCCTACGAGTTGATGCACTGGGCGCGCATCCGGGTGACAGACGACAGGGTCAGCGGCTGGCTCCTGGCAGGTGAAACGTCACTCGACCAGGCCATCCATCGTCAGCCTGCACGCTCTACGACAGGCGACGCCCTGGCGTCCTGGCGGGAGGCGCTGGCGGCGGTGCAGCCACTGTCTGGCGTGCAGCTCGTCGCGCGGAGCGTCGCACTCGGGCACGTGGCACTCCTGCACCTCGCGTACACCCTCGTTGATGACGCCCGACGAACCGGTGCCCTGCCGGACTCGTTCAGTGGCGAGATGCTCGTCGGCATCCGCGACCTCGCCCGGGCACATCAATCCATGCTGCGCGGCATCGACGCCAAGATGCGCGCGGCATCGGAGACCGACAGGGCCGTCATGCTCACGCTAGGCACCGCGGTGCGCCGCCTCACCCGTCCGGACGTCACCGAACCGGCAACCGTTCGCCTCGACGCACTGCTGCGCTCGGGAGTGGGCGATGCGGTCGTCGTGGCCAACCTCACCGACCAGGGCGTCGCCAAGCCGGTCGCGGGCCGGATCAACCGGCTCGCTCTGGAGTACTTGGCCGAGCCCAGAATGCTTCGTCCGACGGGACGAGGTGCGGCGACGTCGGATCTTGGCAGCGGCGGTCCGGCCGGAATGCTCCCGAGAGCCTTGCCTTCTCGAGCTGTGTGGTCACCGGAGTCTCTGGTTGCGCCAGGGACGGTCCTGCCGGGATCCACAGTCACGGCCCTGTGCAATTCCCGAGACTTGGGTGTGGCGGCCGCGACTGGCGATGCCGCAGACCCGCCACAGATCTTGCGGGGGATCGACCCCTCGCAGTGGCCGGAGCTCGTGATGAAGGGAAGGCAGGCGGTCGCCGAGCTGGTGTCGTCGGTCGTCCCGATCGTGTACGCCCAGACCCGGCACGCCTGGAACGCGGAAGACCTACGGGGCGAGATGTTCGTCGAACTGATGAGGGCGGCCTACAGGTTTGACCCGGAGCGCATCGGGCCGGACCGCTGGCCGCACTATGCGTGGGTCACCATCGAGCGAGGTCAGCGGCAAGGGGTCGACGCTGCCGGAGTGATGCGCGGTCGAGGCCAATCGGTCACGTTCGTCCCTCTGGGCGGCATCGACCCGTCGGCGAGGACGCCAGCACCTGAGGCCAGCGCCTATCAGCAGCAGTCACTCGCCGCGATCAGCGATGCGCTGACCCGGCTTCCCCTGTCGTTGCAGAGACCGCTGCGCGAATCGATGCAGGGACGACCGGCTCGTTCGATCGGAGAGGACCTCGGCGTCTCCGAGCGCACTGCTCGTCGACGCATACAAGAGGCCCGGGACCGGGTCAGGAACGACCTCGCCCGATATGAGGACGATGGCGCGACCGTCCCCAACGTCACCGATCCTGTACTCGAACGCTCGCAGCGCCTGCACGACGAAGCCCGTCCCCTGTCGCTCGCCCCCGACCCACGGCGAGGTGTCGACCGGGGAAGGTGAGCGCTGGCTCGCCTAGTGCGTGCTGGAACCTTCGGGAGGAAGTAGTCGGGTCACTCCCCGGCGAGCTTGCTCATGTTCTGAGCGAGCCGGCTCCGTGCGGTCTTGTTTGCGTGCTGGTAGCGCTCGACCATGCCGGCTGTCGCGTGACCCATCATCGCCTTGAGTTCGGCTGTCGTGGCACCGGTCCTCCCGGCAAGGGATGCGGCGCTGTGGCGCATGTCGTGGAAGGTGAGGTCTTGGCGACCCGTGATGAGGCGGGCCTGGTCGTACGCGTACCTCAGGGCCTTCTCCGACATCGGGGAGACGCCGTCGTGCCCTGGGAAGAGGTATCCGTCGCGTCCGGTCACCGGGAGGCTCGATACGTATTTCGCCACGTGGGGGAGGAGATGTGGCGGTATGCCGACGTCGCGGATGCCGGCGGCTGTCTTCGGCGGGCCCACGTGTGTCTCGCCCTTCGTCCGTGTGACCGCCTGCCGCACATGGACGACGCCTTCGACGACATCGATGTCCTTGCGGCGAAGACCTCGCACCTCCCCAGATCGCAGGCCGCACCATCCCGCAAGGAGTACGGGCAGTCCTTGCCGAGGCGGGAGGTCGAGAAGCCGGTTTAGCTCAGTAGGAGAGGCCGGCTCGATGTCACGTGTGCGTCGGACCCGGCCGGCGTTGCGGATCCGGCAGGGATTTCGCTCGATCAGGCCCTCTTCCTCGGCCTCCCTCAAGATCGAACGAAGCAGCGCGTAGGCGTGCTTGCGCTGGGTTGGCCGATCCTCGCTCAGCACCGTCGAGTACCAACGCCGAATGCGGTCGGGATCCAGGAAGCGCAGCTCAAGATGCCCGAGGGTCGGAAGGATGAGGTTCTCGAGGAGCTTGTCGTACTCCTCCCGAGTGCGTGGCGTGAGGTCACGCTGGGCGAGGGCGTGACGCGCGAATCCCGACAAGAAGCCCAGCTCGGACCCCTTGGCGCTGCCTTTGTAGGGCGGCCGCCAGACACCGTTCATGATGTCGCGGTGGACCTCGGCCAGCCAGTACTCGGCATCGATCCGGGCCGCGAAGAGGCTCGCACCCTCGTAGCGATGACCATCAGGACCTGAGTAGCGGGCACGGAACGCGGATCCACGACGTTCGATGCCTCCGAAGGACCGCCTCGACTGTGCCATCTGTCCCTCCGCGGGCCACCCTCCGGACCCCTCCGGAGCGGCTCATCCGCGAGTCCAAGGGTATGCCTCTGACTAGGGGATTCGCTAACCCCAAAACCGGGATCTTGGGGTTAATTCGGGGTTTCAGATGGCCCCGCGTGACCATCTATGACCACCTCTGACCCCACACTCTCGAGGTAAAACCCCTAGTCAGCGAGTCGAAAGCCCTAGTCAGGGCGACAGTACGAAACGGGTCGGGGCGACAGGACTCGAACCTGCGGTCTCCTGCTCCCAAAGCAGGCGCGCTAGCCACTACGCTACGCCCCGCCTGCGGAGAACCGCTGGCTGCGCAAGCCTACCCCCGCCCGGCTCGGCCTGTCGCCTCATCGCGCGGCGTCGCCCCGGGAGCGGGATTCGTCGGCCACGTGGGTACGGGATAGCATGGCAGGCGCGTCAGCGCGGCCGACACAGCGCGCACCGAACCCGTACGTTCGTCAGGAGTGACCCTTGCCCAGCACTGTCGAGCAGCTGAGCCCCACCCGGGTGAAGCTCACCATCGAGATCCCCTTCGCGGACCTCAAGCCGGCCATCGACAAGGCGTACGCCCAGATCGGCTCGCAGATCACCGTTCCCGGCTTCCGCAAGGGCAAGGTTCCGGCGGCCGTGATCAACCAGCGCGTCGGCCGTGGCGCCGTCCTGCAGGACGCGATCAACGAGACGATCCCCAAGGCCTACGCCGCGGCGGTCGCCGAGCACAGCCTCACTCCGCTGGCCCAGCCCGAGATCGACATCACGAAGCTCGAGGACAACGACCTCGTCGAGGTCGTCGCCGAGGTGGACGTACGGCCCGACTTCGACCTGCCGGACTTCTCGCTCGTCCACGTGTCGGTCGACAATGTGGCGGACACCGCGCCGATCATCGAGGAGCGCACGGACATGCTCCGTCAGCGCTTCGCCACGACCACCGAGGTGGACCGTGAGGCGCAGGAGGGCGACCTCGTCAACCTCGACCTGGAGGGCTCCAGCGACGGCGTGCCTCTTGAGGAGGCGACCGCCCAGGGCATCTCCTACATCCTGGGCTCCGGCGGCATGCTCGACGGCCTCGACGAGGCTGTGACGGGGCTCAAGGCCGGCGACACCACTACCTTCACCTCGACGCTGGTCGGCGGCGCCCTGCGCGGCCAGGAGGCCGACGTCAAGGTCACGGTGAACAAGGTCTCGTCGCGCGAGCTGCCCGAGCTGAACGACGACTTCGCCCAGCTCGTCAGCGAGTTCGACACGATCGACGAGATGAGGGCCGACCTCGCCGAGGGCGCGCTGCGCCAGGCCCGCCTCGAGCAGGCCGCGAGCGCCCGCGACAAGGTGCTCGAGTCCCTTCTTGAGCTCACGAGCTTCGAGCTCCCCGAGCGTCTCGTCCTCGCCGAGCGCGAGGCGCGCCGGAACCAGGTCAACAACCAGCTGCGCCAGGCGGGCCTGACGATCGAGGCCTACCTCGAGGGCAACGAGGCCGAGCCGGCCAACACCCCGGAGGAGTTCTGGGCCAACGTCGACACGTCGTCGGAGAAGTCGCTGCGGGCCCAGGTGCTCCTCGACAAGATCGCCGACGACCGCCAGATCGGCGTCGACAACCAAGAGCTGACCATGCTGATCTACCGCAAGGCGCAGGAGAACGGCACGACGCCCGAGCAGGAGCTCTCGCACATGCAGGAGCACGACCACATGGGCGAGTGGGCCGGCGAGATCCGCCGCGGCAAGGCTCTCGGCCTGATCGTCGCCGCCGCGTCGATCACCGACGCCGACGGCAACCCGGTCGACCTGTCGCGTCTCAACGCCGACGGGACCATCTCCGAGGCTGCTCCCGAGGCTCCCGAGGCCGCCGCGGAGGATGCGACCGAGGCCGAGGCTCCGACGGCCACGAAGAAGAAGGCGCCCGCGCCGACCTTCGACGAGGCGGCTGCCGCCTCCAAGGCGAAGAGGGCGGACTCCGAGGAGGAGTGAGCCGCACCCGTACGAAGTCCCCGGACCTGCTCTCAGGTGCCGGGGACTTCGCGCGTCCGGGGCACCGTGGCCCTGGTGCGCCGTCAGCGAACAGGTCCTGGAGTTCCTCTGTTCCGGGGCTCCCAGCCGGTAGGTTCTCCTGCGTGACGAAGAACGACGAGACTCCCCGTATGGCGGCTCTTCCCGGCGTGTCCGGCATGAGTGACTCCGTGTACCAGTCCTTGCTCTCGAACCGCATCATCTTCCTCGGCTCCGAGGTGAAGGACGAGAACGCGAACGCGATCTGCGCGCAGATGCTCCTGCTCAACGCAGAGGACCCGCACAAGGACATCTACCTCTACATCAACTCTCCCGGCGGCTCGGTCGACTCGGGCATGGCGATCTTCGACACGATGCAGTGGATCTCCAACGATGTCGCCACCGTGGCCATGGGCCTCGCGGCGTCGATGGGCCAGTTCCTGCTCAGCGCCGGCACGAAGGGCAAGCGGTTCGCGCTACCCCACAGCCGGATCATGATGCACCAGCCCTCCGGCGGTCTGGGTGGCACAGCCTCCGACATTCGCATCCAGGCGGAGCAGTCGCTCCACATCAAGAAGACGATGGCCGCGCTCATCGCGCAGCACACCGGCCAGACCGTCGAGCAGATCGAGGCCGACTCCGACCGTGACCGCTGGTTCACCGCGGACCAGGCACTCGCGTACGGGTTCATCGACCACGTCTTCGAGCGCGCCGCCCAGATCCCGACCGCCGCCCCGAACAAGTGAGGACCCCGCACACCATGAACCCGCAGCTGAGCATGCCGACGTTGCCTGGCGGCCTCGCCCCGGCCGGCCCCCGCGCCGACTACTACATCCCCCAGTGGGAGGAGCGGACGAGCTACGGCGTGCGCCGCGTCGACCCGTACACGAAGCTCTTCGAGGACCGCATCATCTTCCTCGGCACGCCGATCTCCGACGACATCGCCAACGCCGTGATGGCGCAGCTGCTGTGCCTGCAGTCGATGGACGCCGAGCGCCAGATCAGCATCTACATCAACTCGCCCGGCGGCTCCTTCACGGCGCTCACGGCGATCTACGACACGATGCGCTTCATCAAGCCCGACATCCAGACGGTCTGTCTCGGCCAGGCGGCTTCGGCCGCGGCGGTCCTGCTCGCCGCCGGCACGAAGGGCAAGCGCCTCGCGCTTCCCAACAGCCGCATCCTCATCCACCAGCCGGCCACCGAGGGCGGGTACGGGCAGTCGTCCGACCTCGAGATCCAGGCCAAGGAGATCCTGCGCATCAGGGCCCTCATGGAGGAGATGCTCGCCAGCGACACCGGCCAGTCGGTGGAGCAGATCTCGAAGGACATCGAGCGCGACAAGTACCTGACGGCCGAAGAGGCCGTGAAGTACGGCATCGTCGACGAGATCCTCGCATCGCTGAAGGACGCCTGACACACCCGTGGAAGCCCCCACTCGCGGGAGCGGGGACGAGTTATCGTGAAGGTCCGCATCAGCGGTGGTGCGGCAGAAGGAGGACGGGATGGCTCGCATCGGTGAGACGAGCGACCTGCTGAAGTGTTCCTTCTGCGGGAAGAGTCAGAAGCAGGTCAAGAAGCTGATCGCCGGCCCGGCGATCTACATCTGCGACGAGTGCATCGAGCTCTGCAACGAGATCATCGAGGACGAGTTCGCCGAGGGCTCCGACCTCGGGCTCATCGAGGAGCTCCCCAAGCCGCGTGACATCATGGCCTTCCTCGACGAGTACGTGATCGGCCAGGACCGAGCGAAGAAGACGCTCGCCGTCGCCGTGTACAACCACTACAAGCGGGTCCAGGCCCGTACGTCGATCCAGCCGCGGCGTGCGGCGGACGACGACCCGGTGGAGCTCGGCAAGTCGAACATCCTGCTCATCGGGCCGACGGGCTGCGGCAAGACCTACCTGGCGCAGACGCTCGCCAAGATGCTCAACGTGCCGTTCGCGATGGCCGACGCCACCGCGCTCACCGAGGCCGGCTACGTCGGCGAGGACGTCGAGAACATCCTGCTCAAGCTCATCCAGTCCGCCGACTTCGACGTGAAGAAGGCCGAGACCGGCATCATCTACATCGACGAGATCGACAAGGTGGCTCGCAAGTCCGACAACCCGTCGATCACCCGCGACGTGTCGGGCGAGGGCGTCCAGCAGGCGCTGCTCAAGATCCTCGAGGGCACGACCGCGTCCGTACCCCCTCAGGGTGGACGCAAGCACCCCCACCAGGACTTCATCCAGATCGACACGACGAACGTCCTGTTCATCGTCGGCGGCGCGTTCGCCGGCCTCGAGGACATCATCAGCTCGCGCGTCGGCAAGCGTCCGCTCGGCTTCACGAACGACCAGGTGGCCCGAACGAAGGACGAGGACCCGTTCGCCGACGTACGTCCGGAGGACCTGCACAAGTTCGGGCTCATCCCCGAGTTCATCGGCCGCCTGCCGATGGTGGCCTCGGTGGCGCCGCTCGACAAGGACGCGCTCGTGCGGATCCTGCTCGAGCCCCGCAACGCGCTCGTCAAGCAGTTCCGCAAGCTGTTCGAGCTCGACGGCGTGGACCTCGAGCTCACGGCCGACGCGATCGACGCGATCGCCGACCTCGCACTCGCCCGCGGTACGGGCGCACGTGGCCTTCGCGCGATCATCGAGGAGGCGCTCCTCAACGTGATGTTCGAGGTGCCGAGCTCCGACGACATCGCCACCGTCGTGGTCACCGGCGAGTGCATCCGGGACGGTGTCGAGCCGACCCTCATCACGCGCTCCTCGCGTCGCGACAAGAGCGCCTGAGCAACCCCGTCCGGCCGCACCACGCGGTCGTACCCGCTCATCCAGTCGAGCGGATTCTCGCAAGCGTCGTCCGATAGGTTCTCACTGACAGCGACGAAGGAGACGCGAGATGGCCGACATCCCCCTGCAGTCCAAGGTGGCGCTCACCGGCGGTGCCGACTTCTGGCACTCCCAGGCCGTTCCTGAGGCGGACCTTCCCCAGGTCATGCTCACCGACGGCCCGCACGGCGTCCGCAAGCAGTCCGGCGCCACGGACCACGTCGGTCTCAACGAGTCCGTACCCGCCACGTGCTTCCCGCCGGCTGTGGGGCTGTCGTCGACCTGGAGCCGCGAGACCCTGCGCAAGGTGGGGGAGGCCCTCGGCGAGGAGAGCAAGGCCCTCGGCGTCGGCGTCCTGCTGGGTCCGGGCGTGAACATCAAGCGTTCGCCCTTGTGCGGCCGCAACTTCGAGTACTTCTCCGAGGACCCGTACGTCGCCGGCGAGCTGGCGACCGCCTACGTCGAGGGCGTCCAGAGCAAGGGCGTCGGGACGTCCCTCAAGCACTACGCGGCGAACAACCAGGAAACTGACCGGATGCGTCGCGACTCCCAAGTCGACGAGCGCACGCTGCGCGAGCTCTACCTCAACGCGTTCCACAAGGTCGTCACGAGGGCACAGCCCTGGACGGTCATGTGCTCGTACAACAAGGTGAACGGCACCTTCGTCAGCGAGGACCGCTTCCTGCTCACCCAGGTCCTCCGCGACGAGTGGGGCTTCGAAGGCGTCGTCGTCTCCGACTGGGGCGCCATCCACGACCGGGTCGCAGCGCTCAGGGCCGGCCTCGACCTCGAGATGCCGGCCAACCCGGCGCACGAGGCGGGCGTCATGGCGGCACTGGAGTCCGGCGGTCTGGACGAGAGCGTCATCGACAGGGCGTACGGGAACGTGGAACGCGTCCTCCGCCGCGCGGCCGCGACCGTTGCCGATGCGGACGGCGTCTTCGACGTCGAGGGCCACCACGCGCTCGCCCGTCGCGCCGCCGAGCAGTGCATCGTGCTGCTCGCCAACGACGGGGTTCTTCCGCTCGCCAGCGACACCACGGTCGCAGTCGTCGGCGAGTTCGCCCGGACGCCGCGCTACCAGGGCGCGGGCTCGTCGCGCGTCCAGCCGACGCAGCTCGACAACGCTCTCGACCGGATCGAAGCCATCGTCGGCCACGACGTGCCGTTCGCCCCCGGCTTCACGACGGACCCCAAGAACCCGGTCGGCGACGCGGCCCACGACGAGGCGGTAGAAGTCGCCGCACGGGCCGACGTCGTGCTCGTCTTCCTCGGCCTGGGTGAGAACCACGAGTCGGAGGGGTACGACCGGACCACGGCCGACCTTCCCCCCGAGCAGCTGGCCCTGCTCGACGACATCCTCGCGGTCAACGGCAACGTCGTCGTCGTGCTCTCCAACGGGTCGTCCGTGCTCGTCCCGTTCCGCGACCGCGTCCGTGCGGTGGTCGAGGGATGGCTCCTCGGGCAGGCGGGAGGCCCGGCGCTGGCCGACGTCCTGTACGGGCTCGTCAACCCCTCCGGCAAGCTCACCGAGACGATCCCCCTGCGTCTCGAGGACGTGCCGTCGCACCTCAACTTCCCGGGAGACGAGACCGGCGTCAGGTACGGCGAGGGCCTGTTCGTGGGCTACCGCGGCTACGACGCCTCCGCCCGCGAGGTCGCCTACCCGTTCGGCTACGGCCTCTCCTACACGTCCTTCGACTACTCCGACCTCACGGTCACGGCGGACGGGAACGCCCTGACGGTCGTGTTCACCGTCACGAACTCCGGGCCGCGTGCCGGTCGGGAGGTCGCCCAGGCCTACGTGTCGATCGACCGGTCGCGGGTGGTACGGGTGCCGCGCGAGCTCAAGGGGTTCGCCGACGTCACCCTCGAGCCGGGCGCCTCGCAGCAGGTCACGATCGAGATCCCGCTGTGGGAGCTCGCGTACTGGAGCGTCATCGACCACCAGTGGGTTGTCGAGAGCGGCACCTACACCGTGGCGGTCGGCGGCTCCAGCCGGGACCTTCCGCTGTCGGGCACGGTCGACGTCACGGGCAACGAGCCCGCCCGTCCTCTCACCCTCTTCAGCACCCTCGGTGAGGCGATGGCCGTCCCGGCGTTCGCGTCGGTCATGGCGGGCCTTGCGGAGAGCTTCGGGGGCATGCCGATGGACGACCCGGACATGGTCAGGATGGTCATGGACATCCCGTTGGCGACGGTCGCCGGCTTCTCCGGCCAGTCCGAGGCAGAGCTCCAGCTCCTGCTCGACCAGGTCAACCGCCAGGCGAAAGTCTGAGCGTACCGAGGCCCGTCGTCGGCCCTGCGGGAGGACGCTCCCGGTTGCTAGGTTGACCGGGTGACCGAGAGCTACCTCCGCTACCCGCACATCAGCGGCGACGACATCGTGTTCGTGGCCGACGACGACCTCTGGCTCGTGCCCACGACGGGCGGCCGGGCGTCGCGCCTGACCAGCGAGCGCTCGCCCGTACGTCACCCGCGGTTCTCGCCGGACGGCTCGCGCATCGCGTACACCCGCATGGTCGGCAGCGCGCCCGAGGTGTTCGTGCTCGACCTGGGGACGGGTGAGGTCACGCAGCTCACGTACTGGGGCGTCATGCACACGTACGTCGCCGGCTGGCTCGA
>JAJZQV010000152.1 GCA_021803025.1 Actinomycetes bacterium | reverse complement strand
GCCGTTGTTGGCCTTGTACGTCTGGTAGTCGCCGTCCTTCGTGACGTTCATGAGGTTGACGAGCGCGCCCTCGTCGTCGTCCTCGAGCAGGCGGTCCCAGTTGGACCCCCAGACGACCTTGATGACATTCCAGCCGGCGCCTCGGAAGAACGCCTCGAGCTCCTGGATGATCTTGCCGTTGCCGCGCACAGGGCCGTCGAGACGCTGCAGGTTGCAGTTCACGACGAAGGTGAGGTTGTCGAGCGCCTCGTACGCGGCCCACTGCAGGAAGCCGCGCGACTCGGGCTCGTCCATCTCGCCGTCGCCCAGGAACGCCCAGACGTGCTGGTCGGACGTGTCTTTGAGACCACGGTTGTGAAGGTAGCGGTTGAAGCTCGCCTGGTAGATCGCGTTCGCGGGACCGATGCCCATCGACACCGTCGGGAACTCCCAGAACGTCGGCATCTGGCGCGGATGCGGGTAGCTCGGAAGCGCCTCGACCTTGCCGTTCACGACGTGGCTGTGCTCCTGGCGGAAGCCGTCGAGCTGGTGCTCGGTGAGACGGCCCTCGAGGAACGCCCGTGCGTACATGCCGGGTGAGGCGTGGCCCTGGAAGAAGACCTGGTCGCCGCCGCCCGGGTGGTTCTTGCCGCGGAAGAAGTGGTTGAAGCCGACCTCGTACAGGGTCGCGCTCGACGCGTACGTGGAGATGTGACCTCCGACGCCGACACCGGGCCGCTGCGCGCGGTGGACCATCATCGCCGCGTTCCAGCGGAGGAGGCGGCGGTAGCCGCGCTCGAGGCCCTCGTCACCCGGGTACGCCGGCTCGATCGACTTCGGGATCGTGTTGACGTAGTCGGTCGCCGTGAGCGACGGCACCCCGATCTGCTTCTCACGGGCCCTGTCGAGGAGCCGCAGCATGACATACCGGGCGCGGTTCCGGCCGCCCTTCTCGATGAGCCCGTCCAGGCTCTCGATCCACTCGCCGGTCTCGTCCGGGTCCGTGTCGGGAAGGTTCGTGGGCAGGCCGTTGAGTACGGGTCCGCCCTCGTCGCGTGGGATCACCAGATACCTTTCGTCGCTTCCATCTACCGGGGGCAATCTTGTCATGTCCTGCGCCCCAGCCCTACCCCGTCGCGGGAGCGGACGACCGTCGGATCACGCCTTCGCCCACTCCAGGAGCCTGGGCAGGGGCCACGTGTTCACGATGCGGTCGGCGTCGATGCCCATGTCCTGCGCGCGCTCACACCCGTAGTCGAGGAACTCGAGCTGGCCGGGGGCGTGCGCGTCGGTGTCGATGCTGAAGAGGCACCCGATATCCCGGGCCAGCGCGAGCAGCCGGGAGGGCGGGTCCCGGCGCTCCGGGCGCGAGTTGATCTCCACGGCCACGCCGAACTGGCGGCACGCCTCGAAGACGACCTCCGCGTCGAAGCGGGACTCGTTGCGCAGCCCGCGGTCGCCCTTGACGAGCCGGCCCGTGCAGTGGCCGAGAACGTTCGTGCGGGGGTTCGCCACGGCGGCCACCATGCGGTGCGTCATGGACTCCGCGTCCTGGCTGAGCTTCGAGTGCACACTCGCCACGACGACGTCGAGGGCGGCCAGCGCAGCCGGGGACTGGTCCAGCGCGCCGGTGTCGAGGATGTCCACCTCGATCCCCTTGAGCACCCGGACGTCCGAGACCTCGTTGACCGCGTCGATGAACTCGCCCTGTGCGGCGAGGCGCTCGGCCGTCAGCCCGTGCGCCACGGTGAGCCGCGGGGAGTGGTCGGTGATGAGGAGGTACTCGTGACCGAGCTGCTGGGCGGTGACGACCATCTCCTCGAGCGGCGCGCTGCCGTCCGACGCCTCGGTGTGGCAGTGGAGGTCGCCGCGGAGCAGGCTCCGGAGCTCCCGTCCGCCTGTGGTGAGCGGCTTCGCCGACGCCCGAACCTTGGCGAGGTGGTCGGGGACCCGTCCGGCGAGGGTGGCCTCGATGACCGCCGTGGAGCTCGGACCGATGCCCGGGACGTCCGACCACGACGACGCCTCGCGGTGCTGCGCGTACTCCTCGGGGGTCATCTCGTCGAGGAGCCTGGCGGCCGTACGGAAGGCCACGGACCTGCGGGAGTCGCTGCGGGAACGGTCCAGCCAGTACGAGATCTCGCGGAGAGCGGCCGCAGGCGAGGCCGGCACGCGGTCATTCACCACGGATGCACCCTACGCTGTGGCGCATGGCGAAGGCGGCTCCGAGCGGACCGGTACGGGTGAGCGGCCGCACGCTCATCCCCTCGTCGCGCTCCCGTACCGCGATGGTGCGTCGCCTCTCCGCCCAGTCCGCCGTCATGACCACCGCCGTCCTCGCCGAGATGGATGCCCGCCACGAGTGGTTCGGCGAGATGGAGGCCGAGCACCGGTCGTGGATCGGCATCGTCGCGCGCGCCGGCATCGACCTGTTCGTCGACTGGCTCGCCGACGAGGGCGAGGAACCGGTGACGCCCGCCGGGCTGTTCGACGCGGCGCCCAGGTCGGTGATGCGCCGCATCTCGCTGAAGCAGACGGTCGAGCTCGTACGGACGACGGTCGAGGTCGTCGAGCAGACCGTGGCCCAGATGCCGCGTGGCGACAGGGCCGTGCTGTCGGCGGCGATCGTGTACTTCAGCCGCGAGGTCGCCTTTGCGGCCGCCGAGCTGTACGCGACGGCCGCGGAGAGCCGGGGCGCCTGGGACGCCAGGCTGGAGAGCCTCGTCGTCGACGCGGTCGTGCGGGGCGAGGCCGACGAGAACCTCGTCTCGCGCGCCTCGACGCTCGGCTGGCACTCCCCCGAGTCGGTCGTGGTCGTCGTGGGGCTCGCACCGGAGCGCCACGAGATGGCCGTCGAGCAGCTGCGAAAGGCGGCCGTCCGCGCCGGGCTCGACGCGCTCGTCGCCACCCAGGGAGAGCGCCTTGTCGTGGTGCTGGGAGGTGCCCCGCTCGCCCACAGCGACGGACCCGTACCGGTCGTGGCCAAGCTCCAGGGATACTTCGGCGACGCACCGATCGTGGTCGGGCCTGTCGTCGAGCACCTCGTCGACGCGGGGATGTCGGCCCGCGCCGCCTTCTCGGGCATCCGCAGCTCGGCTGCGTGGCCCGAGGCGCCGCGCCCGGTCTCGGCGGTGGACCTGCTCCCCGAGCGCGCCCTGGCCGGCGACGGGCACGCCCGACGGGCCCTCGCCCACGACATCTACCAGCCGCTCGACCAGGCCGGCGGCGAGCTGCTGACCACTCTCGTCGCGTTCCTCGACCACGGCGGGTCCATCGAGGCGTCCGCCCGCGCGCTCTACGTGCACCCCAACACCGTCCGGTACCGTCTGCGGCGCATCCAGGAGGTGACGGGGTACAACCCGTCGGCCCCTCGGGATGCTTACGTCCTGCGGCTGGCCGTGACGGTGGGGCGGCTCTTCGCTTCCTGACGAGAGCACGTCCAGTTTGTAGTGTTCCCACAACGACACGCCCACGAACTTCGTCGTGTCCGGTACCGAGTTTGCCGCAAACTCACGAAACGATGGGCAACGTGCTCGCAATAGTCGCCCCGGGCCAAGGCGCCCAGACCCCCGGGTTCCTCGCCCCTTGGCTGGAACTCCCCATGTTCGCCACACGCCTCGCATGGCTGTCGGCCGTCTCGGGCCTCGACCTCGCCCACTACGGGACCGACGCTGACGCCGAGACGATCCGGGACACCGCGGTTGCGCAGCCGTTGCTCGTCGCCGCGGGTCTGACGGCCGCGCTCGAGCTCTTCCCGTCGCCGTCCGAGGCGTTCCGCAAGGTGGCTGTCGTCGCGGGCCACAGCGTCGGTGAGATCACGGCCGCTGCGGGCACGAACGTCATCAGCGTCGAGGCGGCGATGGTGCTCGTACGGGAGCGCGGGAAGGCGATGGCCGCCGCCAGCGCTGCCTGGCCCACGTCCATGTCCGCCATCATCGGCGGAGACCGGGACGAGGTCATGGCCGCGATCGCCACGTACGGGCTCACCGCTGCCAACGACAACGGCTCGGGCCAGGTAGTCGCCGGTGGCACCGCCGAGCAGCTCGCCGAGCTCGCCGCCAACCCGCCGCGCCGGACGAGGATCGTGCCGTTGAGCGTCGCGGGCGCGTTCCACACCGTCCACATGGAGCCCGCTGTCGCGCACATGGAGAACCTCGCCAAGGCGGTTTCCACGAAGGACCCGCGCACCCGGCTCCTCTCGAACGCCGACGGCCAGGTCGTACAGAGCGGCGCCGAGTACCTCCAGCGGATCGTGCGCCAGATCGCCAACCCCGTCCGCTGGGACCTCTGCATGGCCACGATGTCCGAGCTCGGCGTCACCGGGCTGCTCGAGCTTCCCCCGGCCGGCACCCTCACCGGCATCGCCAAGCGCAACCTCAAGGGTGTGGAGCTCTTCAGCCTCAACACGCCCGACCAGCTCGACGACGCGCGCGACTTCGTCGACCGCCACGCCGACGCCTCGCACTACGACCTGTCAACCACGCCGAGCTGGCGCCTGGTCGTGTCCCCGGGCAAGGGCCGCTTCACCCGCGACGCTTCCATCAACGTCGACGACAAGCTCGCCGCCCACACCATGATCGGCTCGGTGAAGAACCTTCGTGACGAGATCCCCGTGGCGGCCACGTACGGCGGTGTCGTCCTCGAGTGGCTCGTGGAGGACGACGACCCTGTGGCTCCAGGCCAGCCTCTGCTTCGCCTTCACCCATCCCCGTCCAGCCTTCAGGAGGACCACGCGTGACCGCTCCGCTCACCATTCGTACCGGCCGCGCCGGCTCGCGCATCGCCGGCGTCGGCTCGTACCTGCCTCGCCGGGTCGTCACCAACGAAGAGATGTGC
>JAJZQV010000151.1 GCA_021803025.1 Actinomycetes bacterium | reverse complement strand
CCGATCTTCCTGCTCCAGTGCTGAGAGGAGCTCCGCGCGGCGTTCCGCGGCCTCGCGGTCGATCGTCGACGCGCGACCCTCCGCCTCCTGGACGAGCCTCTCAGCGTTGACGCGGGCCTCGGACTCGACGCGGTCTGCGCGGGTACGGGCGTCGGTGGTGATCTCGTGTGCCCTCGTCGCCGCTTCCTCCTCGACGCGCTGAGCCTCCATCTGGGACTCCTGGGCGAGCTTCTCGGCGGCGGCCTGCGACTCCTGGGTGACCTTCGCCGCCTGGGCGTCGGCGTCCTGGGTGACGCGGGTCGCGTACTCCTCCGCCTCTGCGCGGCGACGCTGCGCATCGGACTGTGCGTCGGAGACGAGGGACTCCGCCTGCTCGGTGGCGAGCTGGACGAGCTTGATGACGGCTGCGCTGGCGTCTGCGCTCGTGCTGACGACGATGTGCTGGACGCCGTCGGCGGCGGCGGCCGCGGGACGCGAGCTCAGCTCGGCGATCTGAGCCTTGAGCCGCTCGTTCTCGGCCGCGAGATCACCCTGCTCGGCGGCCTGCCGCTGGTGCGTCTCGACGAGCTGGCGGAGACGCTGGTTCTCCTCGATGAGCCCGGCGCTCGCGTCACCCGCGCGAGCCTGGTCCAGCTCGGCCTGGAGGCGCTCGACCTCGGCGTGCAGGGACGTGGCCTCGTCGGCGGCGCTGCGAAGACGCTGGACCTCGGCGCGCAGACGCTCGACCTCGCCCTGCAGCTCAGGGTCAGCCCCGCCGGCCTGGGCCGCCTCGAGCTGACGACGCAGGTGGTCGATCTGCTCGGTGATCGTCATCAGGGTCGCCTCGACCTTGTCCACGAAGATGTCGACGTCGGTTACCTCGTAGCCATTGCGGCGGGACATGTGGAACCGGGTCTTGCGGACCTCGTCCAGCGTCATCGTCATCTGTGCACCTCTGAAGAGACTCGTAGCGGGCTGTGCGCCGGGAACCGCGGCAGGTACAACCCTGCTGATCGGCTGAATCAGGCTATAGCAGCCTTTCCTGGGGGACCAAGGACATGCCGATGAACGCACCCTACTGCGGTTTCCGTCTGCACCACAGGTCGAGACTTGCCGTGGTACGCGGCGCTGAGCGAGGCCTCCTCGAGGCCGTCAGCTCTGGTTGTAGAAGCCTCCGGCGATGCGCTCGCGGTCCTCCGCGGTCACGGTCACCTCGCGGGGGCTGAGCAGGAAGACCTTGTTCGTGACCTTCTCGAACGTCCCCCGGAGCCCGAAGATGAGCCCGGCCGCGAAGTCGACGAGCCGCTTCGCGTCGAAGTCCTCCATGTCCGTGAGGTTCATGATGACGGGGAAGCCGTCGCGGAAGCTCTCGCCGATGGTCTTCGCGTCGTTGAACGTCTTGGGGTGCACCGTGACGATGCGGGACAGGTCTGCAGGCTCGGGTACGGGCCGACGGCTGGGAAGAGCCGTCACGCTCGCCGTGCGCTCGACGAGCTGCGAGTCGTCGACGACCGACTCCGTGAGCTCGTCCGCGATGAGCTCACCGTGGTCGTCGTAGCGATGGTCGGTGACCAGTCCCAACCAGGCAGCGCCACGCTTGATCAAGTCCGCCATGTCCGGTCCTCCCGTACGTCTACCCGCCGAGGCTAACGTGCCGGCGGACCTCTGCGCCGGACGCGGTGGCCGACACGCCAGGGTTTAGCCGGCGAGCCAGACGAACGCGCCCATGCGGCCCGCGCCCGCGCCGTCACGGCGGTGGGAGTGGAGACGCTCGTTCTCCAGCGTGCAGCCGCCGTGGCGGGTCGCCGCGACGCCCAGGCGCGCCAGCTGGGCCTCGCAGCCTGCTCCCAGGTCCAAGGCGGCCGTACCCCAGCGGGAGGTCGAAGCGGTCTCGGGCACGAGCGCGGAGACCGCCTCAGCCATCTCCTCGGGCACCTCGTAGCAGCTGCCGCACACGTGCGGCCCGATCCAGGCCGTGATCCGGTCGGCACCGAGGTCCCGCATCGCGTCGACGGTCGCGGCGAGGACTCCCGCGGCTACTCCCACACGGCCTGCGTGGGCGGCTCCCACCACGCCGGCAGCCGGGTCGGCGAGCAGGACCGGGACGCAGTCGGCGACCCGTACGCACAGCGCGAGTCCGGGGGTCGTGGTCACCATCCCGTCGGCGACGGGGAGGCTGAGCCCTCCTGGCGCGGAACCGCCGAGCTCGCCTCCGGGCCGGTCGGCCGGGAATGTCTCCTCGTCGATGAGGACGACATCCGCCGAGTGCACCTGGTGGAGGGTCGCGACGCGGGCGACGCCGAGCGCCTGGCGCACGAGCGAGAAGTTCGCGGCGACGTCGTCCGGCTCGTCACTGTCCGTACGGCCCAGGTTGAGCGGGCCGTACGAGCCGTGGCTGACCCCGCCGAGACGGTCGGTAAAGGCGACGCCGACACCACCGTTGGCAGACGGCTCGAAGGCGGCGACGAACACGTGACGCGAGGTCCGACGCGCCTCAGCGCATGAAGTCCGGGACGTCGAGCTCGTCGGGACCGCCGCGCGCAGGCTCCGGGGCGGGCGTCTCGTGGACGACCGGGGCAGGCGCGGGCACCGCCGGCCGCGGGGCCTGCGTGCGCGTGGGCATCTGGCTCCCCGGCTGCCGCCGCAGGGGCGCACCCCCATCGAAACCGGCAGCGATCACGGTCACGCGCACCTCGTCGCCCAGGGCGTCGTCGATGACCGTGCCGAAGATGATGTTGGCCTCCTCGTGAGCGGCGGCCTCGATGAGGTTGGCGGCCTCGGAGACCTCGTGGAGGCCGAGGTCGGAGCCGCCGGCGATGGACAGCAGGACGCCATGGGCGCCTTCGATGCTGGCCTCGAGCAGCGGAGAGGAGACAGCCATCTCTGCCGCCGCGCGGGCCCGGTCCTCGCCGCGGGCACTGCCGATGCCCATGAGCGCGGAGCCCGCGTTCGACATGACGGCTTTGACATCGGCGAAGTCCAGGTTGATGAGCCCCGGGGTGGTGATGAGGTCGGTGATGCCGGAGACGCCCTGCATGAGCACCTGGTCGGCCTGGCGGAACGCGTCGAGGATGGCCACCTGGTGGTCGGTCATGTCGAGCAGCTTGTCGTTCGGGATGACGATGAGCGTGTCGACCTCGTCGCGGAGGTTCGAGATGCCGTTCTCGGCCTGCGTCGAACGCCTGCGGCCCTCGAACGTGAACGGCCGCGTCACGACACCGATCGTCAGCGCGCCCAGCGACCGCGCGATGCGCGCGACGATCGGGGCTCCGCCGGTGCCCGTACCGCCTCCTTCACCGGCTGTGACGAAGACCATGTCGGCGCCCTTGAGCACCTCCTCGATCTCGTCGGAGTGGTCCTCCGCCGCCTGGCGGCCCTTCTCCGGGTCGGCACCAGCACCGAGGCCGCGGGTGAGGTCCCGGCCGATGTCGAGCTTGACGTCGGCGTCGCTCATGAGGAGCGCCTGGGCATCGGTGTTGACCGCGATGAACTCGACTCCGCGCAGCCCGGCCTCGATCATCCGGTTGACGGCGTTCACGCCACCGCCGCCGACGCCGACGACCTTGATGATGGCCAGGTAGTTCTGGGATGCCGTTGCCACGTGAAGCCTCGCTCGGTCGGAATAAGAGCATGGGTACCTGCCGGTCCCAGTGCGGTCAGGCTACGAGAGTGACCGACCCTTCGCCACGTTGACCGGGACGACTCGCCGCATCCCTCGACCTGTGGTTCAGGGTCTCATCCGGCCGGTCCGGCTCATGCCTTGGTCGTCGGGTGGCTCGGCGAGCTCACGTCGTACACGCTCGCCTTCACCAAGAGAAGCGCCCCGAGCACCTGGGCCTTCTGTGGGGAGCTCTCGGCGCTCCCCCACACCACCTCGGTGCCGCCGTTCAGCTCGATGACGATGTTGTCCGGCGTCGTCGCCGTGACGAGGACGGCGCGGTCGCGGGCGGAGGGCGGAAGGGAGGTCACGACCGTGGCGACGTCCCGACGGAGCCGCTCGTCGTCGCCCGAGATCTGCGCGACGACGAGGCCCTTCGGCGCCTCGGCCACCGACGTGTAGTCGACGCCGGAGGAGTCCACGAGGTCGAACCCGCCGGCCGAGGAGAGCGCGTACGCGGCGGTCCGCTCCTTCACGGCGATCTTCACCGTGTGCGGCACCGACCGGGTCACCGACACCTCCGCCACTGCCCTGAGCTGCGCCACCCGCGACACCACCGCGCCCGTGTCGAGGCGGGCGAGAGGAGTCCCGAGAGGCACCTTGGCTGCGGCCTGGACCGACTCGGGCGTCAGCACGGACGTCCCGGTCACGGTCACGGTCGTGACGGCGAACACGGGCGACACGAGGACGACCCACCCCGCCACGGCGAGGAGCACGAGAACGCCGATGGCGGCTGTCAGTCTCAGGGCTCGCCGGCGAAGCCTCTCCCGCCGCCGTGCTGCCAGCCGTACGGAGGCGTCGACGGTACGGGGACGGTCAGCCACGACCCGCCTCGAGGAGCTCGGCGAGCGCCGGTCCCATGGTCGTGATGTCGCCGGCGCCGAGCGTGAGCACGAGGTCGTCCTGCCGTACGAGAGCCGCGAGGATGCCGGGCACGTCGCTGAGAACGGGCACGTACGTGACGTCGGCACCCAGGTCGCGGGCCGCGTCGGCCACGAGCTCGCCGGTCACCCCCGGGACAGGCTCCTCGCGCGCCGCGTACACGTCGGTCACGACGACGACGTCGGCGGCCACGAGGGCCTGCCCGAACTCGACGGCGAAGTCGCGCGTCCGGCTGTACAGGTGGGGCTGGAAGCAGGCGACCACCCGGCCGGTCCCTGCCGCGGCCCTCGCCGCGGTCAGCGTGGCCGTGATCTCCGTGGGGTGGTGGGCGTAGTCGTCGACGATCCTCACGCCCGCTACGTCTGCCACGAGCTGGAATCGGCGCTCGGTACC
>JAJZQV010000150.1 GCA_021803025.1 Actinomycetes bacterium | reverse complement strand
CCGCCGACGAACCGGGGCAGCGCCATCAGCTCGTACACCGTGACGATGAAGACGGCTGGCGGCCAGAGCCGTTCGGTCCCGGCATCGGCGACGAGCCTCGTCTGGGACAACCTCACGAACGGCACCGACTACTCGTTCACGGTCCAGGCGACGAACAGCTCCGGCAGCTCGGTCGAGTCGCCCATCGGTACCGGACGGCCCTCCGCGCCCCCCGACGCCCCAGTGGTCACAGCGGTCGACGGCAACGACCCGGGCGGCGGCTCCGTGCTCGGGCAGTGGCGCGCTCCCGCGAGCAACGGCGAGCCGATCACGGCGTACCTTCTCAACATCACGACGAACCCCGGTTCGGTCACCGTGGACGGGCCCGCCGACGTGACCGTGGGCGCCGACAGCTCCCCCGACGGCAGCTTCAGCCACCTCTTCACGGGGCTCACGAACGGCGTGACCTACTACGTGGCCGTACGTGCGGTCAGCCTGGCCGGTAACTCGGACGTGGGTCGCTCGGGCCCCGTGGTCCCGTACGGCGCTCCGTCCGTGACGGTGGCGCCCACTGCCGTCGCCGGCGACCACTCGGCGACCGTGAGCATGGGGGCGACGTCCGCCCCACCGGGCGCCACCATCGTGGCCTGGGTCGTGAGCGGGTACGACAACGCGGGCGAGACGGTGCCGAACAAGGTGGCGGCCGCCACCGCGGACGGCGGCTTCTC
The DNA here is from genome assembly GCA_021803025.1 of Actinomycetes bacterium. GTDB lineage: Bacteria > Actinomycetota > Actinomycetes > Propionibacteriales > Propionibacteriaceae > Fen-668. Next base: position 4,371 of record JAJZQV010000150.1, on the reverse strand, counting down.
GATCACCATCACGTGGTCGTACCCCAACGTGTACGGCCACACGTGGCAGTTCACCGCCGTGCCCCGGGTCCAGAACGCGAGCGGTCAGGTCAAGGACGGTCGTCCGAGCCCCGCCTCCGACTCGGTCCAGCCGAAGGGCACGCCCGGACAGCCGGATGTGACGATCGTGGCGCCACAAGGTGTGACGGGCTCGAACGTCGACCTGCTGTTCCGCGCCACGCCGGGCGACGCCAACGGCAACCCGCCGGGGATGATGCTCACGTACAGCTCGCCGTGGGGCAGCGGCACGGCGAACGGCGCCGACCAGTTCGTGATCACGGTCCCGATGTCCGCGACGGGCACGGTCACGGTGACGCAGACCGCGGCCGACGGCTCGTACTCGACGGGGGCGGTCGCGGTGCTGCCCACGGTCAGCGTCGACCCGGAGACGGCCGTCATGACCGTGCGGTACGCGTCCGAGAAGCCGCTGTTCTGCGAGACGACGTCCGGCGGGACGGTCCTCGACAGCGGCAAGGCGACGGAGGTCGTGACCGGCGCGACGGGCTACTACACGTACCAGTGGTCCTACGGCACCGTCCCCGCCGGCACGGGCATCATGCTCCAGTGCGGCGGGAACAGCTCCTCGCCCACCACCTACCAGATCAGCACCACACGCTGACGGCCCCGGAAGGACACCTTCTCCCATGGCGATGACGCCCGACCAGGCACACTGGTTCTCGGACACGTTCGCGGTGATCGTGCGCAACATCGAACGCGCGATCCTCGGCAAGACCGAGGCGATCCGCCTGTCGGTGACCTGCATGCTCGCCGAAGGGCACCTGCTGCTGGAGGACTTCCCGGGCACCGGCAAGACGACGCTCGCACGGTCGATCGCCCAGACCGTCCAGGGCACGCACAGCCGGATCCAGTTCACCCCCGACCTTCTGCCGAGCGACGTGACCGGCGTGACGATCTTCGACCAAAGGTCGAGCTCCTTCGAGTTCCACCAGGGCCCGATCTTCGCGTCGATCGTGCTCGCCGACGAGATCAACCGCGCCTCGCCCAAGACGCAGTCGGCTCTGCTCGAGGTCATGGAGGAGCACCGGGTGACGGTGGACGGCATCTCGTACGAGGTGGGGTCGCCGTTCATGGTCATCGCGACGCAGAACCCCATCGAGCAGGCCGGCACGTACCGGCTGCCCGAGGCGCAGCTCGACCGGTTCCTCATGAAGACCACGCTGGGCTACCCCGACCGTGAGACGTCGCTGCGCATCCTCACGACCGGCGGATCGCGTCCCCAGTCGGCGGCGTTGGCGCCCATCATCACGACGGCGGCGATCGCCGAGATGGCCCAGCTCGGCCAGTCGGTCCACGTCGAGCCGTCCGTCCTCGACTACATCACCCGCATCGTCGAGGCGACGAGGTCTGCCGAGCACGTACGGCTCGGTGTCTCCATCCGGGGCGCCCTGGCCGTCGCCCGCTCCGCGCGCGTCTGGGCCGCCTCGCTCGGGCGCCACTACGTCGTGCCGGACGACGTGAAGATCCTGGCGATCCCGTGCCTGGCGCACCGCATCGTGCTCGACCCGGAGTCCGAGTTCAACGGGATCACGCCGACGGACGTCATGGTCAAGATCATCAGCGAGGTCGTACCGCCCACGGAGCGCGCGGCGTCGTGAGCCAGAGCCGGCCAGCCACGCCCCACCGGGCCGTCCCCGAGACGGCCGGTACGGACGTGCTCGAGCCGGTTCCGGTCCTCGAGCCGCCGCTCGAGGAGTGGCGCCCGCCCGCGGAGGCGGTTCGTTTCCGCTGGGCGGACGTCCGGAACATGTCGGTGCGGGCGTCCCAGGCGCTCGGGATGAGGACCGCGGGCTGGGTCGTGCTCGGTACAGGCGTGGCACTTCTGCTCGCCGGCTGGTGGCTGTCGTGGCTGGAGCTCCGGGTCGCCGGTGTCGCCGCGGTCGGGCTCGAGCTCGCCGCCCTGCTGTTCACGCTGGGCAGGCCGTCCCTGGCGGTGACGATGACCGTGCCGGACCGGCACGTCCAGGTCGGGGCCCGTCTCACGGGCGCGATCGTCGTCCGCAACGCCGGACGCTCCCGGACTCTACCGGGTCGTCTCGACCTGCCCATCGGCGACGAGACGGCCTCGGTCGGGCTGCCGGCGCTGCCCCCTGACTCGCTGGTCGAGGAGTCGTTCGTCATCCCGACCGCGCGCCGCTGCGTGGTCCAGATCGGGCCCGCGGTGTCGGTCCAGGGCGACCCGTTCGGGCTGTCGGGCCGCGAGACGCGGTGGACCGACGTGGTCGAGGTCTTCGTCCACCCCCGCACGCTCGCCCTCCCCGGTCGCCAGACCGGGTTCGTCCACGACCTCGAGGGCCACACGACTCAGAAGCTGTCGAACTCGGACATGAGCTTCCACGCTCTGCGCGAGTACGCGCCGGGCGACGACCGACGTCACGTCCACTGGCGCTCGTCGGCGCGTACGGGCGACCTCATGGTGCGACAGTTCGAGGAGACCCGGCAGTCCCGGACCGCCGTCGCGCTCGACCTCTCCGACCAGTCGTACGGGCACGACGACGAGTTCGAGGACGCCGTCTCGGTCGCCGCGAGCTTCGTCCAGCAGGCGTTCCGCGAGGAGAACCCGCTGGCCCTCGCGACCAATGTCGACGTGCACCGTGGCCTGACAGCCACGCGGGCGATGAACGAACTGAGCCGGGTCGAGCGCCTGGACAGGACGCACGTCACGCAGCTCTTCCGGCTCGTACGGCAACGGGAGGCCATGGCGTCGATCGTGGTCGTCATCACCGGCTCCAGGCCGCGGGCCGACCGGCTGCGGCGGGCGGCGACGCTGCTCGGCATCGACACGCGCGTCATCCTCATCCGCCTCGACCCGGGCCGGCCGCTGGCCGTCGACACCGTCTCCAACGTGACCGTGGTGAGGCTTCCCGCCCTCGACGACCTGCCCCGGGCGGTGCGGAGGTCGGACGCATGAACGTGCTCGACTGGTTCGACTCCCGGCGGGACCGCGTCGCGGAGCGCATCGCGACGCTGACTAGCCGTGCGCCCCTGCCCGTGTCCCTGCGCTCTCGCCGCCGTACGGCCGCGACCGTCGACGCGGTGTCGGGCACCGGCCGTACGGTCTGGGTCGCCGTCGACACCCTCGCCGCGTGGGCGATGCTCGTCCTCGTCACCGTGGCCTGGCTCCCCACGTACGGGTCGGGCTGGGTGTGGGTCGCATCCCTCGGCGCCGGCGCAGTCGGCGCAGTGATCGGGGTCGTCAGCGCCCTGCGCCGCTGGGATGCAGTCCGTACGGTCGGGCTCGCCGCGGCCGCGTACCTCCTGGCCGGAACGCTCCTGGCGATGCCGTCGGCAGGCCTGTTCGGCGTCCTGCCCACCGCACGTTCCGTCGCCGGGCTCGTGCAAGGGCCGGTGCTGGGGTGGAAGGCGATGCTCACGCTGCAGCCCCCGATCGGGGAGACCGGCTTCCTGTACGTGCCGGTGGTTCTCGTGGGGCTCGCCTCGGTTCTCGGCTCCGTCACGGTGGGCTTGCGCTCAGGCAGGCCGGCGTGGGCCCCGGTGCCGATGGTCGCCGCGCTCGTCCTCGCGTACCTCCTGGGTGTCTCGACGAGCTTCGTCCCTGTCCTCGTGGGACTCGCCGCGACGTTCCTCGTCGTCGTGTGGACCGCCTACAGGCGGGCCCAGCAGCGACGCTCGCTCGTCCTCGGTCCCCCCGTCGTCCGGTGGCCGCAGGTCGCCACCGGAGCTCTCGTCATCGCGCTCGTGTCCGGGCTCGTCGTCGTCGTGCGCCCGGTCCTCGACACGACCGGGCCCCGCCGTACGGTCCGCCAGCTCGTCGCGCAGCCACTCGACGTCCAGCGCTACCCGAGCCCGCTCCAGGGCTTCCGGCTCAACCTCACCGACGACAAGACCACGACGCTCTTCACGGTCGCGGGCGCGCCGGTGGGCACCCGGGTCCGGATCGCGACGCTCGACGGCTACGACGGGTACACGTACAACGTCTCGAACTCGACCTCGGGCGGCAAGGACTCGGGCACCTTCCAGCGGATAGGGTCGCGTGTCATCGACGACACGCCGGGCCGGCAGGTCCGTGTCACTGTCACCGTCGGCGCGCTCTCGGGCGTGTGGGTGCCCACGGTCGGCAAGACGCTCCGGCTCTCGTTCGGCGGGGCTCGTGCGGTCGCGCTCGACGACGCGTTCCACTACAACCGGAGCAGCGGTACGGGTCTCGTCACAGCGGGGCTCGAGCAGGGCGACTCGTACACAGCGGTGGCCGTCATCCCGACCCAGCCCACGAGGAGCGAGATCCTCGGCGCGTCGGCGGGCTCGATCCGCCTGCCGCCGGCCGATCCCATGCCGGACGTCGTCCGCGACGTC
>JAJZQV010000149.1 GCA_021803025.1 Actinomycetes bacterium | reverse complement strand
AGGCTGCTCGACCTCGGTGCGCCCGAGATCATCGTCAACAACGAGAAGCGGATGCTCCAGGAGGCCGTGGACTCGCTGTTCGACAACGGGCGCCGTGGGCGTCCGGTCACCGGGCCGGGCAACCGTCCGCTCAAGTCGATCTCCGACATGCTCAAGGGCAAGCAGGGCCGGTTCCGCCAGAACCTGCTGGGCAAGCGCGTCGACTACTCCGGCCGTTCGGTCATCGTCGTCGGACCTCAGCTCAAGCTCCACCAGTGCGGACTGCCGAAGGCCATGGCGCTGGAGCTGTTCAAGCCGTTCGTGATGAAGCGGCTCGACGACCTCAACCACGCCCAGAACATCAAGTCCGCCAAGCGCATGGTCGAGCGCCAGCGCCCTGTCGTGTGGGACGTTCTCGAAGAGGTCATCGCAGAGCACCCCGTGCTGCTCAACCGCGCTCCGACCCTGCACCGCCTGGGCATCCAGGCGTTCGAGCCCCAGCTCATCGAGGGCAAGGCCATCCAGATCCACCCGCTCGTCTGCACGGCGTTCAACGCCGACTTCGACGGTGACCAGATGGCCGTCCACCTGCCGCTGAGCGCCGAGGCACAGGCAGAGGCTCGCATCCTCATGCTGAGCACGAACAACATCCTCAAGCCGGCCGACGGGCGACCGGTGACCATGCCGACCCAGGACATGATCATCGGCCACTACTTCCTCACGCTTCAGCGTGAAGGGACCGTCGGCGAGGGTCGTGCGTTCTCCTCGATCGCCGAGGCGATCATGGCGTTCGACCGCAAGGAGATCCTCGTCGGTACGAAGATCAAGCTGCGGCTCACGGGCATCGTCCCGCCGCCCGGCAAGGAGCTGAACGCGGACGGCTCGATCATCCTCGAGACGACGCTGGGCCGCGCCCTGTTCAACGAGGCTCTCCCCGCGGACTACCCGTTCGTCGACATGGAGGTGGGCCGTAAGCGGCTCGGCACCATCGTCAACGACCTCGCGGAGCGGTACCCGAAGGTCGAGGTCGCCCACACGCTGGACAACCTCAAGGACCTCGGTTTCCGCTGGGCCACGCGTTCAGGTGTCACGGTCTCCATCTCCGACGTGCAGACCCCGCCGACGAAGAAGGCGATCCTCTCCGGGTACGAGGCGAAGGCCGCCAAGGTCGACAAGCTGTACGAGCGCGGCCAGGTCACCGAGGAGGAGCGCCGTCAGGAGCTCATCCAGATCTGGACCGATGCGACCGCCGAGCTGACCGCGGCCATGGAGGCGAACTTCACCCGCGATAACCCGATCTTCATGATGGTCCACTCGGGTGCTCGTGGAAACATGACGCAGATGCGTCAGATCGCCGCCATGCGAGGCCTCGTGGCCAACCCGAAGGGCGAGATCATCCCGACGCCGATCAAGTCCAACTTCCGTGAGGGCCTGAGCGTCCTGGAGTACTTCATCTCCACCCACGGTGGTCGTAAGGGACAGGCGGACACCGCGCTCCGGACCGCTGACTCCGGGTACCTCACCCGTCGTCTGGTCGACGTGTCGCAGGACGTCATCATCCGCGAGGAGGACTGCCAGACCGAGCGGGGGCTGGCGAAGACCATCGCGGTGCCGAACGCCAAGGGCAAGCTCGTCGTGGCCGACAACGTCGAGACGAGCGTCTACGCCCGAACGCTGGCGCAGGCGATCCGGGACGCTGACGGCAACGAGCTGCTCCCGGCGGGGGTCGACCTCGGTGACGTCAACATCAAGATGCTCATCGACGCCGGTGTCACGGAGATCCGGGTCCGCTCGGTGCTCACCTGTGACGCCGCCACCGGTACGTGCGCGGCCTGCTACGGCCGTTCGCTCGCCACCGGCAAGCTCGTGGACGTCGGCGAGGCCGTCGGCATCGTCGCGGCCCAGTCCATCGGCGAGCCCGGCACCCAGCTCACGATGCGTACGTTCCACACCGGAGGTGTGGCGGGCGACGACATCACGCAGGGTCTGCCCCGAGTGGTGGAGCTCTTCGAGGCTCGTACCCCGAAGGGCAAGGCGCCCATCGCCGAAGCCGCCGGTCGGATCCGCATCGACGAGACGGACCGTACGCGCAAGCTGGTCCTCGTGCGGGACGACGGTGGCGAGGACCTGGCCTACCCGGTCCCGCGCCGCGCGCGTCTCGAGTGGGACGACATCAACCGCGTGCACCACGCCATCAAGGACGGCGACCACGTCGAGGTGGGCCAGCAGCTCACCGCCGGCACGGTCGACCCCCAGGACGTGCTGCGCGTGCGCGGTGTCCGCCGGGTGCAGGAGCACCTGGTCGAGGAGGTCCAGCAGGTCTACCGGACCCAGGGCGCCCCGATCCACGACAAGCACATCGAGATCATCATCCGGCAGATGCTCCGCCGGATCACGGTGATCGAGAGCGGCGACACGTCGATGCTGCCGGGCGAGCTCGTGGACCGGAAGTCCTACGAGACGGAGAACCGCGCCGTGGTCACCGAGGGCGGCCAGCCCGCTCAGGGCCGTCCTGTCCTCATGGGCATCACCAAGGCGTCGCTCGCGACCGAGTCGTGGCTGTCGGCGGCGTCCTTCCAGGAGACCACCAAGGTGCTCACCGACGCGGCCATCCACGCCAAGTCGGACTCCCTGCGTGGCCTCAAGGAGAACGTCATCCTGGGCAAGCTCATCCCGGCGGGTACCGGTCTCGACCGCTACCGCAACATCCGGGTGGAGCCGACTCCGGAGGCGCGCGCCAAGGCGTACGCGATCACGTACGACCCGTTCGACTACGACTTCGGCAACGGCTCGGGCGCGGTCGTCCCCCTGGACGACTACGACCTCGGCATGCGCTGAGTCCGCATGCGGGCGGCTCCTGGGCTTCATGCCTGGGAGCCGTCGGCACGCACGGCCACCGTGGGGAGGGAGCCCCCTCGGACGCCTCCAGTTTTGACCCTGCAGGCTCCAGCGACTAGCCTTTCACGTTGGGTCCGGTGTGTCCGGACTCGTGTGCGTGCCTCTGCGCCCTTCTCAGGTGAGCATGGCCGCACGAAACGTGGCAGCGGACTCGTTGTCACGAGCACCGTTCCGGTCGCAGCCTCCCAGGCTTAGGGGGCGCTCCGGTGGTGCGCCAGGCTTCCCGAGGCCTCCGGGTCTCGGACCACCACAGGCTGGGGAGATCCTCCAGCGACACGGAAAAGAGATACATCCAGGTGCCTACGATCCAGCAGCTGGTCCGCAAGGGCCGGACCGACAAGGTGAGCAAGACGAAGACCCCTGCGCTCAAGGGCTCGCCGCAGCGCCGCGGGGTGTGCACGCGCGTGTACACGACGACGCCCAAGAAGCCGAACTCCGCGCTGCGCAAGGTCGCCCGTGTCCGGCTCTCCAGCGGCATCGAGGTCACCGCGTACATCCCCGGTGTCGGCCACAACCTGCAGGAGCACTCGATGGTGCTCGTGCGCGGCGGCCGTGTGAAGGACCTCCCCGGTGTCCGCTACAAGATCATCCGCGGCGCCCTCGACACCCAGGCCGTCAAGGGCCGTAAGCAGGCCCGTAGCCGCTACGGCGCGAAGAAGGAGAAGTAATGCCTCGTAAGGGTCCCGCGCCCAAGCGCCCCGTGATGGTCGACCCGGTGTATGGGTCGCCGCTGGTCTCCCAGCTCGTGAGCAAGATCCTGCTCGACGGCAAGAAGACCATCGCACAGAACATCGTGTACACCGCTCTCGAGGGCACCCGCGAGAAGACCGGTGGGACCGACCCCGTACAGACCCTGAAGCGCGCGCTGGACAACGTCCGCCCGAGCATCGAGGTCAAGAGCCGCCGCGTCGGCGGTGCGACGTACCAGGTCCCGATCGAGGTCAAGCCCGCCCGCGCCAACACCCTCGCCATGCGCTGGCTCGTGAGCTTCTCCCGCGCCCGTCGCGAGAAGACGATGGCCGAGCGTCTGCGCAACGAGATCCTCGACGCGGCCAACGGTCTCGGCGCTGCCGTGAAGCGTCGTGAGGACACGCACAAGATGGCCGAGGCCAACCGCGCCTTCGCCCACTATCGCTGGTGACCCTGGGGCGCCCTCGGTCCCGGCAGTGCTGCCGGTCCGAGGGCGCATCCATGCCCGCAACAAGCCAACGCAACAGGAAACGAAAAGGTAGAAGCTCGTGGCAGCTGACAAGACCATCGACCTAGCCAAGGTCCGCAACATCGGGATCATGGCCCACATCGACGCGGGCAAGACGACGACGACCGAGCGGATCCTGTTCTACACGGGCATCAACTACAAGATCGGCGAGGTGCACGACGGCGCCGCGACGATGGACTGGATGGAGCAGGAGCAGGAGCGCGGCATCACCATCACGTCCGCTGCGACGACCTGTTTCTGGAAGGGCACCCAGATCAACATCATCGACACGCCCGGCCACGTCGACTTCACGATCGAGGTCGAGCGCTCGCTGCGCGTCCTCGACGGTGCCGTCTGCGTGTTCGACGGCGTCGCGGGTGTCGAGCCCCAGTCGATGACCGTGTGGCGCCAGGCGAACCGCTACCACGTGCCTCGCATCTGCTTCGTCAACAAGCTGGACCGTACCGGCGCGTCGTTCGACTTCTGCGTGAAGACGATCCGCGAGCGCCTCAACGCCAACCCGCTCGTCGTGCAGCTCCCCATCGGGGCCGAGTCCAACTTCCTCGGCGTCGTGGACCTCGTCGGAATGCGTGCGCTCACGTGGCGCGGCGAGACGACGATCGGTGAGGACTACACGGTCGAGGAGATCCCGGCCGACCTCGCCGACAGGGCTGCGGAGGCGCGTGAGGAGCTCATCGCGGCGCTCGCCGACGCCGACGACGAGTTCGCCGAGCTGTGGCTCGAGAAGGAGGACTCGGGCGAGGAGCTGAGAGCGGACGAGATCAAGGGAGCCATCCGTCGGGCCGTCCTCGCCAACACCGGCAACGCCGTCCTCTGCGGTACCGCGTACAAGAACAAGGGCGTCCAGCCGCTGCTCGACGCGGTGATCGACTACCTCCCGACGCCGCTCGACGTGCCCGCCATCGACGGGTTCAAGCCGGGCGACGAGTCCGTCAAGCTCGAGCGTCACCCGAGCAACGACGAGCCCCTGTCCGCGCTCGCGTTCAAGATCGCGGCCGACCCGCACCTGGGTC
>JAJZQV010000148.1 GCA_021803025.1 Actinomycetes bacterium | reverse complement strand
CGCCCAACCCCGCGCCCCGGCACGGCCTTGGCCCTCGGTGACCGCGTCCGCTCTACGGCCGAGGCGGGCAGGAAGCGACACCAGCGCAGAATCGTGGACAGTGCGGTGCGTTGGTCGGGGCGAGAGGCTTTGCGCCTCCTATACCGACCTCAGCGTGGGGGTGATCCGCCTGGCACGTTGAGCATCCCTCTTTGTTGGCTCTCGGGCGCCGGGCCCGTGGTTGGCGGCATCGGGTATGGCGGCCTCGGCCTTCGGGCCGGCTGATTAGCCGCCAGCGGCTTGGCATCAGCTCGCCGCGACGGAGCACGCCTGCGCGATCTCGGAGGTGCTGGCCCCGCCCGGGCCGTTCTCAAAGCCGGCTATCAGCCTGCCGGCAGGATCGAAGACCACCTTCGCGATGACCTGGGGAACGATCCCGTCGGGCCGGCCCAACCTGGCCAGAGTGTCGCTGGAGCGGCTGGCGAAGGTCACGCCGAATGCCTGGTCAGAGTCGGGGTTGCTGTTGAAGATCGCCCCGACGACTAGGGTGTCGTGGTCGGAGAACCGCCTCTGCATCCACGACCGGATGCCTGCCTTGTCCGATGCCTGGACCACGTTGCCGCTCGAGTAGTCGCAGTCGCTGACGCTGGCGTCGGGAGCGAGAAGGCTCATCGCCGCCTTGAGGCGCCGGGCGTCATAGGATGCGACAAACCGGAGGATCAGGTCTACCCGGCTTGCCTGTTCCAGCGTGAGAGAGAACCCGGCGGTGGCGGTCGGTGCGACCGATGGCGAGGGGTGCACTGCGCCAGCGGACGCGCCGGGGGTCGGCGGGACGATTGGCGACCGGGTGGATGCCGGCGCAGGCTCCGGCGGCGTCGTCCGTGGAGGCAGAGTGGGCTGCGCGCACCCGCTGACGAGCGCGACCGCCGCCGCCAGAGCCATCGAGCGATGCAGGTGTCGCGGCATCGGTCCGTCCTACGCGAGCGCGAGCCAGAAGCCAGCCAGCGCAGTGGTCAGCGCGACCCCGGACAGCAGAAGCCTGATCTGCGTTGACCGACTCCCGATGAGGGTGCACGAGGCTCCGTGGTCGGCCGAGGACGCGACCACCGCTGCCGTCGACGCCGCCCTGCCCGCGCCGTAGGCGCCCAAGGCGAGCGCCGACAGGAGGGTCGAGCCGCTCAGGAGCGCGAACGCACAAACCCCCAGGAGCGAGAAGAACGGCAACCGGGTCGTGACGGCCATCCCGAGATCGAAGCCCCAAGCGAGGGCTGCGCCCTCCCGGCCGAGACTGCATGCCCATCCGATCGGTGTCTGGCGGCTTGGCCCGAGATTGGGGCGGCCCCTGAGGCCCATGTCGACGGCCGATCCCGCGCACAGGACGCCCGACACGATGAATGCGCGCTCTCGGTCGCCTGCCGTCCCAGCGAGCCCGGTCGCTAGGAGGCCGATCAGGCAGAGGACGACGCCAGAGCACAGCCCGCCAGCGACTGATCCAGCTGCGTTCAACAGTAGCGATGTGGTGCTTCCCGCTCTGACCGAGGGGCCGATCTGACCGATCATCGAGAGGCCTCACGGGCTAGATGCCGCCGAGGCTCCGATCAGGAAGGACAGGACGACGATTAGCGTCGGCCAGATTGGCGAGACCATCATTCGCCCTCACGCCGCGATTGTGACCAAGGAGTCGGACTCGCTGTCCATCCCGACAGGCAACAGGGGGCATGGGCAGTTACCGCAGCCGCAGCTGAGCTTGGTCCTCGTAAAGCATCGGCAGCAACCGTTGGGGCAGCTGCACTCCGAGCATCGGATCTGGCAGCACCCGTTGTTGCAGCAGTACCAAGAGCCTCCCGTCGTGCATCCGGACGGGCACCCGCCTCCCACTTCGCACGACTTGCACGTCGACCCGATCGTGTCGCACTGTGGGAACGGCGACACGCAAGCGCCGCCGATGCAGCTGCCGCAGCCGGCGCACGCTAGCACGGCAGCAAGGGCCTCTCGGTTGCCGGTCAGGAAGACTCCGACGGAGAGAGCCGACCCGGCGGCGAACTTGAAGAAGCCCCGGCGCGACGACCGCCGCGCCAGCCACGCTCCAATCCGACCGGGCTCCTCGTCCATCGAACTACTCCTGCATTAGCGCCGGCTCGGCGTCCGTGCCAGCCGGGGGGTTCGGCTCAAGCGAACCCTCCTGGTCCAGCAGCGACTCGAGCTGGGCCCAGGAGTTGGCGATGCCCCTCACCAGGACGCGGCGGTCCGCGTCGAGCACGAAGGTGAACGGCGTGAGGGTGACTCCGTACGCCATTTCGGTGGTGCCACCCGCGTCGTGAAGCAGCTGCGCCCGCAGGCCCGTGTCGGAGAGCAGCGCTCGGCACGCATCCATCGAGCCCCTGCAGATAGCCACAAACTCGAAGTCGTCGCCCCGCGTGGCCAGAACCTCGTTGAGGTGCGGTACCAAGGTCACGCACGCGGAACAGCTCGTCGAGATGAAGACGAGCACAGTCGGCCGCTTCGGCAGGGACGACAGATGGACACGCTGCTGAGTCCGGACATTGACCAAGACGAAGTCGGGCGCAATCGAGCCGCGTTCAAGGCCGCTGCGGGTGATCAGCGCCCCGGGATCGGCGCCAAGCCTGATCTGGATGATCCCGATCTGGCGGAGCGCCCCGACGAGAAGGAACGCCAGGAAGAGCGTCAGGACCCACAGCGCGGCCAGCGAGGCGATCCAAACCTCGTTCATTAGTCGGCTGAGGAGAAGAATCGGTCCGAGGACAGGACGGACGCCTGGTTCACTGGCAGCGGGTCGCCATCGAACAGCGGGACATCCAGCGGGCTGTACTTGAACGTCAGCCTTGTCGTCGGCGTTACACCCTCCGGGACCGGCTGCCGGAGCCACGCGACCACGACAGGCGCATAGGTGAGCAATCTGAAGGTCGCCACAAGGCCGAGTCCAATAGTCGCATCGGCGACCATCGAGGCGGTCGTGGCTGGGGCGGCAGGGCCGCTGGCGAGGAGAAGGGCGCTCGCGAGCGCGAGCACCACCGCCCTGAACAGGGTCCCGACTCCAATTGGCTCGTCGTCCGACTCTCCGAAGCAGCCGCAGCCGCCCGTGATACCCCGCATTAGCGCCGCCGCCAGACCTGTCGAGAAGACGGCGAAGAGCAGTGTTGCCGCAGCGGACCCGACCCGCAGAGAAGGCCCGAGAACGAGTCCGAGTGTCAGGGCAACCGCTGCAAGCGACTCCGTGGCGACGATTGCCGGCGCTGCCCATCGCGCGAGTCGAGTTCCCAGCATCGCCTTGATGACCGTCTGGTCGGCGAGCGCTCGAACATTGCGGATCTTGGAGGCGGCGGCATATCCGCAGGTCGCGGCCAGCCAGATCGTGACAATAGCAGCCAGATCGCCTTCCATGGCTCCCCCAGGGTCCCGGCGCCGAAAGGTCGGCGCCATTTCAAGGAGCGATCTCTCCGGTCGCTGGCGCGAGTCCCACGTCCAGCGACCAGCTGACCCTAGCACTCGCTGTCAAGATCGACGAGTCCCGATTTACAGATACCTTCGGTCCTACCGAACGTCCATGTCATTGCTCCCTCGGCAAGCAGAGTGACTCGCGGGAGGGAGTTGTCCAGCATGGTCGATAGTGATCCGTCCTAGCGCTATCGCCGACTCCCTCGTCCGATACTCAGGTACTCGTTCTCCCGTCAGTGCGATACCAAACGCGTCTGTTAGTATCTCTAGCATGGACCGCGGCGACTTCTCGTCCGATCGGCAGCAGTACCTCGTTCCCGTGGAGCGCGGCCAGCTCGCGTTCGTCCCGCCGCCCCTGCCCGACTCGCTGCCCCTCTCCGGCTCGGCCGCGATGGCCCTGAGCCGCGCAGACCGCGCCATAGGCGCGCTCGACGGCATCGGCTCGTGGATGCCCAACCCGTACCTCCTGATCCAGCCCTTCATGCGCCGGGAGGCAGTCCTGTCGAGCCGCATCGAGGGGACGCAGGCATCCCTGACAGACCTCGTGATCTACGAGGCGGCCGGCGCGCCCGCCAAGAACCAGCTCCCGGCCGACGTGCACGAGGTGGCCAACTATGTCGCCGCCCTCGAGTGGGCCCTCCGTCCGGACCGGAATCTCCCAGTCAGCCTGAGGCTGCTGCAGCGACTGCACGAGATCCTCATGACCGGCGTCCGGGGCCAGGACCAGCGCCCCGGCGAGTTCAGGTCCATCCAGAACTACATCGGCCAGCCGGGGACCCCGATCGAGCAGGCGTCGTACGTCCCGCCCCCTCCCCAGCAGATGATCGAGGCCCTGTACGGCCTCGAGGCCTACCTGAACAGGACGGACCGGCTGCCGCCCCTCGTCCACCTCGCCCTGACGCACTACCAGTTCGAGGCGATCCACCCCTTCCGGGACGGGAACGGCCGGGTCGGGAGGCTGCTCGTCTCGCTGCTGCTCGTCGAACGGGGGCTCATCTCGCAGCCGCTGCTCTACCTCAGCGCCTACTTCGAGGCCCACCGAGCGGAGTACTACCGGCGGCTATCCCGGGTCAGCCAGCAGGCAGACTGGGACGGGTGGGTCACATTCTTCGTCAACGGCGTCGCCGAGCAGGCTGCCGACGCGGTCGGCAGGGCCCGCGCGCTCGTCGACCTGAGGGCCGCCTACCATGCCCGCCTGGTCGGGCCCCGCGCGTCCGCCCTGCCGCTCAAGCTCGTCGACTACCTGTTCATGTCGCCGGTGGTCACGGTCGTCGGGGCGCAGGCGCACCTCGGGGTGACCCGGCGCGCGGCCTCGCTCATCGTCGACAAGCTGGCGGATGCGGGGATCCTCAGCGTGATGAGGGACGTCGACCGGAACAGGCCCTACTTCGCGCGGGAGATCTTCTCGCTGCTCGAGGGGCCGCTGCCGGGCCGCACGGCGGCGGGCTCGGACCAGATCACGCTCGACCTCGTGTAGCCGGGCGGCGCGCGAATCCCGGTCGAGCCCGGGCGCGGCGGGGTCCGCAGCCAGAGCGTCCGGGTGCACCCGCGAGCGCGGGCGTTCCCAGGTCGTACACAAGAAGCGTACGCAAGTGGCCTTGCTCACGACGCCCGCCACGCCTACCGTACTGACACGCCAGTCGGCACGGACCTTGGGCGAAATAGAACATGCGTACTGGTCGGGGCGAGAGGGATAGCACCTCCCA
>JAJZQV010000147.1 GCA_021803025.1 Actinomycetes bacterium | reverse complement strand
GGCGGGCCGCGGCGGCCGTCGCCATGACCGGGTCCTCCTCGCGCGGCAGCATCGCCGCGTCCTGCTCGAGCAGCGCGAGCAGCCGCGCCCGGTCGAGCGGCACGAGGTCGTCGGCCGCGAGCGTCGCCAGGGGCACGCCGGACGGCTTGATCCACAGCACGCCATCGACCTTTAGCGACGAGTTACCGCCGCCCGCGCGGACGAACAGGGGGTCCGCCCCGAAGCGATTCGACAGGCTGACCAGCTCGCGCGCCGCAGCGTCGGGCAGGGTCACCGGCATCGCGAGGTCACCAGCTCGCCGCCCTGCCGCCGACCCGCGCGGCGTACTTCGCCTCCTCCTCACCCGAGTCGAGGTAGGCGCGGTACGGGTCCGCGGGCAGGCCGCGGGCCACGCGCAGCTCGGCGAGGAGCGGCCGGACGTCGGTCTGGAAGGCGTCCCACAGCGCGCCGTTCGCCTCGAGGACGTCGCCCGCCGCCTGCGCCGCGACGAGCCGCTCGCGGTCCACGAGCAGCGCCTTGGCGACGGTCTCCTGGAGGTTCATGACGCTGCGGATCATGGCCGGCACCTTGGGCTCGATGTTGTGGCACTGGTCGAGCATGTAGGTCGTGGCGGCCGCCGTGGCCTGCGCGACCGGGTCGGCGTCGTCGCGCAGCGCGTTGATCAGCTCGTGCGTGATCCGGAACAGCTGGTACGGGTCGATCGAGCCCACCATCAGGTCGTCGTCGCCGTACTTCTTGTCGTTGAGGTCGAAGGCGAACAGCTTCCCCTCGGCCAGGAGCAGCGCCACGATCTGCTCGATGTTGACGCCCATGGCGTGGTGGCCCGTGTCCACGCAGACACCCGCGCGGTCGCCCAGCTGGCGGACCACGTTGAGGCTCTGGCCCCAGTCCTGGACGTCGGTGCTGTACAGCGCCGGCTCGTAGAGCTTGTACTCGAGGAACAGCCGGGCGCTGGCCGGGAGGTGGGCGTACGCCTCCTGGAGTCCCGCCACCAGCCGGCGGTGCCGGGCGCGCAGGTCGTCCTGGCCCGGGTAGTTGGTGCCGTCCCCGAGCCACACCTTGACCGCCTGCGCGTCGAGCGTCGCCGCGATCTCGCAGCACTCGACGATCGCCGTGACGGCTTTCGCCCGGACGGCCGCGTCGGGGTGGCAGAGCGACCCCAGCTTGTAGTCGAGGTCCTGGAAGGTGTTGCTGTTGATGCCGCCGAAGGCGAGCCCGTTCGCCCTCGCGTGCTCCGCCAGCTCGCCCCAGTCGTCCACCCGGTCCCACGGGATGTGGAGCGACACGGTGCGCGCCACCCCGGTGTACCGGTTGACGGTCGCCGCGTCGTCGATCTTCTCGAACACGGTCCGCGGCACGCCCTGCTGGGGGAACACGCGGAACCGCGTCCCGGTGTTGACGAAGCCCCAGGACGGGATCTCGACGTTGAGCCCGTTCACCGCCCACGCGACCCGCTCGAGCGCGGGGTTCGACACGGGAATGGCGATGGCGGGGTTGGCGGCCATGGGATGACTCCTCAGCGGCAGGTGATGGCGGCGAACCGGGCTCGGGCCGCGATCCAGTCGCCCTCGGGCTCGACAGTGGTGGTGGGGAAGGAGCGGGCGACGAGCTGCCGACCCTCGGCGACGGAGCTGACGTGGCCGGTCGCGAGCGCCTGGACGAGCAGGTTGCCGATTGCGCTGGCCTCGACTGGACCAGCACGGACCGGGAGGCCGGTCGCGCTCGCGGTCAGGCGGTTGAGCAGCCCGTTGTTCGCCCCACCGCCGACGACGTGCACGCCGTCGGGCACCACGCCTGATGCGGCCGCGAGCTGGTCCAGGACCAGGGCATAGCGCAGGGCGAGGCTCTCGAGCAAGACCCGGAACAGGGTCCCATGGTCGGCGGGTGCAGGCTGCGCGGTCTCAGCGCAGAAGGCGCGGACGTTGGCCGGCAGGTCTCCCGGGTGGAGGAAGCGCTCGTCGTCGGGGTCGATGAAGGCCGTGAACGGGGGCGCGGCCTCGGCCAGCGCGGCGATGGCCGCGTACGACGGCCCGCCTCCGTCGGGCCACAGCCCCCGGCGCGCCTCCTGGATCAGCCACAGGCCGGCCACATTCCGCAGGAGCCGGATCGTCCCGCCGACGCCGCCCTCGTTGGTCAGATTCGCCGCGGCGGAGGCCTCGTTGATGACCGGGGCCGGCACCTCGAGGCCCAACAGCGACCAGGTGCCCGACGAGAGGAACGCCGTCCGCGGCGACGCGAGCGGTGTGCCCGCGACGGCTGACGCCGTGTCGTGGGAACCCACCAGGACGACGCGCGTGGAGCCCAGGCCCGCGCTGTCCGCCAGGTCCGGCAGCAGCGCTCCGACGTCGGTCCCCGGTGCGGCGATCGGCGGCAGCAGGCTCGCAGGAATGCCCACGCGCTCGAGCATCGGCCCCGCCCAGTCCTGGGTGTGGGCATTGAGGAGCTGCGTGGTGGTGGCGTTCGTGTACTCGGCCACCTCGGTGCCCGACAGCCAGTTCGTCATGAGGTCAGGGATGAGCAGCAGCCGCCGCGCCTGCGCGAGCAGCGGATCGCGCGCCAGCGCCATGGACGCCAGCTGGTACAGCGTGTTGATGGGCATCACCTGGATGCCGGTCGTCGCGTACACCTCGTGGCGCGGGACCAGGCCGAACACGCGCTCGGGCACGCCGTCGGTCCGGCGGTCGCGGTAGTGGACCGGGTTCGCGAGCAGCCGGCCGCACTCGTCGAGCAGCCCGAAGTCCACGCCCCACGTATCCACCGCGACGGACGTGATCGCGCCCGCCGCGCCCGCCCGCCGCAGCCCCGCCTCGACGTCCGCCCACAGGCGCAGCACGTCCCAGTGCAGGGTCCCGCGCACGCGCACCGGGGCGTTCGCGAAGCGGTGGACCTCGTCGAGCCCCAGGCGCTCCCCGTCGAACCTGCCGACGACGACGCGGCCGCTCTCGGCGCCCAGGTCCACGGCCGCGTGCCGGGCCACGCCTCGGCCAGTCCGGGCCAGGCTTCGGTCACTCAAGGCGGAACACCTCGTCGAGGCGCCGGTGGAAGCCCGTGGCGGGGTCCGTGCACGGGTCGATGAGGCGCGCCATGTCGGCCTGCCAGCGGTCGTTGACCTCCTGGGCGGCCATGTGGGCGCGGAAGCGCTCGAAGTCCTCGACGTCGAAGACGCCGATCAGGCGGTCGTCGAGCTCGTAGATGGAGTAGTTGCTCACGCCGGCGTCCTTGAGGGCCGCGAGCATTTCGGGCCACACGTGCGCGTGGCGCTCGCGGTACTCGGCCTCGGCCCCCGGCAGCAGGCGCATCGTGAAGGCAAGGCGTTCCATGGCAGGGTCCATCACGGGTGACCCCGGCGAGCTCGGAGAGCCCGCCGGGGTCTCTGGAGGAGCGGGCTAGAAGTTGAACTGGTCGACGTTGGTCTTGTCGAACCGGAAGGCCGGCCCGAGGATGACGACGCCGTCCTTGCCGATCGTGTAGGGCTTACCGCCGTTGAGGCTCGGGACGGTGAACGTCTCGCCCTCCTTGCCGGTGATCTCGCCCTTGACGAGCTTGTCGGCCACGACGTACGAGAGGTAGCCGAGGTCGGGCACGCTCCACAGGCCGAAGACCGGGGAGGTGCCGTCCTTGACGAACGGCTTCATGTCGTTCGGGAAGCCGAGGCCGGTCACCTTGACCGAGGCCGACTTGCCGGCCTGCGAAACCACCTGGGCCGCCGCGAGGATGCCCACGGTGGTCGGCGCCACGATGACCTTGAGGTTGGGGTACTGCGTCAGCAGCGCCTGGGCCTGGGTCGTGCTCTTGGTGGCGTCGTCGTCGCCGTAGACGGTGGCGACGAGCTTGAGGCCCTTGTACTTGTCCTGGGTGAGCGTGGACTTCATGAGGTCGATCCACGCGTTCTGGTTCGTGGCCGTAGCGGCCGCCGACAGGATGGCGATGTCGCCCGTGCAGTTCGGCGCGAGCTCGCAGGCCCAGTCGGCGAGGTTGACGCCGACGCCGCTGAAGTCAACCTGGTTGACGAACACGTTGTACGCGCCGACGGCCGGGCTGGAGTCGAAGCCGACCACCTTGATGCCGGCGGCCATGGCGGCCTTGAGGGCCGGCGCAACCTCGTCCTTGCCGTCGGCCGAGATGATGATCGCGCTGACCTTCTGGGTCGTGAGGTCGGTGATGAACGGGATCTGGAGGTCGGCCTTCGCCTCGTTGGGCCCGACCTGCTTGAGGGTGCCGCCGAGCTCCTGGGCAGCCTTGTCGGCGCCCGTCTTGGCCGCGGCGAAGTACTGGTTGACGATGTCCTTGGGCAGGTAGCCCACGATCATCGGACCGGCGGCCGCCGAGGCGGGGGCGGCCGAGGTAGCGGTGCTCGCGGGCGCCACGGACGCCGGAGCAGCGGACGGGCTCGCGGCAGTGCTGCCGCAGGCCGATAGCACGATGACGGCGGTGCTGGCGATGGCAAGCCAGCGCCCCGCAGACTGAAGCTTCAAGAGCGTTCCTCCTCTGTGCCGCTGACCGGCGGTGGCTCACCTGCGATCGCGCCAGCCGGCTGGTGCCGGCTCCGCTGGATCCGATCGACGACCGTCCTGGCCTGGTGAGCAATAGTTGGGATGAGGACGGACAGGATCAGCAGCAGGCCCAGGGCGATGCTCTGGACCTCGACTGACACGCTGGCCAGCCGGAGTGCGTTCTGCATGACCGCGATCGTGAGGACGGCAAGCACCGTCCCCGGGATCGTGCCCGAACCTCCGAAGATGTTGGCGCCCCCGAGCAGCACGACCGTCGCCACGGTGATGGTCATGCCCGTGGCCGCGTCGGCCCGGGCGCTCGAGAGGCGGGACGTGAGGATCACGCCAGCGAATGCGGCGATCGTCCCCGACAGCACGAACATGCCGGTGCGGAGCCGCCTGACTCGCACGCCGGAGTAGAGCGCAGTGCCCGCGTTGCGCCCGACGGAGTAGATCTGGCGCCCGATCCACGTCCGGTGGAGCACCACGCCCAGGATCAGGGCGATCGCGATGAAGATCAGGAACGACCAGGGGACCACGGTGCCCGGGACGGTGCCGAACCCGAGCTGGGTGAACGCGTCCGGGAAGTTGCTGACACCCCGTGGCCCCAGGATGATGAGGGCCATGCCCCGGAACAGCGCCAGGGTCCCGAGCGTGACGACGAGCGACGGGAGGCCGCCGCGCGCCACGAGGAGGCCGTTGAGGAGGCCGCCGGCGGCGCCCATCAGCAGCAC
>JAJZQV010000001.1 GCA_021803025.1 Actinomycetes bacterium | reverse complement strand
CGGGCCCGTCTTCGGGCTCCTCTCGCAGTTCCTCGTGTGGAACGCGGCGAAGATCATCATCAACGTGATCGGCCTGGCCATGTGGGCGGTCGTCGCGTGGATGCTGTTCCGGCTCGTCGAGGTCCGCCCGCTGCCGGGGATCGCCGACCACGTCCTCGACCCCATGAAGGACCCCACGTCCGTCGCCGTCCGTACGGCCGCGGTCCTGTACGCGTCGTGGCTCATCACGACGCCGAACTCGTTCAGCTGGTACGACCTCATGGCCTGGACGCCGCTCGCGCTCGCCGCGGCGAGCCGCCTGGACGGCTTGATGCTGTGGCGCACGACCTGGCTGTCGGCAGCGTTCGTGACGGGTCGCGCGATCCCCTACGCGTACGGGCTCGCCACCTTCGGCGCCCGTGTCCGCGACACGGCCTGCGTCATCGCTCAGGTGCTCGTCCTCGTGGCCATCGTCTGGTGGTACGTGCGGACCCGTCGCGAGGCCGCCCGGCTGAGTCTCGGCGTCGGCGTCGGGTGAGGCCATGACGCTGCTCCTGCCCAGGGGCTACTCGGGCTCCGCGACCCTCGAGGTGAAGCGGTCGGTGTTCCTGGCAGAGGTCGCCCGGGTCGACGACGAAGAGGCTGCACGAACGGTCGTGGCCGCCGCGCGCCGTGCGTACCCCGACGCACGCCACCACTGCTCCGCGTTCGTCGTGTCGGTCGAGGGCGGCCGGCCGGTGGAGCGGTCCTCGGACGACGGCGAGCCGGCGGGGACGGGCGGGATGCCGATCCTTGCGGCGCTCCACGGCTCCCGCCTCGTCGACGTGGTCTGCGTCGTCACCCGGTGGTTCGGCGGCGTCAAGCTCGGGGCCGGGCCCCTCGCGAGGGCGTACGGGGACGCTGCGGGCCTCGCCCTCTTCCAGGCCCCCCGCGTGGAGCAGGTCCTGCGGCCCCAGTGGCGCGTCCACGTCCCGTACGCGCGGCTCGGGCGCCTCGTCGACGACCTCTCGACCCGCGGCCTCGACGTGCTCCCCGAGTACGGGGCGGAGGCGTCACTCCTTGTCACTGCGGAGCCCGGATGCGATGTACGAGCGGTGTTGGCGGCGCTGACCCAGGGGGTCGGCGAGGTGGAGCGCGCCGGCGAGGTGACCTCCGAGGTGGAGCGGCCGGGCTGACTGCGGCAAGCCAACCAGCCATGGAGAAACGTCCCCCACTCGACTAGCCTGCGACCCAGGCCGGTCACTCTCCTGGAGGTCGCGATGCCCGTTCTCGCCAACATCACCGAAGCCATCGGGAACACGCCGCTGGTACGCATCAACCGCCTCGCGGAGGGGCTCGATGCCACCATCGCGGTCAAGCTGGAGTTCTACAACCCGGCCAACTCGGTCAAGGACCGCATCGGAGCGGCCATCATCGACGCCGCCGAGGCCGACGGCAGCCTCACCCCGGGCGGCACGATCGTCGAGGCGACCAGCGGGAACACCGGCATCGCGCTCGCAATGGTCGCCGCCGCGCGCGGGTACAAGCTCGTGCTCACGATGCCCGAGTCCATGTCGAAGGAGCGGCGCGCTCTGCTGCGCGCGTTCGGCGCGGAGCTCATCCTCACGCCGCCGGCGGAGGGCATGCGCGGGGCCGTGGAGCGGGCGGAGGCCATCGCCGCGGAGCGGCCAGGCGCCATCCTCGCCCGCCAGTTCGAGAACCCGGCGAACCCGAGGATCCACTACAAGACGACCGGTCCCGAGATCTGGCAGGCGAGCGACGGCAAGGTCGACATCTTCGTGTCCGGCGTGGGTACCGGCGGGACGATCACCGGGGCCGGCAGGTACCTCAAGGAGCAGAACCCCGACATCAAGGTCGTCGCCGTGGAGCCGGCCGAGTCGCCGATCCTGTCCGGCGGCAACCCGGGCCCCCACAAGATCCAGGGTCTCGGCGCCAACTTCGTCCCTACGGTCCTCGACCGCAGCATCTACGACGAGGTCGTCACGGTGACCGGCGACGACGCCGTCGCCGTCGCCCGGGAGATGGCCACCAAGGAGGGCATCCTGGCTGGCATCTCGTCCGGCGCGATCCTCAAGGCCGCCCTCGACATCGCCGCGCGTCCCGAGAGCAAGGGCAAGACGATCGTCGCCATCACGTGCGACTTCGGCGAGCGCTACCTGTCCACGATCCTCTTCGACGGCCTCGTCGACTGAGCTCCGGGGGCTGCTGCGGTCGGTCGGCGAGGGGCCGGTGACCCCTGGGGCCGAGGGTCCGGTGACCCCTGGGCAGGGCCTTGCGCCCGTGAGCCGCGTGTGACCGGGCGGTGAGGGGCCCTCAGCCTCGTACGGCCAGGTCGTCGTCGACGTAGCCCGGCTTCGCGATCGTGAGGCCCCCGAGCAGCAGCAGCACGGCCGAGCCTGCGACCATGAGCAGCGGCACCGACCAGCCCCCGGTTGCCTGGTGCAGGATGCCGACGAGGAGCGGCCCGAGGCCGGAGAAGATGTAGCCGACCGACTGGGTGAGGCCCGACAGGCCGCCAGTGACGTGCGGGTCGCGGGTACGTGCCGTGATGAGCGCGAGCGCCATGGGGAACGAGAACCCCGCGACGGCGATGAGCGTCACCCACAGCACCGGCGACCAGAGCGGCGCGAGCCACAGGCCCGCGAAGCCCGTCGCGAGGAAGACCGCGAACACCACGACGTACGGGCGCAGGTCTCTCGACCGGGCCACCACGAGGGGCATGATGAGCGCCGCGGGGAAGCCCAGGGCTGAGTTGTACGAGAGCAGCAGGCTCGCGTGCGACGCCGAGACACCCGCATCGCGAAGGATCTGCGCGAGCCAGCCGAACGTCACGTACGCCTGCATCGACTGGATGCCGAAGAACAGCGCGAGCCCCAGCGCGCGGCGGGACCGGATGACGGAGAAGATGCTGCTGCGGGGACCCATGGCCGCGCCCGAGCGGCGCCGCTCTCGGATGGTCAGCGCCACCCAGGGCACGACCGTGACCGCGGAGAGGACGCCCCAGATCCCCAGGGCGGCGCGCCAGCCACCTGACGTCGTGACGATCAGGGGCGTCACGAGACCGGGCACCGTCGCGCCGGTGGTGAGACCCACGACGTACACCATCATGAGGACGGACTGCCGGTTCGGGTAGAAGCGCTTGATGAAGACCGGCACGAGGATGTTGCCCACCCCCGCGCCGAGCAGGGCCAGCACTGACAGGACGAGGAACGAGGTCTTGTCGCTGACGAGCGAGCGGGCGATGAGGCCGATCGCCGCCGCGGTGGCTCCGAGCGTGAGCGTCCCCGCCGTACCGAGCTTGTTGGACAAGGTCACGGCCGTCGCGCCGGCGACGGCGAAGCAGAAGCCGGGCAGAGCGGTGAGCGCACCCGCCGTCGTCGAGGTGAGGCCGAGGCCGGCCGTGATCTCGGCCAGGACGGGCCCGATGGATGTGGCTCCGGGGCGGAGGATCACCGCGATGACGGCGACCGCGAAGGCGCCGAACCACGCGAACCGCGACGCCTTCGGGAGTCTCACCGGTGAATCCTCCCAGATCGGACCGGAGCCGCCCTGGCGCTGCTCACGCCCGCACCGATGAGCGGAAAAGGTCACGTGCGCAAGGACATTGGAGGTCTGTCATCCGCCCCGACCGGGGCCCCTGCACGCCACCATAATCACAGGGGGTCCATGCAGGCGCCCGTCAAGGAGCAGCGACTGATGTCACGCAACGACCAGATCCTCTACATCCTCCAGGGACTCGTCCGGCGCTCCCAGGACGTCGAGGGCGCGATGCTCGTGACGCTCGACGGGCTGCCCCTCGCGTCCGCGCTGCCGCAGGGGGCCGACGAGGACCGCGTCGCCGCCATGGTCGCCGCCGCCCTCTCGATGGGCGCGCGCACCACCGCCGAGCTGCGCCGGGGCACCCTGGAGCAGGTGCTCGTCAAAGGCGACTCAGGCTATGTCGTCATCATCGCCTCGGGCGCTGACACGGTGCTGGCGGCCATCTCCACGGGAGAGGCCAAGCTGGGCATGCTCCTGTACGAGATGAAGCTCGCCGCGCGCGACATCGCTCGGGAGCTCGGATGAGCGCCCTGCCCGACATGCGCCACGAGGACGTCCGGGGCGAGTGGCGCGAGTGCACGTGGACGTACTTCGACGGGACGAGCCGGCGACTCCTCGTGACCGACGTGGAGACGCGGTTCCCGACAGGGGAGCTCATCGTGTCCCAGACCGACGTCGACGGGATCATCACGATGTGCAACGAGGCGTTCGTGCACATGTCCGGGTACAGCCGTGACGAGCTCATCGGGTCGCCCCACGCGATCCTGCGTCACCCCGACATGCCGCGTGCGGCGTTCGCGGACCTCTGGTCGACGGTCGAGCAGGGCACCCGGTGGAGCGGGTACGTGAAGAACCTCCGCCGCGACGGCGGATTCTACTGGGTGTACGCGACGGTCATCCCCAAGGTCGTCGACGGCGTCGTGGTCGGCCACACCTCCGTACGTCGCGAGCCGAGCCGCGAGAAGGTCAGACAGCTGGCCGCCGTGTACGCGACGATGCGCGACGAGGAGGTACGGGCGTGACGCATCAGGAGGAGGGGTCGGTGACGCGGCACTTCGCGATCTCGCCCGACGTCAACATCCGTCACGTCGCCGACTGGTTCATCCTCAACACCAAGGTGCAGCGGATGACGGGCAAGGCGTTCCACGCGACCGCGTACAGCGACTTCGCGGAGCTGCACAAGGCGTACGACGAGGGGCGGGCCGACCTCGTCTACGCGAACGCCGCGGACACGGCCATGCTCGTACGGGACAAGGGCTACCTGCCCGTCGCGGCGGCCTCCGGGGTGTCGAAGGAGGCGGTCGTCGTGGCGGCCGCGGACGGACCCCTCCGCGCGTTGTCGGACCTGCCGGGCGCCCTGCGCGTCGCCTCGACGAGCGCGCCCGACGTCGAGCGCATCTGCCGCATCCTCCTGGAGCCGGCGAACCTCGGGCCGGACGACCTCACGATCGAGGTGAAGCCCAACCCGGTCCTCGTCGCCAGGGCCGTCCTGTGGCACGAGGCGCAGGTCGGCTTCTTGCCCCAGGACGCGTACGACCACCTCTCGGCCATGGTCAGGAACCAGCTGCGCGTGCTGGTCGCGAGCAAGATCTACGTCGTCCGCAACGCGATCCTCGCCAGTCCCGCGATCGCGGCCGACGTCGACGCGATCTGGGCAGGGCTCGAGTCCATGAACGACGACCCTGACTCGGCGGAGCTGCTGGCCGGGCTCGGCGCGCCGTACGGCTGGGAGCGCCTCACGCCGGACGACGCAGCGTTCATGATCGACCTCATGGAGGCCCTCGCGCAGGACTGAAGGCCGCTGGACGTCGAGGGCCGGCGTCGCGCACGCCCCCGATAGCCTGTCGGCGTGCTCGGATACTTCGGCCCCGAGGGGACCTTCACGCACCAGGCGCTCCTGTCGCTGGCGCTCGACGACCAGGCCCGCCCGTACCCGTCCGTCGCGGCCACGCTCGACGCGGTGCGCGAGGGGTCCGTACGGGCCGGCCTGGTCCCCATCGAGAACTCGGTCGAGGGCGGGGTGTCCGTGACCCTCGACAACCTCTCTGCGGGCAAGCCGCTCGTCATCACCGGCGAGGTGCTTCTCAACGTGCAGTTCGGGCTGTACGGACGGGTCGGCAGCCGTCTTGCGGACGTGAGGCGCGTCGTCACGCACCCGCACGCCGCGGCGCAGGTCCGTACCTGGCTCGCCACCCACCTGCCCGGAGCCACCGTCACCGAGCGCGGGTCGACGGCGGGAGCCGCCGAGGAGGTGGCGAGCCCCGGGTCGGCGTTCGACGCGGCGGTGTGCGCGCCCGTGGCGGGCGAGCTGTACGGGCTGGAGCCCCTCGCGTCCGACATCGCCGACAACCCCGACGCCGTGACCCGCTTCATCCTGGTGGGCCGGCCCGCCGCGCCGGCGGAGCGGACGGGTCACGACAAGACCAGCCTCGTCGCGTACATGCGCGAGGACCGCTCGGGCGCGCTGCTCGAGATCCTCGAGCAGTTCGCGTCGCGCGGCGTGAACCTGTGCCGCATCGAGTCGCGCCCCACCAAGGAGCGGCTCGGCTCGTACTGCTTCGCCATCGACGCCGAGGGCCACCTCGCCGACGCCCGCATGGCCGAGGCGCTCATGGGCCTGCACCGGATCTGCAAGCGGGTCGACTTCCTCGGCTCGTACCCCCGGGCTGACAAGGTGGAGCCCACGGTCGACAAGGGCTTCCGCGAGTCGGACTACGAGAAGGCTGCCTCCTGGCTCAAGGGCCTCGCACGCTAGGACCGGCCGCGTCGTCGGATGCCCTCTGAGCCGGGCGTGCACGGGCTTGGTCGAGGGCCGCGTGCGCGTCTGGTCGCGACTTCCGTGATGTGGTGGTTATCGCGACGGGCGCGACCTCTCTCCGCGGTCACTTCCGTGAGTTTGTCGTTCTGGGACCGTGCGAAGGCCTCATAACAACGAGTTCGCGGAAGTGGAGCTGCTGACTCGCGTCCAACATCCTGATAACCACGTCCTCACGGAAGTCGCGAAGCCCGACGTCGTGCGAGCGCGTCCCGCGCGCGCCGCGCACTCCGGGGATGCGAGGTGTGATCACTCCGGCAGCGTGAGGATCTCCGGGCCGTTCTCCGTGAGGGCGATCGTGTGCTCGGTGTGGGCGGTACGGCAGCCGGTGGCGCTGCGGAGCGTCCAGCCGTCCTCGTCCATCCGCAGGCGGTCGGTGTCGGCCATGACCCAAGGCTCGATCGCGAGCAGCAGGCCGGGTCTCAGCGGGTACCCGCGACCGCGCAGGCCGTTGTTCGCCACGTGCGGGTCCTGGTGCATCGTGCTGCCGACGCCGTGGCCGCCGAACTCGGTGTTGACCCGGTAGCCCGCCCCCGTGAGCACGTGCCCTATGGCGTGGGAGATGTCGCCCACCTTCCGGCCCGTACCGGCCGCGGCGATGCCCGCCGCCAGCGCGTCGCGGGTTGTGTCGATCATGCGCTGGTCGGCCGGGTCCACGGCGTCGCCGACGACGAAGCTCACCGCGGCGTCCGCGACCCAGCCGTCGATGCTCACCGCGAAGTCCAGGCTCAGGAGGTCCCCGTCGGCCAGCGCGTAGTCGTGGGGCAGACCATGGAGGACGGCGTCGTTGACAGAGGTGCAGATCACCTTGCCGAACGGGCCCCGACCGAACGACGGCGCGTAGTCGACATAGCACGAGACGGCCCCGCGCTGGGCGATGAGCTCCGCGGCCCATCGGTCGATGTCGAGGAGGTTCGTGCCAGGCTCGGTGCGGCGGCGGAGCTCGGCGAGCGTCGCCCCGACGAACCGTCCTGCAGGGCGCGCGGCTTCGACCTGGGCAGGGGTCAACACCTCGATCACACCGACATCCTCCCTTATCGAGCAGGGGCGGACGACATCCGAGCCATCGCGCTCGCGATCCGGGTGACCGCCTCGGGGACCCTGCCGTCGTCGATCCGCCCCAGTCCGAGAGCGAGGCCGTGGCGGGCGGGCTGGGTGACGAACCGTACGGGCAGGGGCTCGACGCCGACGCCGAGCCCCGCGGCCGTCCTGGCCACCGCCACATCGTCGAGGCGGGGGTCCCGGAACCAGGCGGCGATGCGCAGCCCTGCGACCGACGGGACCACCTCGAGACCGTCCACCCCGGCGAGTGCGTCGAGGAGGGCCCGGCGCCGTCCCGCGTACACCCGGGTCGTACGCCACAGCTGGCTCGCGAGGTCGCCGTCGTCGATGAACCGCGCGAGCGTGGTCTGCGTGGCGAGGTCGCCGCGCCAGTCGGTGAGCCTTCTCGCGGTGCGGAGAGCGGGCTGCAAGGCCGCGGGGGCCACGAGGTAGCCGACCCGCAGGATCGGGGACAGGATCTTCGAGAACGACGTAGACCACGTACCCCTCGGCGTCGAGCCGCTGGAGCGGCTCCAGCGGGCGGTCCGCATAGCGGAACTCCGAGTCGTAGTCGTCCTCGATGACGACGGCGCCGTGCCGTGCCGCCCACTCGAGCAGCGCGATCCGCCGCGGCAGCGACATGACGACG
The DNA here is from genome assembly GCA_021803025.1 of Actinomycetes bacterium. Classification (GTDB taxonomy): domain Bacteria; phylum Actinomycetota; class Actinomycetes; order Propionibacteriales; family Propionibacteriaceae; genus Fen-668. Next base: position 94,416 of record JAJZQV010000001.1, on the reverse strand, counting down.
CCGGTGGGGAACTGGTGCGACGGCGTGACGTACACGACCTTGGCGTTGCTCGGGAGCGCGTCCACCACGATGCCCTCGTTCGACGGGCACGCCGGTGACCCGGGCCCCGTGCGAGGCGAGCAGCCGGACGACGCCGGTGTACGCGGGTCCTCGGTCGCCACCGTGTCGCCGGGTGCCACGAGGACGCGCGCGACGAGGTCGAACGCCTGCTACGCGCCGTTCGTGAGGAGGATGTCCGGGCCGTCGGCCACCACCGACCGTGACCTGCCGAGGTAGCCGGCCACCGCGGCCTGCAGCGCGGGGTGTCCCTCTGCGGCGTATGCGTCCGTGGCGGTGAGCGACGGCCGCAGCGCCTCGGACATGAGCCGGCGCCAGTCGGGCAGCGGGAAGAGGGCGGGGTCGGGACCGCCGACCGACAGGTCGTACGCGCAGCCTGTCGACTACGGAACAGCCGCCGGCAAGCTCGACCACACGCGCCGCGGCGTGACGCGGGGCCCGTGAGGCGCGGCCCGGCGCGGCGCGGGGACGACCTGGCGCGGGACGTACGTGCCCGAACCGGGGCGGGACTCGACGAGCTCCTCGGCGGGTCCGACCTCGATCGAGGGCTCCATGCCGGGATCGTACGACCGCACGCCGGTGAAGTGGCCCAGGCTCCGGGGCCACCAGGAGCCCGGTCAGTTGTGCCACTGAAACTGGAGGATCGTCCGCATGGACACGACCGGATCCCCGCCACTGGCCGCCGCCCCGGCGATCTCAGCGGCCCGGGACCACCTGCCCATGCTGCAGGGCGCCGCACTCACGACGGGTGCAGTCCTCGGGACCGGTGTCATCACGCTGCCGGCACTGGCCGTACGGATCGCAGGCCCCGCCAGCATCCTCTCCTGGGTGCTGCTCGTGCTCGTCTCCATCCCGCTGGCCGCGACGTTCGCCAGCCTCGGCGCGAGGGGTACGCGTCTCGGGCCGCGCCCAGGTGGGGCTCGCCGCGCTCCTCGTCGCCCGCATCGTGTCGACCGTCCTCGTCGCGGCGCCGCACGCGCGTCCTGCGGCGACCGGGCCGTTCGCCCCGCACGGCTGGACCGCGGTCCTCACGGCGGCCGGCGCGCTCGTGTGGGCGTTCGCGGGCTGGGAGGCTGTGGCCCCGCTCGCGGCCGAGCACCCGGCTGGGGGCGACGTGCGGCCTGGGTCGCACTCGTCGCCACCGTCGTCCTGGCCGTGAGCATCGGCGCCGCCATCCTCGGGGCGCTCGGCGTCGGTCTCGCCGCCCTCACGTACAGGCGGCTCCGTCGCCGGACGTGACGCCCACCCGGACCCGCCGACGCAATGGGACGCGTGGTCACGCCTCGGCGTCGCTCCGCTTGTCCTCCCGGGCCACCATGACGCGCAGGCTGACCGGAACGATCTCGGCCTCGAAGCGCGACGTGTCGCCGCTGGCGTCGCCGTCGAGCTGGTAGGGGACGGGCTGGGGCGACTCGAACACGACCCGCGTGCCCTGCGCGTACTCGAGTGGCTCGACGTGGCCCCCTCCGAGGAGCCCGGAGGCCACCTTCGCCCAGTCCGAGACGCCGTTGGGGCTGCCGATGAGCACGTCGAGCCGACCGTCGCGCGGGTCCGCCTGCGGGAACAGGCGGATGCCGCCCTGGAGCGTCCCGACGTTGCCCACGACGGCGAGCATCGCGCTGCGCTTGACGGGCTCGTGGTCGTCGAGCGTGACGGTGATGTCGTAGGGGGTTGAGCCGACCTTCTGCGCCGCCGCGAGGAAGTAGGCGGCGGAGCCGACGACCTTCTTGAGCTCGGGGTTCGTGTCGGCCATGACCTCGGCGTCGCCGCCCATGCCGCTCATGACGACGAAGTGCTCCGTGTGCTCGCCTGCGGTGAACCGGACGACGTCGATCGGCGATGCGACGCCCTCGAACGCCACGTCGAACGCCTTCTGCTCGTCGAGCGGCACCCCGAGGTTCCGGGCGAGGAGGTTGCCCGTGCCCGCAGGGACCAGGGCGACCGGGATGTCGCTGCCGACGAGCTCCGAGCAGACGACCCGTACGGTCCCGTCCCCGCCGGCGACGAGGACGAGGTCGACGTTCTTCGCCATGGCGTCGCGCGCCATCTGGTGGCCCGGGTCGTCCTCCTCGGTCTCCAGCCACAGCGGCGGCTTCCACCCGCGCTCGCGCAGCTCGTACTCGACGCGGTTCCGGAAGAAGTCGAAGTCCGTCACCTTCGACGGGTTGTAGATGATCGCGGCCCTCTTGTCGACGTGCACCTGCGGTCGGCGCAGGAGGCCGAGCGACTCGGCCATCGTGTCGAGCCCTGCGAGGATGAGGGCACTGAGGATCACCGCGCCGCCGAACAGCGCCCCTCCGACGATGTCGCTGAACCAGTGGTGGCGCAGGAGCAGCCGGTCCGCGGAGACCGCGAGGACGAACAGTGCGCCGGCGGCCCGGGTCAGCCAGATCGAGGTCGTCGAGAGGCGCTGCAGCGTGACGACGGTGACGACCGTCGCCGAGGCGATCGTCGCCGCCACGACGTGACCCGACGGGTACGAGTACCCGGAGTACGTGATGGCGTCGCTGAACCCCGAGGTCGGCCGCGGCAGGCGGAAGGAGAGCTTGAGGAGCTCGTACCCCGTCCAGCCGACGATGACCGCCCCGATGATGGCCATCGAGAGGCGCCGCAGCCGCCGGGCGCCGGACCACAGGGCGAGGCCGAGCACCGCGATGAACACGACGATCGGGTGGGCCACGATGGAGATCGCCTCGAGGATCTGCCCGAACGGCGAGCGCTGCGGGATCCTGCCCGGCAGCAGCGCCCGGTCGAGGCCGTCGAGGGCGCCCACCGCCCGCAGCACTGACCAGAGCAGGAAGCCCGCGGCCGTGAGTGCGGCGGCGAGCCAGGTCAGTCTGCGCCCTCTGTGAGCCATGCCTCATTCTTGCCTGGCCGCCATAGTGCCGCACGCCGTCTCTCCAGAGCGTCGCGGAACGGCGAGGAGCGCTCACCCGCGGCTCGATAGTCTGTGCCCGTGATCGATCCCAAGCTGCTGCGCACCGACCCGGACCGTCTACGTCGTGCTCAGGAAGCTCGGGGGGAGTCCCCGGATCTCATCGACCAGCTCCTGTCGGCCGACGAGGCGCGTCGCAGCTCGATCGCCGCGTTCGAGAGGCTGCGGGCCGAGCAGAAGGAGCTCGGGGCGCTCATCCCCAGGGCGAGCGCCGACGAGAAGAAGGAGCTCCTTGCACGGACGAAGGGGCTGGCCGCCCAGGTCAAGGACGCACAGGCCGCCTCCGACGAGGCAGGGTCGACCTTCGACGCCCTCATGCTGCAGCTTCCGAACCCCGTCTTCGACGACGTTCCGCGCGGTGGTGAGGACGACTTCGTGGTCGTCGAGCAGGTCGGGTCCCCCCGCGACTTCGCCGCCGAGGGGTTCACGCCGCGCGACCACCTCGAGATCGGCCAGCTGCTGGGTGCCATCGACATGGAGCGCGGCGCGAAGGTGTCGGGTTCCCGGTTCTACTTCCTCACCGGACAAGGAGCGCAGCTCGAGCTCGCCCTCACTCAGCTCGCCATGGCGAAGGCGCTGGAGTGGGGCTTCACGCCGGTCCTGCCGCCGGCACTCGTCAAGCCCTCGGCGATGGAGGGCACCGGCTTCCTCGGCCAGGCGGCCCAGGACGTCTACCACCTGCCCGCCGACGACCTGTACCTCGTCGGGACGAGCGAGGTCGCGCTCGCCGCGTATCACTCGGAGGAGATCCTCGACGCAGCGCGGCTGCCCATCTCGTACGCGGGGTACAGCCCATGCTTCCGGCGTGAGGCGGGGTCGTACGGGAAGGACACCAGGGGCATCTTCCGGGTCCACTGGTTCGACAAGGTCGAGATGTTCGTCTACTGCGCGCCGGAGGACGCCCACGCGCAGCACCAGCGCCTCCTCGGCTACGAGAAGGAGTTCCTCTCGCTGCTCGGGCTGCCCTTCCAGGTGCTGGAGGTCGCGGCCGGCGACCTCGGGCTGTCCGCCGCCCGCAAGTACGACTGCTACGGGTGGGTGCCGAGCCAGGGCAAGTTCCGCGAGATCACGTCGACGTCGAACTGCACCGAGTTCCAGTCGCGGCGCCTCAACACGCGGGCGCGGTACGAGGGGGGCGTGGGGCCGGTCGCCACCCTCAACGGCACGCTGTGCGCGATGACCCGCATGATCATCCTGCTGCTCGAGAACCACCAGCAGGCCGACGGGTCCGTGACCGTGCCCGAGGCACTGCGTCCGTACCTGGGTGGTCGCGACCGCCTACTCCCGGTCTAGCCGGTGGCGTCGACCTGGCGGCCCAAGCTGGTCGCGCTCGACATCGACGGGACCCTCGTCGACTACGAGGGGGTCCTGCCGGGCTCGGTCCGCGAGGCCGTCCGACGCGTCGTCGACGCCGGCGTCCCCGTCGTCATGTCCACCGGCCGGAGCTGGTTGGCGGCCCAGGTCATCGTCGAGGCGCTCGACCTGCCACCGGCCCTCCACGTCTGCTCGAACGGTGCGGTCGTCGTCGACTACCCGCCCTTCGAGCTCGTACGCCACGTGACGTTCGACCCGGGGCCCGTCATCGACCGGGTCGTCGCCGAGACGAACGCGCTCATCGCCGTCGAGGAGATCGGCCGCGGCTTCCGCGTGAGCGCGGCGTTCCCCGATGGCGAGCTGTACGGGCACACGGTGCACGAGTCGATCGAGTCGCTGAAATCGCGGCCGGTGTCGCGCGTCATCGTGCGCGACCCCGAGGGCGACGAGGACGAGTTCTTCGACCTCGCCGAGCGGCTCGGCCTCCACGGGGTGAGCTACTTCGTGGGCTGGAAGTGCTGGCTCGACATCGCTCCCGAGGGCGTCGACAAGGCGGCGGGGCTCGCCGTCGCCTGCGAGCGGTACGGGGTGGGGGCCGAGGACGTGCTCGCCCTCGGCGACGGCTTCAACGACATCGAGATGCTGCGCTGGGCCGGTCGCGGGGTCGCGCTCGGCGGCGCACCCGAGGCGGTGTCGGCAGCCGCCGACCACGTCACGGCGTCGTTCGCCGACGGCGGCACCGCCGAGGAGCTTCTGCGCTGGTTCTGACACGGCTGCCCTGCCGATGCTGTCGCTCGACCGCATCGGCAGCGGGCGCCGTTGCCCGGGACGCCGTCGACGGTCAGTCGCTGAGCACGCGGCGCAGGCCGTCGAGGGTCTTCTCGACGGCGTCCACCCGTGCGCTGAGGAGCGCGTCTGCGGGGCCGCTGGTCGCGTCAGCGAGCGGGGCGCGAGTCGTGGCGCGCCGGGTGGCGAACTTCCAGTAGCCGAGGCCCACGGTGACGGCGAGCGCCACGGCCACCACCGCGAGCCGGGGCCACTCGTTCGGTGCCGACAGCGCCGTGCCCACGGCGTAGATCATCGTGAACAGCCCGCCGAGCAGGACCCCGTTGCCGATCACCGGCACCCGCTCGAAGCGGATGACCATCGAGGCGACCATCACCAGCGTCGCGCAGACGAGGAGCCACACACCGGTGACGAGCCGCCAGGACTGCCAGGCGCTCTCGTTGTACGGCGTGTCCGGGCCGGACGGGGGCTCCGGGTAGACCGTGCTCACCGCGATGCCCACGAACGCGACCACGACCAGGCCCAGGAACACGCTGAAGATCACTTGCAGGACTTCCGTACCGAGGTTGCGATGTTGCATGACTGCCACCTTCCGCCCGAGAGGTCCAGTCTCCCACCCGAGGCAGGTCTCCGGGCCTCTTCGCACCGTCCCGTGCGCCGCCGTCGCGCCGCCCGGAGCGGCATTAGCCTGACGTCATGCTCCTGCCGTACGTGCCGAACCCGAACTACATCACCACCATGCGCGACGGCACGGTCAAGCAGCTCAACCCGTTCTCCGGCACCGAGGTGTGGACCGTTCCGGGCCGGGGCAACCGTCCGCTCGGGATCGCGCCCGCGCAGCCGACCCCCATCGACCCGAGCGCCCGCGGTCACTACTGCTCGTTCTGCGAAGGCGCCTACCTCGAGACGCCGCCCGAGAAGTCCCGCGTCATCAGGGACGCGCGCGGCTGGTACACCATCTACCGCACGCCTGCCGAGGCGCTCTTCGACACGGTCGCCGAGTTCCGTCGCGTCCCCAACCTGTTCGAGATCCTCTCGTACGACTACTGGCACGCCAACTACGCGTACGAGATCCCTGAGGACATCGCCGAGCGGAGGCGCAGCTACCTGGAGAGTCCCGCCGGGCGGGCGCACGTGCTCTCCGTGGCGACGACCAAGCTCCGCGCCGCGGGGCGCACGCCGGAGGCGATCGCCCAGATGACGGAGGAGGCGATCATCGACTACGCGTCCGGCTTCTTCGGGGGCGGCCACGACGTCATCATCGCCCGCCGGCACTTCGTCGACGGGGCCACGACGACGGCCGACCTCGCCGCGTCGGGCACGCTGACGCCCGAGGAGCACTACCGGTACATGGCCTTCACGGTCGAGTCGCTGCGCCGCCTGTACGAGATCAACCGGTACGCGCCGTACGTGGCGGTCTTCCAGAACTGGCTCAAGCCGGCGGGGGCGTCCTTCGACCACCTGCACAAGCAGCTCGTGGCGATCGACGAGCGCGGCGTGCAGAACGAGCTCGCGATCCAGCGGCTGCGTACAAACCCCAACCTGTACAACGATGCGGCGGTCAACTACGCGAGCTACCACAACCTGCTCGTCGCCGAGAACGACCACGCGGTGGCGTTCGCCGGGTTCGGCCACCGGTATCCGTCCATCGAGATCTACTCGAAGTCGGAGCACGCGTGGCCGTGGGACCACACGGACGAGGAGGTGGCGGGCGTGTCCGACCTGCTCCACGCGATGCACGCGGCGACAGGTACGGATGTGCCCACGAACGAGGAGTGGCATCACCGCCCGGTCGACGTCGACCTGTCCATGCCGTGGCGGATCCTTCTCAAGTGGCGCGTGTCCACGCTCGCCGGGTTCGAGGGCGGCACGAAGGTCTACCTCAACACCATCGACCCGATGGGTCTCCGCGACCGGATCGTGCCCCGGCTGTACGAGCTGCGTGACCACGGACGCCTGGGCTCTCTTCGGATCGGGCCCGAGTGCAGCGGCGCCCCGAACCTGCTGCGCTACAACCCGGTCTCGCGGTAGGCGGAGGAGTCCTCGACCAGAGCGGACAGCGAGCGCTCAGGGCGACTCGGGGCAGGTGGAGTCAGGCGCGGTTGCGGAGGGCCGCCCGCACGGCCTCGGCGACGCGGACGGCACGGATCCCGTCCTCGAGTGTCACCCGAGGGATCGTTCCCTCCGTACAGGCGCTGACCAGGTCACGGAGCTGGGCCGTGTACGGGCTCTCGTACGGCTCGGCCGGGTCCCGGGAGTCGTGGTGCAGGGCGCCCAGCTCGCCCGTGACGTCGATGCCGCTGAAGAACGGGGTCCCGGGAGGCCCCCAGGTTCCGTCGACCTCGCTGACGACACCGCCGGGGTGGGTGAGCAGGACGTGCACGTGCTCCCCGTCGTCGTACCACTGGCTCGCCGTGACCGCCTCCACCTCTCCGGCCAGCCACATCGCCTGGTCGTAGTCGTGGATCATGAGGTCGGTCGCGAGCCCGCCTCCCGACTCCTCGTGGAACCACGACTGCCAGGGCGAGGTGCCGCCCCGGAAGAGCCGGAGGGCGATGAGGCCGCCCAGCTCGCCGGCCGCGACCCTGGCCTTGACGGCCGCGTACGCGGGGAACCATCGCACGACGTGCGCCGGGAACAGGCGTCGCCCGGCCGCCGCGGCGGCGTCTGCGAGGCGCTGTGCCGAGGCGCCCTCGAGCGTCAACGGCTTCTCGCAGATGACGTCGCGTCCATGGCCGAGGGCTGCGAGGACCAGATCCTCGTGACTGGGCGTTGGGGTGGCGACGAGCACGATGTCGCAGGCATCGAGCAGTGAGTCGTACGTTCCGTACTCTTCGACCGACCACCGGCGTGCGAAGTCCCCCGCGTGCCCGCGGGCGTACACGCCGAACGGCAGCCCGAGGTCCCAGCAGGACTGCGCGTGCGCGTGGGCGATCGCTCCGGCGCCCACGAGGCCGACACGTACGGTCATGGCGCCTCGTCGGTGACCGGGCCGGCGAGCGCACGTACGGTCTCGATCGTGTCCGCCTCCGCGGCCGGCTTGTCGTCGCGGTACCGCAGGACCCGGGCGAAGCGCAGCGCCAGCCCGCCCGGATATCGCGACGACCGCTGCAGGCCGTCGAAGGCGACCTCGACGACCTGCTCGGGACGTACGGTCACCACCCAGCCGTTGTCGCTGGTCGCGAGCTCGGTGAACCGGTCCGTCTGCCAGGCGAGCATCTCGTCGGTCATCCCCTTGAACGTCTTGCCGAGCATGACGAAGCCGTCGCCGTCGCGAGCGCCCAGGTGGATGTTCGACAGCGTGCCCCGCCGCCGGCCGGAGCCTCGCTCGACCGCGAGCACGACCAGGTCCAACGTGTGCCGGGGCTTGACCTTGACCCAGGCACTGCCCCGACGGCCCGCCGCATAGGGGGCCGACAGGTCCTTCATGACGACGCCCTCGTGACCGGCGGCGACCTGGCTCTCGAAGAACCGCTGCGCCTCCGCGGCGTCGCTGGTCGTCACCGACGCGACCCGGTTCTCGGGGGCGACGAGCCGCGCCAGGAGCTCCCGCCGCTCGCTCAACGGCTCGTCGAGGAGCGACTGGCCGTCATGGTGCAGGACGTCGAAGACGTACGTCGTCAGCGGAGTCTGCGCGCGCAGCTGGGCCGGGTCCCTCGTGGAGGCCGTCCGGGCGCCCGTCACCTGGAACGGCTCCGGCCGCCCGTCAGCGCGCAGCGCGATCGCCTCCCCGTCGAGGACGAGGGTCTCGGCGGGCAGGGCGGCGACCACCTCGACGACCTCGGGCAGTCGATCGGTGATGTCGTCGAGTGAACGCGTGAACACCCGGACCTCGCCGCCGTGCTTGTGGGCCTGGATGCGGATCCCGTCGAGCTTGCGCTCGACCGACCAGGGCGCGGGCATCGTCGCCGCCGCCTCGATGCTCGGCGCGGACGCCGCCAGCATCGGGGAGACGGGCCGCAGCACCTCGAGGACGAACGACTCCAGCCCGTCCGCGCCGTGGCGGAGCGCCACCGCGGCCACGGCGTCGAGCGTCCCGGCCAGCATCGCGGCACGCCGTACTGCGTCGAGCGGCACGTCTGCGGCCTGCGCCACCGCGAGCTGCATGACCCCGTCGAGCGCTCCCTGCCGGACCTCGCCCGTCATGAGGCCGGCGAGGAAGTCCCGCTCGGAGGCAGTCGCCGCCGAGAACAGGCCCGCGATGGTCGCCCGGCGCGAGGCCGCGGACCCGGCGCCGCTCGCCGTGGCGAGTGCGGAGAACGCCGCATCGACGTCCGCGAGCGTCAGCGAGGGCGCGGCGGCCGGAGGAGGCAGGTCGGCGACCGTGCGGTAGCCCACCCCCAGCCGCCCCTGCGGCACCCGGCCCGACAGGAAGGCCGTGACCAGCAGCACCTCCCGCTCGCCGTCGGCGGCCGCGAGCCGGAGGAGACGTGCGAGCTCGGCGACCTTGGCCGTGCGGGACCGCGTGCCGGCCACCGTGGCCGAAGCCGCGACGAGGGTTGCGAGCTGCATGCGAGGATCCTCCCACCGGGCCCTGACACTTCTCAGGCCATCCGCCAGCCCGGGACGGCCGCCGTCCGTGCGTGGCGACGCCTCCGCCGTGCCGTGGGGTCAGGTGGCCGGCAAACGTCACGCGCGCCCCGTGGCGCGCCTGGCAGCTCCTCGTCACCCCCCGACCACGCCATAGGGACAACCTCGATGATGCGGGCTCTCGGCCGTCGATCGAACGCGTCATTGGCCGACCTCTCCGTGAAGGCCCATTCCAGCGAAATGCATGGAGCCCTCAGGGCACAAAGAACCTGCACTTCGATGGAACGACGTCCTTTCTGCACGGCCCTGCTGGCAACCAGCACTTCGATGGAACGACTCACGGACGCATCTCGATTCAGTGCCGTGTCCGAGGGAGCGGACATGAGACGAAGGTGGACAGTGGAGTGGTTTATACGACAATCTTGTGAAAATAAGAACCGGCGTCGACGCACGTCGCCGGTGGTCGGAAGGACCCAGATGGAGATCACGCAGGTTTCGGGGCACACGGGCGGCTGCGCATGCGGCCACGACAGCGCCGAGGACATCGTCCTCGACGTACGGACCATCCCTCATGCGATCCGTCACGCCGCGGTGTTCGGCGCCTTCGACGCGATCCAGCCGAACGGCTCCATCGTCATCGTCGCGCCCCACGCCCCGCTGCCCCTGCTGCAGCAGCTCTCGCAGCGGGCCCCCATCGAGGTCGAGTACCTCACGGAGGGCCCGACCGCGTGGCACGTACGGATCACGCGCCTCGCAGAGACGACCGCCTGACCGCAGGCCTCAGGCGTCGGGCAGGGCCGTCCTGAGGCGACGGCTCGTCACGAGCACGACGACCGCAGCGATGGCCAGCCCGACGCTCCCAGCGGTGAGGAAGCCGGCGCGCCAGCCGAACGCGTCGAGCATGATGCCGACCACGGGCGGACCGAGGGACGAGCCTGCAGTGAGGGCCGACCCGTGCCATCCCATCGCCTCACCCCGGACCGACTCGGGCACGCGGCCGTTGAGCTCGTCGACGGTCGCGGAGATCAGGGGCGCGCAGAAGAAGCCCGAGACGGCGACGATGAGGAACACAGTCGGCACGTTCGGCGCGAGCGCGACCGGAAGCGTCAACGCGGCGAGCCCCGTGAGGAGGGCGCCCGAAGGGATCGAGCGGTGCCACGCGCCGTAGGCGAGTCCTCCGACCGCTGAGCCCGCGCTCCACACGGTGATGACGAGGCCGAGGAGCTCGGTGTGCCCGAACGTCCTCAAGGCCGCGACGAGGGACACCTCGGTGCCTCCGAGCACGATGCCCGCGGCGAGGACCGCCCCGTACACGCCGACCACCGCAGGCGATGCCCAGCGTCGACCGGTCGACTCGGTGGGCCCAGTCCGCCCGGCCCCCGAGACGAGCGGCGGGTTGACGATCGCAAGCAGCACCCCCCCGAGCGAGGTGAGCAGGGTGAGCGCGACGAGCGTGGGCCGGGTGCCGAACGTCGTGACCGCGACGATCGCCAGCAGCGGCCCGATCATGAAGTTGAGCTCCACGATGACGGAGTCGAGCGACAGCGCCGTACGTCGCACGCCCTCCGGCGCAGCCGCCACGATGATCTGCCTGATGAGGGAGAACAGGGGCAGGGAGAACAGGCCGCCGACGGCGCAGGCGATGATGAGCATCCAGTACGAGAGGAACGGCGCCACCCCCCACACGAGGGGCACGATGACGAGGGACGGCGCCACGGTCCGCCGCAGCCCGTGCCGGTCGAGCAGCCGCCCGCGCCAGGGTGCGGCGATCGAAGCCGCCACCGTGTACACCGCCGCGACGACGCCGGCTGCGGTGTAGCTCATGCCAAGGGTGGTGACGACGTGGAGCGTGAGCGTCACCCCGAAGCCGTACTGGGGCAGTCGTGCGATGAGGGAGATCAGCTCCGCCTTGCGGAACGCCGGTACGCGAAGCACCGCCGCGTACCTGCCGAACACGCCTCACCCCCTGATGGTCTTCCCCCAGCCTCCCAGTCGTACGGCCAGCGCCGCACGCCCTTTTCCCGTCACCGGTCAGACCACGAGGACGGCCTTGCCGCTCGCGCTGCCGGACTCGAGCCACTCGTGGGCGCGACGCACGTCCTCGAGCGGGAACCGCGTCTCGGCGGGGAGCGCGATCCGGCCCGACTCGTACATGGGCCAGACGTCGCGAGCCACCATCGCGACGATGTCGGTCTTCCGCTCGACCGGGCTGAAGCGCAGCGAGGTGGCCGTGACCAGGGCGTTCTTCGTGAGCAGTGCGTTGAGGTCGAGCGTCCCCTTGCGCCCGCCCTGCAGGCCGATGACGACGAGCCGGCCGTTGCGGGCGAGGGACGCCACGTTGGCCTCGAGGTACTTCCCGCCCATCACGTCCAGCAGCACGTCGACGCCCTTGCCCCCCGTGGCGTCCTTGACGGCTGCCGCCCAGTCCTCGTGGTAGTCGATGGCGACGTGGGCGCCGAGCGCCCGGCACGTGGCGAGCTTCTCCGGCGAGCCGGCCGTGGTGAGGACGCGTCCTCCTCGCGCCGCCACGTACTGGATCGCGAACGCGCCGATGCCGCCCGTGCCTCCGTGGACGAGGAAGGACTCGCCGTCGCGGTACCCGACACGGTCCAGGTTCGACACGACGGTCGCCGCGACCTCGAGCAGGCCGGCGGCAGTGACGAGGTCGACCCCGTGCGGGGGCCGGCAGCACTGTCCGGCCGGCGCGACCGCCAGCTCGGCGTAGCCGCCACCCGCGAGGAGCGCGACGACCTCATCGCCCACCGACCATCCCGTGACACCCTCGCCGAGCGCCTCCACATGCCCCGACACCTCCAGGCCGATGACGTCCGAGATCCCGGGCGGCGGGGGGTAGAGCCCCTGGCGCTGAAGCAGGTCGGCCCGGTTGACGCCCGCGGCCACGACACGGATGAGCATCTCCCCGGCCCCGGCGACGGGGTCCGGGACCTCGCCGATCGTGAGCTGGTCGGGCCCCCCGGGCTCGGTGACGACAACGGCGCGCATGGGCACAGCCTGTCACAGCCGGCTCTGCGGAGCAGGGCCCCGAGACCAGTACGATGAACGGGAACCGGCAGGGGGCGCCGGCTGGCGAGGTCGCATAGTGGTCTAGTGCAGCCGCCTTGAAAGCGGCCGGGCGGAGACGTCTCGTGGGTTCGAATCCCACCCTCGCCGCGCTTGGGGGAGGAGAGCGATGACGACGCACGTACTGCGGCCTGCGCCGCCGCTGCGCTCCTACGTCGTGGCGGCCGTCCTCGCCGTCCTCGGCGTGGCGATGCTTCTCGGCTCGCGGCTCGGAGCCAACCTGTGGCTGTTCCTGTTCGGGGCGCTCGTCCTGGCGGACGGCCTGGTGCTGCTGGTCGTCATGAGGATCAGCTCGCGGCGGGCACGGGTGGCGGTCGACCTCGACGAGAACGGCTACGTCGTCCACAGTCGAGACGGCGACGTCCGCGGGACGTGGGACTCGGTGACGCGGGTGACGCGGTCAGAGGACGGCACCCAGCTGGTGTTCCACGAGGGCCCGGACCGGCGGCTGGTGCTCATCGGAAGGGACGTGAGCTCGCTCGAGAGCGACGTCGTGCGCTACCTCGACATGAACCGCGGGTACGGCAGGGCGGCCGGCCAGTAGACCGAGCGTCAGCGTACGAGTCCGGCGCGGCTGAGGCTCGCGCCGATGGCGAGCGCCAACGGCGTGCAGACGACGAACGTCAGCACGACCACCAGCAGAGCGCCCAGCAGCCGCTGGCCCCTGGACACGACGTGGGGGCGGAGGGCGAGGTACGTGCCGATGATGATCCCCGTGATCATGAGTCCGAGCAGCCCGCACAACAGCGCGAGGCCCGTCAGCGTGATGGGGCTGGACGTGAGAAGGGTGAGGAAGCTGCGCTGGTAGAGGAGGTAGCCGACGCCGCCGACGAGGGTCAGGAAGAAGAGGAGCGTGACGACGCCCTCGGGCCAGCGCCGCGCCTTGAGGAAGCCGAGACCGGGGAGAAGCGTGCCGGCGATCGTCCAGCCCACGGCGCCCGTGAACGTGGTGACGTCCTCCTCGTCCTCGATCGGAACCGCGCGCCGCGCGCCGGAGGACTCGTACGACTGGGTCATCGTCGCCTCTCTGAGGGGGTTGGCGACATCGTAATCGCACCGGCTGTGGCCGGTGGAAGTGGCATGTACGCCGCCGGGTCACGGCACCTCAACGCCTGGCCGTCATCGCCGTGGCTCGTCGCCGCCCTAGTTGGTGGCGCATGGCGACGACCGGTAGCATTCCCACGGCACAAAGGAGGCGTCGCCTAGTACGGTCTATGGCGCCCGCCTGCTAAGCGGGTTTGGGACACAAATCCCATCGCGGGTTCAAATCCCGCCGCCTCCGCCAGACGTCACGGCCCCGACCCACCCGGTCGGGGCCGTCGTCGTCTCGTCGTACGTTGCGGGCCGGCGGGCCAGGACAGCGCGCTGCGGGACGGCCGGACGCCAGCCCCCAGCCCCTCTCAGCCCTTGTGGGCGGCGATCCGCGCCCTGAGCTTGTCGAGCTGTTCGTACAGCTCGGCGGGCGTGTGGTCCCCGAACTGAGCGAAGTACTCGGCGGTGACGTCGGCCTCGGCCGACCAGGCCTCGTCGTCGAACGCGAACAGCTTCTCGACCTGCTGCCGGGTGAGGTCGAGGCCCGCGAGGTTGAGGTCCTCGACAGCGGGGATCCGGCCGCTGATGGCGTCGACCGCGCCGACCTCGCCATTGATCCGGCGCAGCGCCCACTCGATCGGTCGGGAGTTCTCGCCGAAGCCCGGCCACAGGTACGAGCCGTCGCTGTCCTTGCGGAACCAGTTCACCTGGAAGATGCGGGGCGCCTTGTCCCCGAGAACCTTGCCCATCCGCAGCCAGTGGGCCCAGTAGTCGGCCATGTTGTAGCCGCAGAACGGCAGCATGGCGAACGGGTCCCGGCGCAGCGCGCCGACCGTGCCTTCCGCGGCGGCCGTCTGCTCCGAGGCGACCGTCGCGCCGACGAAGACGCCGTGCTCCCAGTCGTACGCTTCGCTGACGAGCGGGATGTTCGTGGCCCGGCGCCCGCCGAAGAGGATGACGTCGACCGGGACGCCTGCTGGGTTCTCCCAGTCGTCGGCGATCGAGGAGATCTGGTCCGCCCGCACCGTGAAACGGCTGTTCGGGTGCGCAGCCGGCGTCGGGGACCCCGGCGTCCAGTCCTGTCCGGTCCAGTCGACGAGGTGCTCGGGAGTCTCGTCGGTCATGCCCTCCCACCACACGTCGCCGTCGTCGGTGAGCGCGACGTTCGTGAAGATCGTGTCGTGGTCGAGCGCGAGAAGGGCCGTGGGGTTCGTCCTGAGCGACGTGTACGGGGCGACGCCGAAGAAACCGGCCTCGGGGTTGATCGCGTACAGTCGCCCGTCCGGGCCCGGTCTCATCCACGCGATGTCGTCGCCGACCGTCTCGACCCTCCAGCCGGGGATCGTGGGGCGGAGCATCGCGAGGTTGGTCTTGCCACAGGCGCTCGGGAATGCGGCGGTGAGGTGGTAGATGCGGCCGTCGGGGCCGGTGATCTTGAGCACCAGCATGTGCTCCGCGAGCCAGCCCTCGTCACGGGCCAGCACCGAGGCGATGCGCAGCGCGTAGCACTTCTTGCCGAGCAGGGCGTTGCCACCGTAGCCCGACCCGTACGACCAGATCTCGCGGGTCTCCGGGAAGTGGGTGATGTACTTCTCGTCGCTGCACGGCCACGCGACGTCCTCGCGGGTCGTGCCGTCGGCGTCGACGAGCGGGTAGCCGACGGAGTGTACGGCGGGCACCCAGTCGCCGGTCTCGGCGATGAGCTCGAGGGCCGGCGTGCCCATTCGGGTCATGATGCGCATGTTGACGACCACGTACGGCGAGTCGGTGACCTCGACGCCGAGCCTGGAGATCGTCCCGCCGAGCGGCCCCATGGAGAACGGGATCACGTACATGGTGCGGCCCCGCATCGACCCGGCGAACACGCCGTGGAGCGTCTCGCGCATCTCGTCGGGGGCCGCCCAGTTGTTCGTGGGGCCGGCGTCCTCGGGCCTCACGGAGCAGATGAAGGTACGGGCCTCGACCCGGGCCACGTCGGATGGTGCGGAGCGGGCCAGGTAGCTCCCGGGACGCTTGTCAGGGTTGAGCTTGATGAGGGTGCCAGCCTCGACCATCTCGGCGTAGAGGGCGTCGCGCTCCTCGATGGAGCCGTCGCACCAGTGGACGTCGTCGGGCTGGGTCAGCTCGGCGATCCTCTCCACCCAGGCGACCAGATCCTCGGGCGCCTCGGGGGGTGCGGTTATGGCAGTCGTCGCGTCAGCGGTCATCTCGGCCTCCGTGTCCTCTGCATCGAGGGATATGGCGCAACTGTAGGCGGTGCGACAGATCTCGCCGTCCCCGGGGCCTCCGCTTTCGGTTCTCGTTCTGACAAGGCAAGAAGCAGTCCCGCGGCGCCATTTGGACGCCTCCGGTGGCGGTGGGATAGACTCACACTTCGGTTTCACCCAAGCGCTCGTGGCTCAATGGATAGAGCAGCTGACTACGGATCAGCAGGTTGGGGGTTCGAGTCCCTCCGAGCGCGCCATAGATCGTCTGGCGTACACAGGTCCCATGGCGTGACGCCCAGCACCGCCGCGGCCGCGTCCAAGTCCTCGAGCTGCCACTGCGTCTTGCCCCACCAGCGGTCCGCCAACGTGCGCGCCGACATGCCCATGGCCTTCGCTAGCTGCACCTGACTGAGGCCCCGCCGACTAGCCAGGGCTCGGATGTTGGACGCGACGAGTCCCGGCATCGTGGACTCATCGGCTGGGACGAAGGTTCGTGGTCTCGGCATGCAGTCAAGGTACAGCGATAGCGGGTATCCCGCTGACATCTGAGGGATTCCTCAGCGTGTCGCACCTGTCGATAGCGGAGATTCCGCAATGATCGCGCCATGACTTACACCGTGACCGCGCACCTGCGCGGCGAGCTCGCCAAGGCCGGCCATACGCAGCTACGCGTTGCCGCCCTGCTCGGCCTATCGGTTCGGGCTGTCTCTGATCGCTTCACCGGCAAGACAGAGTGGCGCTGGGGCGAGATCGTGCGCCTGTGCGAGGCGTACCCCTCGCTGCTCGACATCCTGCCCACCGCTGCCGTTCTCGACGCGGCCATGGCGGCGGCAGCATGACCGACGCGCCAAACTTCGCCGACGCGGCCGCCCGGCTGATCGATCTTGCTGAGGCCGCGATCGCGCTCGAGGAGTACAAGACCTGCCTCAGCATCAACCTTCCCGGCATGACCTACGCCGAGCACCAGGAGCTGACGCGACTCACCAACCGACTCGCGGCAGCCGCCAAGGCATACGGTCGGCTCGGGGTCCGACCGTGAAGAGGCATGGCCGCGACTGGGTACCTGGCCGCCGCTCAGGGCCGAGCGAGGCCCAGACTATGCCGACCGTCGACGGCCTGGTCGTCCACCTTGGCGAGGTCCTGAACACGCGTACCGGCGAGACCCTGAGCCGTGACGACGGACAGCCCGTGTTCTGGCGCTGGTGGGCCGTGGCGGTCACCCTGCCCGGCCGGTGCCGCTCATGCGGCCGCGGCGACGCGCTCCACTGGCAGGGCTGTCCTGTGGTGGCCGCTTGACATGGGTTACCAGCTAGCCACCCGGGCCATGCTCTGGTCCCGGGTGCTGACCCCCCGAGAGACACTCACGCTCGTCGCCATGGCCCTACAGGCCCGCGACGACGACACCCGGCCCATGTACTTCGGAGGATCGGCCGCGCTCGTCCTGGCCACCATCGGGCGCCACCACGACCCCGCTGGCCCCACGTACGCAACCGACAAGGAGACCGTCCGCCGCGCTGTCGCGTCCCTCGTCCGCGCCGGCGCCGTGACCCGCGCCCGCGAGGCCGTCAACGGCTCACGCGCCGTCTACGAGCTGCACGTGGACGCCCTGCCGCTCCCCGGCGTCGACGACCGCCCACCTGTGGACAACGTGGTCAGCATCGCCACCCGCCGGGCACCCCAGGGGCAACGAAACGTTGGCCCTCAGACCCAACAAAACGTTGGCCCTCAGACCCAACAAAACGTTGGCCCTCAGGGGCAACAAAACGTTGGCCCTAGATAAGAGAACTCAAGAGGAAGACAGAGGAAGATGAGAGGACACCTAGTAAGCGCGGAAGGTAGCGACGCGCGCGCGATGGCTGTGGACAAGTCGGCAGACCTCGAGCACGCGACCGCCTCGCGTCCTGCTCGGCGTCGGGTGACAAGCAGCAACGAGGACGTGCGAGTGCCGGACTGGGCAAGCATGCTCGCCGGCTGCCCGTCACCGACACCCGAGACCCTGACAACCTCGGGACTGCTCGGCGTCGTGCTGCCCGTGCCCGAGTGGGACTCTCACACCCTGGCCTGGTGGCGCGAGCAGGCACGCCTCCAGCTCGAAACCCTCATGGTCACCCTCGGCCGTCGCCGCACGTCGCCAGTCGAGACCAAGCACGTACCCGGCTACGTCCTCGCACGCGTGGCGAGCCGCCGACTGTGAACGCGCCCACGCCCTGGTCGGGGTCGACCGTCCGGCGAGCCCGGGCCGCATGGAAGTCGCGACTGCCGTGGCTGTGCTGCCGATGTGGCCGGCCGGTCGTGCCCCGCCCGTGGCTGCCGGCCGACGGCTGGCAGGTCGACCACTGGCCGATCTCGCGTGAGGACGGTGGGACCGAGACTGCGCCCGCTCACTCGGAGTGCAACATGCGAGCCGGCGGCCGACGCGGCGCCGAGATCACCAACGGCCGGCGGCGAATCGAACAGCGCACCACCGACCGAGACCGCAACATCAGAGGACTGTGAGGTACGTCACCAGGTGAATACGAACCAGCCCGCTCTCGTCGAGTCTTTTGAGCACGCCGGACAGCCCACGCTACCGCGGCCCCTCCCGTTTTCTCCCTACGGGGCCGCGACGGTGCGACGAATCGCACGCCCGACCGAACTAAGCCGCATCCCGCGGGTACGAACATCGCCACCGCGCGCCACGGCGCCGAGCTGCTCGGCATGCCGCTGCACCGTCAGGGCGAGGAGGTCGCCGCGCTGCTCAACGCCGAGAACGTCAAGGGGCTGCCGCTGTACCAGGAGGCCGTGATCCTCGAGCCGCGCCGCGCGTCGAAGACCACCGCGATTTGGTCCGACACTCTCGGCAAGGCCGCCACGATCCCCGGGTGGCGCTGTGTGACCGCGGCTCAGGACGGGCTGCGCGGCCGGGCGATCATCCGCGAGTTCATGCGCGTGCTCGAGCTGCGCGACTTCGAGGGCGCACGCAACCCGGCCAACCGCATGGGCCGGCTGTTCTGGTCGGCCGGTAGCGAGGCGATCGAGTTCAACAACGGGTCGCGTATCTGGGTCGTCAAGCCCGAGCCTGGCGCGTTCCGATCGGCCGCCGCGGATCGCATCATCCTCGACGAGGCCGGCGAGCTGTCCGACGACCTCTCAGAACGGTTGGTCGCCGGCGCGCTGCCGCTCATGGACACCCGGCCCACGGGCCAAATCATCATCACCGGCACCCCGGGCGAGACCCGGTCCGGGCTGCTGTGGGACCGGCTACAGCTCGCGCTCAAGCCGAAGGCGAAGGCCGGCCTACTCACCTACCGGCTGCGCGACGACGAGGAAATGGTCACCGTCGACGACGATGGCCGGCTAGGGCTCGACCGCAACATGCTGCGCCGCGTGCACCCCGGGATCGGCACCCTCACCACGTACGACCTGATTGCCTCCCGGCTGCTCGACAACCAGATGACGCGTACCAAGTTCGAAGCCGAGTACGGCTGCCGCTGGCCCCTCGACGCGTCGGTGGCCGCGATCTCGCCGGCCGCGTGGCGCGGCTGCCGGGCCGTCGACGACGCCGGCGCCCCGCTGCCCCTGCCCGACCGGCCCGACCAGGTCGGCATCGGGTGGGACGTGGCACCCGACAGCAGCACCGCCTCGCTGGTCCTCGCATGGCGCGACGCCACCGGCCGTGCCGTGCTCGAGCTGGTCGGCTACCGGCCCGGCACCGACTGGCTGCCGGCCGCGGCCGAGCGGGCCGCGCTCAAGTTCCGCGTCCCGGCCGGATACGACCAGATCGGCGCTAACCAGGACGTGGCCGACGTGCTCACCCGCTCCCGGGTGCGGGTCGCCGGCCTGACGCTCAAGGCCATGCAAGGCGCGGCCGCGCGGCTGGTCCGCGAGATCGAGTCCGGGAACCTGCGCCACTACGGACAGGACGACCTCGACGCGGCCGTGGCCGGCGCCGCATGGCGCACCCAAGGAGACGGGGGCCGGCTGTTCGCCCGCAAGGCGTCGACCGCTGACGTGTCCCCCCTGGTCGCCGCCTCAGTCGCCCTGTGGCAGTACGACGAACGCGCACGACGCGAACGCCCAGTAATCACCTACGCCTGAGAGGACCTCAAACCATGATCGACGCCGGCCTGCCGAACGCCCCCGTACTGGCCATCTGTGAGGAAGGCGACTGCACGGTGCGAATCCTGACCGTGTCGCGCCAAGCCGCACAGGAGGCCCTCGCCCGCCACGTCGCGCGAACCCATCCCGGAGTGGTGAACCCGGCCCAGAAAGCCGCCCAGAAAGCCCGCGCCCGGGAGCGGACACGCCGATCCGTGTCAGGCAACTAGGCCGTTTGTCCGGTCCCCCGGTGGAGAGTTCCGGTCGTGGGACTCATGGACTGGCTCGGGCTGAGCAGCTCGGCAGTGGCCGCGATCGCCGGCGACAGTGGCGCGGCCCTCACCACGCCCTGGTCGAGTAACGACCTGAGCCGTGTGGTCTGGTCCGACGTGACCGGAACGAAGGCTCCCGGCGTGACCCGGGCCGACGCCATGCGCGTGCCGTCGATCGCCCGCGGCCGCGCCCTGATCGTCGGCCAGCTGTCACAGCTGCCGCTGGTCGCGTTCGAAGGCGAGAACCGGCTGTCCGATCCCGACCAACCCACATGGCTGTACCGCACCGATGGGCTGATGTCGCCCCGCGCCCGGACCCTGTGGACACTGGACGACCTGATGTTCTACGGCGTGTCGCTGTGGAATACCAGCCGCGACATCCGCGGCCGCATCCTCGCCGCGAACCGCCGGCACCCGGAGCTGTGGCGCATCGAGAACATGCGCATCGAGCTGCGCGACAGCACGACCGCCAGGTGGCGGCCCGCCGCACCCGGTGAGGTCGTCCTGATCGAAGGCCCCCAGGAGGGGCTGCTGACGATCGCCGCCGATACGATCCGGGCCGGCCTCGACCTCGAGGCCGCGTGGGCTCAGCGGGTCGCCGCGCCCGTGCCCCTGGTCGAGCTGCACAACACCGACCCGAACATGCCGCTAACCGAGACCGAGTCCGCCGACCTGGTCGCATCGTGGGAGGCCAAGCGCAAGACCGGCGGCACCGCGTACACCCCGGCCGCTATCCAGGTGATCCCGCACGGCACCACCGCCACCGACCTGTACGTGCAGGGCCGTAACGCGATCCGGCTGGACGTGGCCAACTACCTGTCGCTGCCGTCCGCGCTGCTCGAGGGCGCCCTAGCCACTGCGTCGCTGACCTACTCGACGACCGCGACCAAGCGCAACGAGCTGTCGAGCCTGTCGCTGACCTACTGGTCGAGCCCGTTCGAGGGCCGGCTGTCGCTCGACGACATGATCGAGCCCGGCCGCTCCATCCGATTCGACATGGCCCAGCTCGCCGCGCTCGACGAGCCGGCCACGACCCCCACCGGGAAGGACTGAGACATGCCGCTCACCGTCACCTACCCCAACGGCCGGCTGACCGCCTCGGCGGCCGAGCGGACCCTGTCCGGCCAGCTGGTGCCGTTCGGGCAGGTCGGCTACACAAACCTCGGCGCGCTCACCGTCGACGCCGGCGTGCTCACCCTGCCGGCCGACCCGGCGGCGCTGGTCCTCAACCGCGAGCACGACGCATTAACGCCCATCGGCCTGGGAACGTCCGTGGTCGAGACCGCGTCCGGGATCGACGCCACGTTCCGCGTGATCGCCACCAGCGCCGGCGACGACGCCCTGGTGGAGGCCGCCGAAGGCGTCCGCACCGGCCTGTCCTTCGAGGTTGACCAGCCCGTGATCTCGGGCGGCCGGCTCATGTCCGGCGTCCTGGTCGGCGCCGCACAGGTCGTCCATCCTGCGTTCGACTCGGCCCGCCTGGCCGCCTCACTGCACCCCGACACCCCACCCACCGACCCCGTGGCGCCCGCCACGGCCACCGAAGGAGAAAACATGTCCGAGCCCACGGCGGCCGTCGAGCCCGCCCCCGTCCTGACCGCGTCCGTGCCCGACGCCGGCCTGACCGCCACCACCGGCGCCGGCCGCCGGCTCGAGTTCGGAACCGACGAGCTGTACCGGGTCCTCGCCGCGTACAACGGCGGCCACCGCACCCCCACCCTGCTCGCGGCCCTGGCCGACGTCATCCCGGCCAACATCCTCGGCCTCGAACAGCCCCAGTACGTGGGCGAGCTGTGGTCCGGGACGGCCTACCAGCGCCGCTACGTGCCACTGTTCAACCACGCCGACCTCACCAGCTTCAAGGTGTCCGGCTGGCGTTGGGTCACCCGGCCGGCTGTCGCCGCCTGGACCGGCGGCAAGACCGCGGTCCCGTCCGCGGCGATCGCGACCATGGCAGTCGAGATCGACGCCAAGAGGATCGCCGGCGCGCACGACATCGACCGCAAGTTCCGCGACTTCAACGATACGGCGTTCTTCGCCGCCTACTTCGCCGCCATGACGGAGTCCTACAAGCGCGTGTCCGACGTGGCCGTGCTCACAGAGGCGCTCGCCGCGTCGACGGTCGTGGCGCCCGGCGCGGTCCCGGCCAACGTGAGCAAGGCCCTGTCCGCGATCGTCGACGGTGTCGTGGCGATCCTCGACGACACCGACACGATGCCCGACTGGGCCGTGGTCTCGACCACGCTGTGGCGTGACCTGCTGCTCACCCGCGAGCAGGACCGCCTCGCCTACCTCAACGCCGCCCTGGGGTTCGAGAACGGCGAGCTGAACACGTTCAAGATGCTGCCGTCCGGCGCGCTCGCCGCCACCGACGTGCTGGTGGGCACCCGCTCCGCGGCGACCGTCCACGAACTCGGCGGCGACGCACCCATCCGGGTGGAGTCCCTCGACGTGAGCCGCGGCGGCGTCGACGAAGGCGTCTTCGGGTACTACGCCGTGAACGTCCACGACGCGGCCGGCCTGGCCAAGGTCACCACGCTCTGACGATGACCACTACCTGGCTCACGTTCGACGACCCCCGGCTGCCCGTGTGGTGGCCGGCGGCCGCCGACATGCTCACGGGCGACCTGCAGGCCGTGCTCGAGCCGGCACGGGTCCAGTGCGAAGCGTTCGCGCCGGCCCTGCCGGCCGACACGGTCGGGGCCCCGGTCAACTACCTGATGGCCCAGGCGTACCAGGCCCGCGCGCTATCCCGGCTCGGGATCACGGGCGACAACAACGGACAGTCTGACCTCGGCCCCCAGGTGACGCTGTGGCCCATGGACTGGGCCGTGAAGGCGCTACTGCGCCCACCCGGTAAGCCGGTCGTGCAGTGAACGGCCGCGACCACGTCCTGGCCGTTCTCGCCGCTGGACTCGACCCGGCCCGCTGGCTGGTCCCCACGACCGGGCAGCGGCCCGACAGCAACAGCCGCAACGTGGCCCTGGCCTACACCGACCACGTCGACCGGGCCATGCGCGGCAGTATCCGCCACCTGGTCGAGACCGTCGACCTGGTCGTGGTCGTCCGCGAGACCCGGGCGGACAAGCTCGACCCCGCGCTGGACGCGGCCCTGCTCGAGGTCCTCGAGCTGCTCGAGCCTGACGACGCGATCGCCTGGACGACCGCGACCCGTACGGCCATAGATGACACGTTCGAAGGCTGGACAATCCCGCTCACCGTTGTGTGCAAGCTCACCTAGGAAGGCTGAACCATGGCAACGATCAAGACCCCCGTGACGGCACCCGTCACGATGCGCACCACCCGCGTGCTGTTCAAGCTCGCCGGCGCCCTCGACTACGTCGACCACAGCGACGCGATCGACGAAATCACATACACCCCGTCACAGTCGGGCGGCTCGACGTTCGTGGCCGTCAACGGCGCCACGATCCAGGACCCCGGACAGGAGACCTGGGCCGCGACCCTCAACCTGGTGCAGGACCGCGACCCGGACGGATTCCTGCGCTGGCTGCTCGCCAACAGCGGCACGAAGGCCGAACTGCGCGCCAAGTTCGCCAGCGACGACACCGACGAGGGAGTGCTGACCGTGACCCTGTCCTCGGCCGGCATCGGCGGCAAGGCGTCCGCGATCGCCACCAGCTCGGTCACGTTCGCCGCTGACGGCAAGCCCGCGTTCTCGGCGCCGATCGTCTGACGCTGAGAGGCCCTGTCGTGCTGTCACTGATGAGCAAGGACGCGCCGCGTGAGCTGCGCGCGGCCGTCCTTGCCATGCGCACAGCCGACAAGGACATACGCCGCGACGTGAACACCCGCACCCGTACCGAGTTCAATTCGGTATGGCGGGACGAGATCGCCGGCCGCTCGAGGCTGCCCCAGGACCGCATCGTGCTCGCCCAGGGCGCCAGGATCGCCGGCGGCAACCCGCCCACGTTCGTGGCCGGCTCGGGCAAGCGCGTCAAGGGCCACGGTGGTGGGCTGGTGCCGACCCGGGACTGGCCCGGGTGGGAGTACGGGGCGGGCCCCAAGGTCGTCACGTACACCCGCCGGCCACGCCGCGGCCGCACCCACCAGGTAACCCGCAACGTGACCGCTGGCCGGCCACGTAGGACCCCGGGCGGCCGTGTTCTCGGCCCGGCCGCTCGGGCTGTCCTGCCCCGTGTGGCGTCCTACTGGGTGCAGTCCGTAATCCGGGCATGGCTCGACGCCGCCGAGACCAGGAGCTAGCACCATGGCGAAGCCGTTCAAGATCGACCTAGTGGGCGACGCGCGGGGATTCCTGCGCGCCGGCCGTGACGTGGCCGACCAGCTCGAGCAGGTGGCCGACAGTCTCGACCAGGTCGCCACCGAATCGAAGGCCGGCGCCGACACCCTCGAAACCAAGTTCACCGACGCGTACAAGACCGTACGGACCGAGTCGTCCAAGACCGGTAAGGCCATCGGTGACGACATCCACGACGGCACCCGCAAGGCCGCCGAAGGCGTCGACGACTTCAAGGGCGAAGCCAAGTCCTCGGCCAAGGAGGCCGCCGCGTCGTTCTCGGGCGAATTCTCCGACGTGGGCGACCTCATCCAAGAGGTCCTCGCCAACGCGTTCGAGGGGTTCGGGCCGGCCGGGCTGGCCGCCGGCGCCGCGGCCGCGGCCGGTATCGGGCTGCTCATCAAAGGACTACAGGACGCGGCCGACGCGGCGGCCGCCACGAAACAGGCGACCATTGACCTAGCCGGCGAGCTGGCAGACGTCAAGGGCAACCCGGCGGCCCTCGACTGGGCCGCGAAGCTGCGCACGCAGCTGTCGGAGATTGTCGACACCAAAGAATGGTGGGAGTTCTGGCAGGACCAGCCCAAGACACGGCTCGAGCAGTGGAGCAAGGCCGCCAAGCAGTACGGCCTATCGATTGCCGACATGGCCCGGTCGTCGACCGGGGACATGGGAGCTCTCGAGCGGGTCACCCGGCAGCTGGACGAGCAGATAAACAGGCTGAACGCCACCTATGTTCAGACCGCCGGCGGTGGCGCCGAGTGGCAGGCGGCCCAGCCTGACCTTGCCGCGCTGACCGCGCTGCGTGACGAGCTGACCCGGCAGGCGGGCAGCGTAGCGGCCGCCTCGGACATGTACCGCACGATGCAAGAGGCTATTGGTGGCGTGACGACGACAACCACCGAGACGCTGCCGGCCGCGTCGACCGCCACCAGCGACTACACGCGCGCCGTACAGACGGCCCTCGACGGCGCCGGCCAGTCGTGGGAGGACTACATCACCAAGGGCAAAGTGAACCTGGCCGAGTACAACAAGGCCATTGAGTCGGAGCGGGCCGCCATCGTCAAGTACGAGTCCAACCTGCGCACCGCGTCACAGGCCCTGTCTGGCGAAGCCCTGGCCTATATCCAGGCCCTCGGGCCGGCCGCGGCGCCGCTGCTCCAGGCCTACATCGATGCCCCGCTGGCCCAGAAACAGCGCACCGCCGCCAACTGGGCCGTGCTCGGCCGTACGGCCAAGGATTCATTCATCGCCGATCTCAACCTGACCAGCGCCGTAGACCAGGCCGTGGACGCAGCGAACGCCAAGCCGCGGGCCCTGCACGTACGGGCCCAGCTCGACAAGCTCGACCTCCAGCGCCAGGCACAGGAGGCCGCCGCGGCCATTCCCATGGTGAATATCAAAGCCCGATTCGTCGGCATGACTCCAGCGATCGGATAGCACATGACCACGACACTCAAGACAGTGAACGGCGACGGGTCGACCGCAACGACCCTCACGCCGCTCATGGTCGACGGTCTCGACTGGGAGCAGCCGCTCAACCGTACGGCCTTCCAGCCCGTCCGAGACGCGTACACCCGGCTGCAGCTCGGCACCGTCGGCAAACCCAAGGCCATGCTGACAATCCTGCTCGGCTCGCTGTCCGACCTGACCACGCTGCGCACCATGTACGGCACCGGCCTGGTCGTCGTCCTGACAGACACCGACCTCGGCCTGACCTGGCGCCACCAGGCCGTTGGGTCGCTCCGATACAGCCCCATCAAGCGGCCCGACCGGCTGCCCTGGTGGGAGCTCACCGTCACCGCAGAGGAAGCCCAGTAATGGCAGGGCTCAACCCGTCCCCTTGGCCGGCAGACAGCGCCGACTACATCGCCACCGCCGCGGCCGTCACCCCGACCAGCCGAGCCCAGGTCGGCACCCTGTCCGCCTTTGGCGTATGGACCTGGACCGACGTGGCGACCTCGGGCGGCGTGGTGACCCTATCGGAGCGGTCCTACCCCATTGGCTCGGCAGAAATCACGATCCACAACCCGCCCGCCGCGGTCGCCACGGCGCTCGCCTCACCGCTGTCCAAAACAGCGCTGCGCATCTTCGCCGGCTACGACCGGCCCGGCCTGGCCGCGTTCGACGCGCCGATCTTTCACGGCGTCCTACAGTCCGCCACGCTGGTTCTCGAGGGCAACGACACCGCCGCCACCAGCACCGCCGCGACCCTCAGCTACGCGACCAGATGGGCGACGTTCGACGCGCTGCTAGACAGCATCGTCTACACCGAGCCCGACTGGACCCCGCCCAGCCCGGACCTGTACACGTCGTTCACCGACCCCACCTACACGCCCAAGTCACTGACGCAGCACTTCCTCCCGGTCAAGTTCACACTCTCCCTCGGCGGGTACGCCATGCTGGCAGACCCCGACCTCCCAAGCCGGGTACTCAAGACCGGCGACCGGATCTTGGACTACCTGGTCCTGGTCGCCTCGGCTCTCAAGCCTGACGCCAACACCATGCTGCTATGGGTCGACCAGGCCACAACCCCGGATGGCTGGTCTGTCCCGTTCACCCTCCGGCACCGCTCCGAGTTCACCAGCACCGCCTACTGGTCGCCGGTCTGGTCCCGCTGTGAGCAGCAGGCCGACCTCAGCGAAGCCGCGACCGCGCTACGGCTGTCGGTCACCAGTGGAGACACCAGCGCCAACGGCGTGTCGTACCCCGATGCGCCATTCCAGCTCGGCGTGACCCCGCTCGGCGCGGCCAAGATCGGCACCCGAGACTGGCCCGACGCGACCCCCCGCCAGCACCTCGGCGCGGCCGAGTTCCAAGCCTCGCCCGGTGACCTGACCCCCGCCGGCGGCGTGAACATGTATTCACAGATGGCTACCCGCGCGATCACCGCGGCCCGCGCCCGGGACCGGCGATGGCTCATCACCACCCGCGCCGCCTGGTGGCTCAAGCCCCGCGACCCCGTCAGGATCACGACCCTTCCCGGCGTCACCGTGGACGGGGTCGCATCCGAATACCGAGTCGACCTCGACACCGGCCTGATGACAACCACCGTCCGCACCACCTAGTAGGAGACCCGAGCATGACGACCCTTCACAAGACGTTCGTGAACAACGAATACGTGGACGCTGACCAGTACAACAACGCACTCAACCCGACCACGGCCGACCACATCCCCTACGCCGTGGCCGCCGGCTCGGTGGACGTCACCTTCGCCGCGTCCAACGTGGCAACGGCCAACATCACGTTTCCGGCCGGCAGGTTCACCGTGCCCCCCATCGTGACCTGCAACCCCACCGGCGGGTTCGCCACTGTCGCCCGCGCCACCGCCATCACGGCGAACGGCTGCACGCTCATCGACTGGACGCCGGCCGGGAACAACATCACCGAGACCCACGCCGTGCACTGGGAGGCCCGGCAGATGACCCCGACCACGGCGGCCGGCTAATGGTGACGATCGTTCCCCGGGCCGCGTGGGGGTTCGACGGCTGGCGCGACGGGGTCGCCCCCGTCCCGGTATCGCCCACCGAGCGCCACGAGTACATGCTGCACTACGACGGCGGCACCCCGGTAGGCGACCAGACCGGGCCGGCCATGATCCGCGCCATCCACGCGTTTCACAAGCTCGTCCGCGGCTGGGCTGGTATCGGCTACAGCTTCGTCATCGACCAAGCCGGCGTGATCTACGAAGGCCGCGGCTGGGACCTCATCGGCGCACACTGCCCCGGCCACAACCGATCCGCGGTCGGGATCCAAATCCACATCGGCGGCGACGAGCAGCCCTCTGCCGCGGCCATGGACTCGGCCATCGCCCTGTACGCCGAAGCGACCCGCCACGCGGCCCGGCCACTGGCCCGGCTCGGCCACCGCGACGGCTACCCCACCGACTGCCCAGGCGTACCCCTGTACGCGTGGGTACGGGCTGGTATGCCGGCCCCCGCCACCACACCCCGAGAGGATCCCGACATGGACGCCGCCCAGGCAAATCAGTTGTTCAGTACCTACGCCATGATGTATGTCCCCGGCGGTGACGTAGGGCCGGCGACGCTGCCGCAGCGTGTCGACGCGATTGCCGCCCGCCTCGACGAGATTGCCCAGTCGCTAGCGAACCCAACCCCGCCGGCCGCCCAGGAGATCGTTGCCGCGGCCCTCGCCCAAGGCGCGACAATCACGATCACCCCGAAGCAGGCCCAGGCATGAGGACCACCACCAGCATGATCGTGGGCGTGGTCGTGTTCGGCCTTACGCTGCCGACGTGGCTGTGGGGCGAGGCCCACGGCATCGATACGACGATCCTGTGGGCCGTCGTTACCCCCGTCGTCGGCGCACTGTTCATCGGCGACCGGATCGGGCAGGCCATCACCGCGTCCCAGACCGCGGCGACTCAAACCAACGGCACGATGTACGACCGCATGTATGCGGCCGCTACTCAGGCCGTGGCGAGTCAGCTCGCGGCCCGTGACGCCGCACGCACCAGACAGGCTCAGGGCGACGTGAGCC
This sequence comes from Actinomycetes bacterium, assembly GCA_021803025.1. Classification (GTDB taxonomy): domain Bacteria; phylum Actinomycetota; class Actinomycetes; order Propionibacteriales; family Propionibacteriaceae; genus Fen-668. The sequence goes on along the minus strand of JAJZQV010000001.1, from coordinate 65,367 downwards.
AGACCGTCACCCCGAAGACCGACGCGACCGTGGGCGGTTCTACCCTCGTCTCATGATCCGACCCGCCCTCGTTGCGCTCGCGCTCATGGCCGCCGGCTGCTCAGCCGCGCCGGCGGCCATGCTCACCCCCACGCCGACGCCGACTCCAGCGCTGCCCCGCCTCGCCAAGGCAGCCCTGGACTGCGGGATCGGCCCGCGCGTGCAGGACAAGGGCGCGTCCGTGTTCCTCGACACGAAGGGCACCAAAGACTCCAGCGGCGACCCCATGGCGACTGTCACGTGCATGCTCAGCCTGACCGACGCGCCGGCTTACGTGTCCGACCACATCGGCCAGACACGCGCGCTCGACGGCACACAGACCGACGAGTGGGCCGGCTACAAGGCCCGGTGGACATACCACCCGGACGCCGGCCTACGGCTGACGATCATCGACACGCAGCTCTAGCACGCCGCGAGCATCGCCGCCCGCAACGCGTCATCGGGTGGCCGTACGTATCGCTGCGTCGTCGCCGGCGACGTGTGCCCGAGCAGCAGCTGGACCGCGAGCAGGTCACGCGTGCCGCCGTAGGCGACCGTGGCGAACCGGTGCCGCAGCTGGTGCAGCGTCGCCGACGCCAGCGCGTCGGCCGCAAGCTTGCCCACGTACCTCGCAGACAAGTGCCCGTCGACGCCGCCCGGCAGCGCCCACCCGCCGCCGGCGAGGCATTCCCGGGCGACCAGGCGCGCGACGTCGTCCGACAGTGGCACTACGCGATCCTTGCCGCCCTTCCCGTGGACCACCAGCGACCGGCCGGCGAGGTCCTCGAGCAGGTCGGAGGCGTGAACCTTGGCGATCTCCTCGCGCCGTAGCCCTGCCTCGCCCGCAAGCCTCAGGATGAGCGCCACGCGCCCCGTAGCGGCCGCCACAGCCCTCCGGTAGGCCCGCTCCCCGATCGGCCGTGCATGGGCCGGTGCAGGCCTCACCTTGGGCAGTGCAGTGGTCGGGTCGCTCTCGACAAATCCGGCCGCAAGCAGGTGCCGCCACAGCGACCTCAGCGAGGCGTAGACGCTCCGCCGCGTCTCCCGCGCCCACGACTGCCCGCCGACCCACGCGAGGAGGTCAGCGGCCGTCACGGCCGCCGGCGTGCCGCCCAGCGCCCGGGCGACTCGCCGGCCGTGGTCTGTCCGCGTCGCGATCGTCGGCCCTGTCGCCCCGCCCGCCCTGAGGAGGTCCTCCCAGGACGCCAGCGCCTCGGCCCACCCGTCCGGGATGGGCAGGGAGCGGGGGTCGTCGGACATCGGTCTGACAGCCTAGTAACAGAATCTTGACGCAGTCTTAGCGGGTCGCGGCGAGCAGGCGCCGCAGCCCGAGCAGGCCCGCCGCCGCGACCTGACCGGCCTCCGTGGCCTGGCATCCGAGCACGCTGTCATGACCGCCGTAGTGCCTCGACGCCCGGCCCGTCAGTCCGACGATCCGGTGCCGTAGCGCCTCGGCCTCGTCCGCGAGCTGCGCGGCCTCGTCCCACCATGAGGCCGGCGCTGCCCCCAAGACAGCGCCGGCCGGGTCGGTGTCCAAACTCACGACAGATCACCCGATTGGGACTCGATCAGCGCCGCGCCTGACGCCGCCCAGCCGGCCTTGAGATCGGCCATCGTCTCCGCCATGGCATCGCAGAGCGCCGTCAGTGCTCGCCCCGCGAGTTCGCGGGTCGACGGCTCGATATCGTCTAGGGTGCAGCCGGCCGAGATCAGCGCCATGACATCGGCCAGCGCGTCGGCGTCGGGGTAACTCAGTGTGGGTACGACTGGCGCGGCGGCCAGCTCTGCCATGGCGCTCACGCGACACGCTCCCGTGTGAACAGGTCTAGGACAAGGGGGTTGCGCGTGGCCTTCACGAGGCCACCGCCTCGAGGACGTAGGCCCGACGCTCGAGGCCGGCCTCACGCGCCATAACGGCCGCTGGGAAGGACAGCACGACCGCCGGCGACTCCCAATCAGCAGGTTGGGGGTTCGAGTCCCTCCGAGCGCGCCAGCAGTCCTTCCCGCGAATCCCCTTGTCATGTGGGAGTGGCCGCGCGCCCTCTCCTGAACCGCGCGGGAGCGAGACGGCACGTCGTCGGGCCTCCAGCGTCGGCCGGGGATGGCGGCGCTCACCCTCGCGGAGCGTCCCCGCCTCGCCCACGACCCAGGAGCGGAACGCGGTCACCGTGACGACTTTCGTTACCGAATCGTGAGAGGTCACACTCACGGCGGGTCCGGGCGAGGGGGCGCTCATCAGCCATGGGCACATCATCGCGGGCCTCTGACGCCCGACGCGCGCGGGACTGACCGGACCCGGACCGTGTCGCGTCGTACAGTCGGCTTCATGCGTGCAGTGCAGGCCCGCGAGGCGGGCGGACCCGAGGTTCTGGAACTCGTTGAGGTGGCAGACCCCACACCGGGGCGCGGCCAGGTGCTGGTGAAGGTGGCGGCCGCGGGCGTCAACTTCATCGACACGTACCGGCGCAGCGGCATCTACCAGGTGCCCTTCCCCCACATCGTGGGCAGCGAGGGTGCGGGTGAGGTGGTCGCGCTCGGCCCCGGGGTGGGCGGCGTCTCGGTCGGCGACCGCGTCGCGTGGTCGGACGCCCCCGGCTCGTACGCAGACCTCGTCGTCGTCCCCGCCGACAGGCTGCTCCCCGTGCCGGACGAGGTTGACCTCGAGACGGCCGGTGCGCTGCCGCTGCAGGGCATGACCGCCCACTACCTCTGCTCCTCCACCTACCCCGTACAGCCCGGTGACACCGTGCTCATCCACGCCGCCGCGGGCGGTGTCGGCCTGCTGCTCACCCAGCTCGTCGTCGCGCGCGGCGGCCGCGTCATCGGTACGGTCTCCACCGACCTCAAGGCCGGGCTCGCGCACGAGGCGGGTGCCGACATCGTCATCCGCTACGACCAGCTCGACGACCTCACCAAGGACCTGCCACCGCGCGTCCGCGAGGTGACGGCGGGCGAGGGCGTCGCGGCGGTGTACGACGGGGTGGGCAAGGCCACCTTCGACGCCTCGCTCGCGAGCCTGCGCCCCCGCGGCATGATGGTCCTCTTCGGCGGCTCCAGCGGGCAGGTGCCCCCCTTCGACATCCAGCGGCTCAACGCCGGCGGCTCGCTGTTCCTCACCCGCCCGACGCTCGGCCACTACGTCGCCACGACCCAGGAGCTCCGCTGGCGAGGCGGCGAGGTGTTCGAGGCCGTACGGACCGGGAAGCTCACCGTCCGCATCGGAGCGCGGTACACGCTGGCCGACGCCGTCGAGGCACACCGCGCGCTCGAAGGGCGGGCGACCACGGGAAAGGTGATCCTCGTACCGTGACCGCCTCAGCCCAGCCCGCCGTCCCGGGCGCTTCGCCCCCGCCTGCTCCGGTCGACCCCGCCGCCATCACACCCGCCTTCGCGTGGAGAGGCGTGATGCTCGACGTCGCCCGCCACTTCCTGCCGATCGAGGAGGTGCGGCGGCTCGTCGAGGCCATGTCGCTGCTGCGCCTCAACGTGCTCCACCTGCACCTCACCGACGACCAGGGATGGCGGTTCGAGTCCAAGACCTGGCCCCGGCTCACCGAGGTCGGCGCCTGGCGCGACGAGACGGTCGTCGGCCGTCCCGGCAACTACCACGACCACGCGCTGCATCCGGAGAACGACCTCAACAGCTACGACGGCGTCCGGCACGGCGGCTTCTACACCCAGGACGAGCTGCGGGACCTCGTCGCCTTCGCGCGCGAGCGGGGCATCACCGTGATGCCGGAGATCGACATGCCCGGCCACATGCGGGCCGCACGGGCCGCCTATCCGGAGCTGGGGTACGAGCCCGACGTGTTGGGAGTGGGCCGGAGCTGGGGCATCTACCCGGAGGTGCTGCGGGTGGACGAGGCGGGGGTCGCGTTCTGCACCGACATCCTCGGCGAGGTTCTCGACGTCTTCGACAGCCCGTACGTGCACATCGGCGGCGACGAGTGCCCGCTCGTCGAGTGGGAGGCGTCGCCGACGGCGCAGGCGCAGTGCCGCGCCCTCGGGCTGGACGGTGTGGGCGGGCTCCAGCGCTGGTTCACGAACAGGATCGGCGCTTTCCTCGCGTCACGCGGCCGACGCCTGGTCGGGTGGGACGAGATCATCGACGAGGGGGTGCCCGAGGGCGACCCGGTCGTCGTCGCGTGGCGGAGCTGGACGGAGGCCGCGCGCCGTGCCACCCAGGCCGGCCTCGACGTCGTCCAGGCCCCGGATCGCCTGTACTTCGACCACGCACACGGCGACGACGACGGCGAGCCGCTGGCCATCGGGCCGGGCGCGACGCTGGCCGACGTGTACGCGTACGACCCCTATGAGGGGGGCGTCGAGCCGTCGCACATCCTCGGGCTGCAGGCCCAGCTGTGGAGCGAGTACATCCCGAGCCCCGAGCACCTCTGGTACATGGCGTTCCCGCGGCTCGTGGCCGTGGCCGACATCGGCTGGTACGGAGCGACCCGGCCGCCCTACGAGGACTTCCTCGCGAACCTCCCCGCTCGTCTCGAGGCGCTCGCAGCGCTCGGGATCGGGCATCGGCCCCTGTCGTAGGTCGGGTGCGGCGCCTCTGCGCCATTCAGTGGCAGACAGCGGGTCGCCGGTGCACATGCGCATCGGCGGCCGCCTGACGTGCACTGAATGGAGATCCACCCGCGAGACTAGCCCGCCAGCGGGCTCGACCCGCGCCCCGACCGGCGGCCGGCCTTCGCCCGACCGTGCGGCAGCCCGCCTTCGCCCGACCGTGCGGCAGCCCGCCTTCGCCCCGACTGGTCCTGAGCCACGCCGTCCCCGATCCAGGCGTACGGGTCGCTGTGTCAGACCGGTGACTCCTCGCGGGCGTCCCAGCGGTCGCGGGCGGCGAGCACCTCGTCGAGGTGGGTCTCGGCCCAGCGGCGGTTGACGCGGATGGGCTCGAGGAGCGACGACCCCAGAGGCGTCAGGGCGTACTCGACGCGCGGAGGGACCTCGGCATAGATCGTCCGGGTGACGAGGCCGTCCTGCTCCAGCCCTCGCAGTGTCGCCGTGAGCACGCGGGGCGTCACCCCGCCGACCGCCTCGCGGAGCCGGGTGAAGCGCAGCGAGCCGCCGCTCAGCGCCTCGATGACCAGAGGCGTCCACCGCTCGCCGATCCGCCGCAGCACCTCCCGGCAGTCCGGGTCCATGACGTCGGGGAGCCGCTCGCTATTCACAAGGGAACTGTAGCCGTCTATGGATATTGATATCCACTAGATACCGTGACAGGACCAACATCCAGGAGGACTCATGAGGATCGTCATCGTCAAGCTCGGTGGCGTTCCCTCGTGTCGATGCCGACTGAGCACCGCGGGCGTGTCAGAGCACCAGCCACGTACGGTGCTCAGTCACAACCAGGGGGCTCAGTCGGGGACGGGGGCTCAGTCGTACCAGGTCTGCGCGGCCCTGCGGGACCGTAGGTACGAGTCGACGACGGCCGTTCCCAGCTCGTCGAGCTCCGGGGAGACGACGCGCCCGTCGACCCGCTCCGCGAGCGTGCCCATGAACCGCGCGAGGCCGGGGTCGTCGCCGAGCCGGAAGAACGTCGTCTGCGTGCCGCGCCGCGCCACCTGGTCCAGTGCCTGGATGGTGAGACGGAGCGTCTCGTCGTCGGGCGGGTACGCGAACCAGGCGTGGCCCTCGCCGGTCAGGTGGGCCGTCGGCTCGCCATCGGTCACGACGAGGAGGACGGGCTGCATCGTCGGGTGCTCCCGGAAGAACTTCTCGGCCAGAAGGAGGGCGTGGTGGAGGTTGGTGCCCTGCTCCCGTACCGCCGACAGCCCCGTGAGCTCGTCGATGTCCATCGTCTGCGCGAGGTAGCCGAACGTCACGAGCTCGAGCCGGTCGCCGCGGTAGCGGGTCGAGACGAGGTGGTGCAGCGCCAGCGCCGTGCGCTTCATCGGCACCCACCGGCCCTCGGCCGCCATGGAGTACGAGACGTCGACGAGCAGCGCGACCGCCGACTGGGTACGGGCCTCGGTCTCGGCCACCTCGACGTCGCGCACGTCGATGCGCAGGCCCTTGCTCGGGTCGGCGCCCTCGACGACGGTGCGGCGGACGGCGTTGGTGATCGTCCGGGTGACGTCCCACGGCTCGGTGTCGCCGAACGCCCACTCGCGGCTGGCGCCCGTCTGGTCGCCCGCGGCGCCGGCGAGCCGCGTGTCGCGGGAGCCCGTACGTCCGGACAGGTGCTTCGCGGCGTCCTCGAGGAGCGACTTCCCGAGCCGGCGCATGGCGGCGGGGGAGAGGCGCAGCGACCCGTCCGGGGTGCGGCGCAGAAGCCCTGACGACCGCATCTGACGCTCGATCTCGGCCAGTCGTCGCGCGGAGATCGCAGCCTCCTCACCGAGCTGCCGCGCGAGGGCGTCGACATCGACGTCGTCGAGGTGCGCACCCCCGTACCCCTGGCCCAGCTGCTCGGCCAGCGACTCGAGCTCCGCGAGGTCCTGCAGCACGCCGGTCCCGTCGCCCAGGCCGAGCCCCTCGTCGCCGCTGAACGACTCCTGTCCTGACCAGTCCCCACCGGGCCGCAGCGCCTGGAGGTTCGCGTCGAGCCGGCCGAGCTGCTGGGCCAGCTCCGGCGAGCCGAAGGCCTGCGCCGACAAGGCCATGAGCTCGTCGCGCTGCTCCTGCGACATCGACCGCATCATGCGCTGGGCGGCGGCGGCGCGCTCAGCGAGCGCGTCGATGAGCTCCTCGACCGTCTGGGGGTTCTCCGGGAAGAACTGTCCGTGCTTCGCCATGAAGTCGCGCATCATCTCGCGCGTGTCCTCCCCGCGCCTATGGGCCTCGAGGAGATGGTTGAGGTCCGACAGCATCTCCGAGACGGCCTGGCGGTCCTCGTCCGTGGCGTTCTCCAGCGCCTGCTTCATGCCGGCGAAGCGCTGGTCGAGCATCTCGCGGCCGAGCAGGTCCTTGATCTTGTCGTACGACTCGCGGGCGTCCGAGGACTGCCAGTCGTACGAGCTGAGCGAGCTCACCGCGGCCGCCGTCGAGCTGGGGAGACTGTCGAGCGTCATCTCGCGCAGCGCCCGGTCGCCGTCGTCCATGGTCGCGTCGCGGGCGAGCTGCTTGCGCTCCGACAGCACGGCCGCGTCGAGGAGCCGCTTCACCTCCTCGAGCGTCCCGTCGAGGCGATGGTTGCGCAGCAGCTCCTGGCGCCGGCGGTGCACCTCGCGGGCGAGGTCGTCGAGCCCGCGCTGCTCGCGTCCCCCGCGCCGCAGGTACTCGCGGAGGGCTCCCTCGGGGGAGTAGCCGGCCATGACGTCGTCCGTGACCGCCTTGAGCGCCTCGGCCAGGTCGACCGGGGGCGCGAGCGGGTCGGGGCCGCCCGCGTACCGCCCGTACCGTGACCGCCTGCGACGCCTATCCATACAAGGTCTCTCCGTCGCCGGAGTCCTTCGAGATGCGGCGGGCGAGGTAGAGCCCCTCGAGCGCCAGCTCGATCGCGCTCGCACGCTCGCCCGCGGACGTCGCGCCGAAGCGTTCGGCAACGGCGTCGTACGTGCCGTTGAGTCGCGGCAGCGTGTCCACGAACTCCTTCGCGGTCACCTGCTCGCCGGTCGTCACCGTGATCGACCCGTCGAGCGCGTCGACGAGCGGGCCGAGGTCGATGCCCCGGTACAGCTCGCGGACGGTCTCGGCGGTCGCCATACGCAGGAGGTGGTCGAGAATGTCGCGCTCGCGGCCCTCCTCGCCGGACTCGAACTCGATCTTGCCGCCGAGCACGTCGACGGCGCTCTCGAGGTCGACGACCCGGGCGACGGCCTCGTCCTCGCCCCGGAGCGTCGCCCTGTGGCGGGCGGCCGCCGCGATGGTCTCTGCGCCGGCGATCGCGAACCGCGCGGAGACACCGGAGCGCTGGTTCACGGCGGGCGAGGAGCGGAGCTGGCGTGTGAAGCGCGCGAGGATCTCGACGAGGGGCTCGGGCAGGTCGGCGACGAGCTTCGCCTCCTGGAGGATGACGGCGATCTCGTCGGCGAGCTCGAGCGGGTAGTGGGTGCGGATCTCGGCGCCGAAGCGGTCCTTGAGCGGCGTGATGATGCGGCCGCGGTTCGTGTAGTCCTCAGGGTTCGCGGACGCGACGACGAGGACGTCGAGGGGCAGCCGCAGGACGTACCCGCGGATCTGGATGTCCCGCTCCTCCATGACGTTGAGCATCGAGACCTGGATGCGCTCGGCGAGGTCGGGGAGCTCGTTGATCGCCACGATGCCGCGGTGGCTACGGGGGATGAGGCCGAAGTGGATCGTCTCCGGGTCGCCGAGGCGGCGTCCTTCCGCGACGCGCATCGGGTCGACGTCGCCGATGAGGTCCGCGACAGAGGTGTCGGGGGTGGCGAGCTTCTCGGCGTACCGCTCCGACCGGTGCCGCCACGCTACCGGCAGCGAGTCGCCGAGCTCGATGGCGCGGCGCCGGGACTCGGCGGTGATGGGATCGTACGGGTGCTCGCCGAGCTCCGATCCGGCGATGACCGGCGACCACTCGTCGAGCAGCCCGGAGAGCGTGCGGAGGAGCCGGGTCTTGCCCTGGCCCCGCTCGCCGAGGAGGACGACGTCGTGGCCCGCGATGAGGGCGCGCTCGAGCTGGGGGATGACCGTGCGGTCGAAGCCGTGGATACCGGGCCAGGGGTCGCGGCCCTCTGCGAGCGCGGCGAGGAGGTTCCTGCGGATCTCCTCCCGCAACGACTCCTGCTCGTGCCCTGACGCGCGAAGCTCGCCGACTGTACGGATTCCTGGCTGGCCCACGTGTTTCACGCTAACCCCGGCCGCCAAGCACGAACGGGCGTCTCACCCCATCTCCAGCGAAGGTCCCTCAGGGGCCTGCGGCTGCACTCGGCCCACCGGGAGAGGACCTGTGCTTCTCTCCGAGCGCACAGGTCCTCTCCCCGAGCGCACAGGTCCTCTCCCCGAGCGGAGCGCATCGAAAGGCCGCGACACGCGCGGCCGGTACGGCGTGTCGGCGCACGAACTGGCCTCTCGTCGACTCGCACGAGCCTCTCGCCCAGGCCGAGCACCTGCTCGCCGTAGCGGATGAAGCGCTCAGGCGCCGTACTGGTCCCGGTAGGCGCGCATCGCGGGGAGGTGAACGGCGAGCACGGGGTCGGCGGCGACGTACTCGACGACGTCGTCGAGCGTCACGATCGCCCGTACGTCGATGCCGAAGTCGGCCCGGACCTGCCCGATCGCGGACAGCCCGCCCGTACCGCGCTCCTGCCGGTCGATCGCGACGATGACACCGGCGAGCTCCGCACCCGTCGCCGCGACAAGGTCGATGACCTCCCGGATGGCCGTGCCTGCCGTGATGACGTCGTCGATGACGAGCACCCGCCCGGCGACCGGCGCACCGACGAACAGGCCCCCCTCGCCGTGGTCCTTCGCCTCCTTGCGGTTGAACGACCACCGCAGGTCGCGCCCGTACTGCTCGGCGAGCTCCACCGACGTCGCCGCTACGAGCGGGATCCCCTTGTACGCAGGCCCGAGGAGCACGTTGACGTCGAGGCCCCACGCCTGGATGGCCGAGGCGTACGCCCGACCGAGACCCGCGAGCTTCGCCCCGCTGTCGAAGCGTCCGGCATTGAAGAAGTACGGGGACGTGCGGCCCGACTTGAGCGTGAACTGCCCGAAGGACAGTACGTTGTGGGCGAGAGCGAGCTCGATGAAGTCCAGCTGGTAGGCCTGCATGCGCCTCAGCCTAGGGGCCGCTCAAGCTCGCGGCGAACGGTCCCCAGGCGGGCGACTCGCAAGGGTGGAGTGGCTTCCCCCAAGCGGAAGCCATGGCATCACCCTATGCACAACGAAGTTATGGAACTGGGTTATGGTTCCTTTTGTCAAGTCGTCCTAAAATCTAAGGATGCCTCGCCCCAAGGTCTACGACGACGGTCTGCGCCGCCGCCTCGTGGCGAGGGCGACGAAGATGCTGGCCGAGGGGGGTCCCAGCAACCTGGGGCTTCGGCAGGTCGCCTGGGCCGAGGGTACGTCCACCAGCGCGATCTACTCCATGTTCTCGGACCGTGCGGGGCTCATGCACGAGGTCGGCCGCGAGGCCGGGAGGAGCTTCCTCGCCGCGCAGCAGGCCGTCCCGGTCACCGACGATCCGTACCAGGACCTGCTGGCGCATTGCCACGCGTACCGCGACTGGGCGCTGGAGAACCCGGCGCTGTACCAGGTCCTCCTCACCCCACCGGCGCTCGACATGCGTCTCCACGGGCCGCTGCCCGAGGCCGAGTCGGCAGACCCCATCCGCAAGGTCATCACCCGGCTCATCGACGCCGGGACGTTCCCCGCCGTCGACACCAACCTCATCCTCGGCTTGATCTGGGCCTCGATCCACGGCTTCGTCTCGCTCGAGCTCTCCCACTACTACGACCCTCTTCCGCGGGAGCAGCTCGACCGCATGTACGAGACACAGGTCGGGATGGTCGCTCGCGGCTGGGCGACGGCCGCCCGCTGACCGGCACGGGCGGCGTCTGGGCAGCCTCCTGGCGCCCGCACGTGGCGCCGCCCTGGTGTGCGGCGGGTCCCTCCGTCTTGAGCCAGGGGTGTATAGGGGACGTGTGAGCGACCAGCACGCCGACACGCCGACCGGGAACGAGCCGGACGCGCCGCGCCAGGGCCCCCCGCCCGTCACGACGATCCTGCTCGTACGCCACGGGCAGACGCCGACGACCGGCAAGGTCCTGCCCGGTCGTGCCCCCGGGCTCCACCTCGCCGACTCCGGACGGGCCCAGGCCGAGGCCGTCGCCGCCCGCCTCGAGGGGCTCGAGGTCGCCGCGCTGTACTGCTCGCCGCTCGAGCGCACGGTCGAGACAGCCGCCCCCATCGCCGAGGCGTTCGGGCTCGAGGCGATCCACGACGCGGGGCTGCTCGAGTGCGACTTCGGGGAGTGGACCGGCGCCGAGCTCACCGACTTGTACAAGCTGCCCGAGTGGTCCACGGTCCAGCGGGCGCCGTCGACGTTCCGGTTCCCGGGCGGCGAGAGCTTCCCCGAGATGCAGCTCCGGATCATCACGGCGATCGAGCGCATCCGTACGGCTCACGAAGGCAGCACGGTCGTCTGCGTGAGCCACGCCGACCCCATCAAGGCCGCGGTCGCGTACGCTCTGGGGACGCACCTGGACCTCTTCCAGCGCGTCGTCGTCAGCCCGTGCTCGGTCTCGGCGATCGCGTTCTCGCCCGGCGAGGCCCCCGTCGTCCTGACCGTGAACTCCCAGTCCCTGTCCGAGCTCAAACCATCGTGAGGAGCGACCGATGAGCGATCTCTATGCCGAGTTCGACGACGTCGACGAGTTCGCCGTGGGAGCCCTGGGCGAGCCCGGACAGCGCGTGTTCCTCCTGCAGTGCCGCCACGGCGACGAGAGGATCACGATCAAGCTCGAGAAGCAGCAGGCTCAGGCGATGTCGCTGTACCTGCGGCGAGCGCTCGAGGACCTCCCCCAGGCCGAGGCGGTGCCGACGCCGACGCCGATCACCCCGCCCTTCGACGCCGAGTTCGTGCTCGGCGAGATCGGCCTGGGGTTCGAGGCCGAGGGCTCGCGGGTCCTGGTCCAGCTCGAGGAGGCCGAGCCCACCGACGACGAGGGCGAGCCGGTCTCCGACGCGCCGCGCGGACACCTGCGGGTCCTCCTGTCGCCGGCCCAGGCGCTGGCGTTCTGCGAGCAGAGCGACGACGCGGTCGCGGGCGGGCGTCCCTTGTGCCGGTGGTGCGAGCTCCCGATCAACGTCGACGGTCACCTGTGTCCCCGCATGAACTGACCGTCCTGCAGGCCGGCGAGATCGACCTCGTCGGCCGGGTGGTCGACAGCAGCAACGCCACGTACGTGGTGCAGGTCACCCTCGACGGAGAGCAGCTGCCGGCCGTCTACAAGCCGCAGGCTGGAGAGCGCCCGCTGTGGGACTTCGACCCCGGCCTGTACAAGCGGGAGCGTGCCGCGTACCTGCTGTCCGACCACCTCGGCTGGGGCCTCGTGCCGCCGACCGTCGTCCGCGAGGACGGGCCGGCCGGGGTCGGCTCGCTGCAGCGCTTCGTCGAGGCGGACCAGCGCGAGCACTACTTCTCGCTGTACGACACCCGCCCCGAGCTGCACGACGCGTTCCGAAGGCTCGCCCTGTTCGACTGCGTCGCCAACAACACCGACCGCAAGAGCGGGCACGTGCTGCTCGGCGACGACGGCCACGTGTACGGGATCGACCACGGCCTGTGCTTCGCCGCCGACTTCAAGCTCCGTACGGTGATCTGGGACTTCGCCGGAGACGAGGTGCCCGAGGAGGACCTGGCGGCCATCGAGCCGCTCGCCTCGTCCGTACCGCGCCTGCTCGCCGCGCTGCTCGGCCGCGACGAGGTCCAGGCGCTCCAGCTGCGGGTGCGGAGGCTGCTCACCACCCGTGTGCTGCCGGTCGACACCACCGGTCGCCGGGTGCCCTGGCCTCTCATCTGACCGCGCGGCTGCGTGAACCGCGGCCATCGAGCCGAAGCCAGCGTGTCGTGGTCAGGCGAGCCCGCGGCGTTCGAGGACGTGCCGGACGTCGGGGTCCGCGCCCCGGAACCGCCGGTACGACTCCATGACGTCGACGGAGCTGCCCTTGCTCAGGAGGGTCGCGCGGAAGTGGTCGCCGTTCGCCCTCGTCATCCCGCCGTTCTCGGTGAACCAGGCGACGGTGTCGGCGTCCATGACCTCGCTCCACAGGTACGAGTAGTAGCCGGCCGCGTAGCTGCCGCTCCAGATGTGGGAGAAGCACGTGGTGCGGTAGCGCGGCGGGACGAGGGGCACGTTGATGCCCCACGCGGCGAGGCCGCGCCTCTCGAACTCCTCCACCTCGTCGGGCGAGGACGGCAGCTCGTCGAGCGGCGTCTGGTGCCACACCTGGTCGAGGATCATCGCGCCGAAGATCTCGGTCGCGTCGTACCCCTGGCCCGCGTGCCGGGCTGCCTGCAGCGTGTCCACCCACTCCTGAGGTACCGGCTCGCCCGTCTCGTAGTGACGCGCGTAGGACCTGATCAGCGCCGGGTCCCAGGCCCACATCTCGTTCACCTGGCTCGGGTACTCGACGAAGTCCCGCGGTGTCGCGGTGCCGGACCGTGACGGGTAGCGGACCTGCGAGAGCAGCCCGTGGAGGTCGTGGCCGAACTCGTGGAAGAGCGTGATGACGCTGTCCCAGGGCATGAGCGTCGGCCTGCCCGGCGCCGGCCGGACGAGGTTGCAGTTGTTCGTCACGACGGGGAGCAGGTCGAGCAGCTCGCTCTGGTCGACGAGCGACGTCATCCAGGCCCCGCCCTGCTTCGTGGGACGCGCGTACGGGTCGATCACCACGAGCGCCATCGGCCGGCCGTCGGTGTCGTGGACCTCGAAGACCCGGCACTCGTCGGTGTAGCCCGTCAGGTCGGTGCGGCGGACGAACGTGATCCCGTACAGGCCGGTGGCGGCAGCGAAGACGCCGTCCGCGAGGACGCGCTCGAATTCGAGGTACGGGCGCAGGACCTCGTCGTCGAGCGAGAACCTCGCCGCCCGCAGCCGCTCGGCGTAGAACTGCCAGTCCCACGGCTGGAGGGTCTCACCCGGGTGCTCCGCGGACAGCGCCTCCTGGAGCTCGGCTGCCTCACGCTCGGCGTTGCGGACGGCGGGACCTGCCACGCGGTGGAGGATCTCGTTGACCGCCTCGGTCGTCTTCGCGCACCCGTCGCCCGCGACGAACTCCGCGTGGTGGGCGAACCCGAGGACGTGCGCGCGCTGGGAGCGCAGGCGCGCCAGCTCGACGATGAGCGGCCGGGTGTCGTTCTCCCCGGACAGGCCGCGTCCGACAGACGCCTCGTACAGGCGGCGCCGGACGTCCCGGTTCTCGAGCCTGTCGAGCAGGGGCTGGCCGGTGGTGTTGACGACCTCGAGGAGCCAGCCGGCCAGCCCTCGGCGGGAGGCCGCCTCCTCAGCTGCCTGCAGGTCCTCGGGGGTGAGTCCCGTGAGCAGCGAGGCGTCCTCGATGTGCAGCGCCGCCTCGTTGCGCCCGGCGACGACGACGGAGCTCCATCTGGCCTCCAGCGTGGCGATGCGCTCGTTGAGCTCGCGCAGCGTGGCCTGCTCGTCCTCGGGGAGGTTCACGCCGAGCCGGCGGTAGTCCCGGAGCTTCTCGCTGAGCAGCCATGCGGCTTGCTCGTCCAGGGTCACCTCACCTGCCGCGGCTCGTGCGTCCAGGGTGACCAGCCTGTCGTACAGCCTCCTGTCCAGCAGGATCGCGTCGTGGTGAGCGGCCAGCTTGGGGGACATCTCCTCCTCGATGGCGTCGAGGTCGTCGGTGGTGTCCGCCTCCTTGAGGGTCCAGAATCCCGCGACGGCCCGGTTGAGCAGCTGCCCGGACCGTTCCCAGGCGTCCAGCACGTTCTCGACGGTCGGTGCGGAGGTGTCGGTCGCGACTGCGTCGAGCTCGGCGAGCTGGGCGGCCATCCCGTCACGCATCGCGGCTCGCCAGTCGTCGGCGGAGATCCGGGCGAAGTCGTGCAGGGCGTAGGGCAGCGCGGTCGAGGCCACGGGGTTGGGGGTCAAGGGTGCTCCTTCCAAGCTCCCCAATCGTGGCAGGAACCACAGACAGAACCGCGTCGTCGCGGCGAGAATAGGCCTCATGACGACCGTCTGGGCCCATCGCGGCGCAAGCGCGAAGGCGCCGGAGAACACGCTGGCGGCGTTCCGTCTCGCGCACGAGGTGGGAGCCGACGGCGTCGAGCTCGATGTCCAGCTCACGGTCGACGGACGCGTCGTCGTGATCCATGACGAGACCCTCGACAGGACGACGACGGGGAAGGGGCCGGTGTGCTCGCGCACCCTGGACGCGCTCCGGGCCCTCGACGCCTCGTACGGCCGCGAGGAGTACCGCGGTGAGCGGATCCCGCTGCTCGAAGAGGTCCTCGAGCTCCTGGCGCCCACGGGCATGACGGTCAACATCGAGCTCAAGAACAGCGTCGAGCCGTACCCCGGACTCGAGGACGCGGTCGTCTCGCTCGTCGAGGCGGCGGGTCTCGCAGACAAGGTCATCTACTCGACGTTCAACCACATCAGCGCCACGAGGCTGGCGCGGTCCTTCCAGCCCAGCCGGGTGGGGCTGCTGTTCTCCGACATCCTGGCCGAGCCGTGGGACTACGCGGAGCACCGGGACGTGTCGGCGCTGCATCCCCACTGGCGCTACGTGGAGCTCGTGCCGGAGACCGTCGAGCGGTGTCACGCCGCGGGGCTGGCCGTCAACGTGTGGACGGTCGACAGCCCTTCGACGGCCCGCCGTCTGGCGGACCTCGGCGTGGACGCGGTGATCAGCAACCGCCCGGACGAGGTGCGAAAGGTCCTCTGACCTCGCGCCGGGGCCGTCCCCACTACGGTGGTCCGGTGAACCCGTTCCAGCCGGAGTTGTGGGAGCCCGTCGCAGGCTTCGAGTTCAGCGACATCACGTACCACCGTGCCCGGCACGTACCTGCGGTGCGGATCGCGCTCGACCGGCCGGAGGTGCGCAACGCGTTCCGCCCGCACACCGTCGACGAGCTGCTCGTGGCCTTCGACCACGCCCGGACCGCCTCGGACGTCGGCTGCGTCCTTCTCACCGGCAACGGACCCTCCCCCAAGGACGGCGGCTGGTCGTTCTGCTCGGGCGGCGACCAGCGCATCCGGGGACGCGCCGGCTACCAGTACGCCGACGGGGAGACGGCCGCGGAGGTCGACCCCGCGAAGCTCGGCCGCCTGCACATCCTCGAGGTCCAGCGCCAGATCCGCTTCATGCCCAAGCCCGTGATCGCGCTTGTCGGCGGCTGGGCGGCCGGCGGCGGGCACTCCCTCCACGTTGTGTGCGACCTCACGATCGCCTCGGCCGAGCACGCGCGGTTCAAACAGACCGACGCCGACGTGGGCTCGTTCGACGCGGGCTTCGGCTCGGCCTACCTCGCCCGCCAGGTCGGCCAGAAGTTCGCCCGCCAGATCTTCTTCCTCGGCCAGACCTACGACGCGGCCGAGGCGTACGCCATGGGGACCGTCAACGCCGTCGTCCCCCACGAGGACCTCGAGACGGTCGGCCTCGACTGGGCGCGCATGATCTGCGAGAAGTCGCCGACCGCGATCCGGATGCTCAAGTTCGCGTTCAACGCCGTCGACGACGGCATGGTCGGCCAGCAGGTGTTCGCCGGTGAGGCGACCCGCCTGGCGTACATGACGGACGAGGCGGCCGAAGGCCGTGACGCGTTCCTCGAGAAGAGGTCGCCCGACTGGTCGGCCTTCCCCTACTACTACTGAGGCGCGGCGGTGAGTGAGCTGAGCGGGGCCAGGTCGTGACGGAGCTCGTGGTGCTGGCCGCGGGCATGGGGTCGCGGTTCGGAGGAATGAAGCAGCTCGAGCCGGTCGGGCCGAGCGGCGAGACCGTCATGGACTACGCCGTCTACGACGCCGTCCGCGCGGGTGTCGAGCGGGTCGTCTTCGTCATCCGGCGGGACGTCGAGGAGGCGTTCCGGGCGACGATCGGGAGCCGGTACTCCGGCCGGCTGCCCGTCGCGTACGCGTTCCAGGAGCTGGACGTCCTTCCGGCCGGCCGGACCGTGCCCCAGGGCCGCACCAAGCCCTGGGGCACGGGTCAGGCCGTCCTCGCCGCGGGCGACGTGGTGAGCGCACCGTTCATCGTCATCAACGCCGACGACTTCTACGGCCGCCAGGCGTACGCGGCCTTGGGCGCCCTGCTCGCCGTCGAGCGGACGCCCGGCTCGTACGCGATGGTGGCGTATCCCCTCGTCAACACGCTGTCAGAGAACGGCTCCGTGTCGCGCGGCGTGTGCGAGGTGGTCGACGGCCGGCTGCGCAGCGTCGTCGAGCACACCGGGCTCAGCGCCGACGGGGACGGCGTCCTCGATGCCTCGGGCGCCCGCTTCACCGGTCGCGAGCTCGTGAGCATGAACTTCTGGGGCCTGCTGCCGGACGTGTTCGGGCGGCTCGAGGCGGCGTTCGGCGCGTTCCTCGACGAGCACGGTCAGGAGCAGGGCAGCGAGCTGTACCTGCCTGCCGTCATCGACGACCTCGTGGCACGGGGTCACGCGACCGTGGACGTGCTCACCTCGCCGGACCCCTGGTTCGGGATGACGTACGCGGCGGACCGCGCGATGGTGGCCGCGCGGCTGGCCGAGCTCGTCGCGGCCAGCGAGTACCCGTCCCGGCTCGGATGGCGGGCATGACGCGGGCCGTGCCGGACGACCTGCCGGCCGCGGTCGCCGACGTCTTCGAGCTGGAGCCCCTCGACGTGCGCCGGTACGGCGGCGGCCACATCAACGACACGTACCTCGTGACCGGACGCCGTGGCGCCTACATCCTGCAGCGCATCAACGACACGGTGTTCCCGCGGCCCCTCGAGCTCATGGAGAACGTCTCCCGCGTGACCCGACACGTACGGGCGAGGCTCGTCGCCGACGGGGCCTCCGACATCGACCGCCGGGTGCTGACGCTCGTGCCGACCGGGGACGGCAGCGACTGGCACGTCGACCCGGACGGCCAGGTGTGGCGCGTCTTCCTCTTCATCGGCGGTGCGACAAGCCACGACGTCGTCTCGGAGCCGGGCCAGGCGTACACGGCCGCGTACGCGTTCGGCCGCTTCCAGCAGCAGCTCTCCGACTACGAAGGCCCCCGTCTGTACGAGACGATCCCGAGGTTCCACGACACGGTGAAGCGGTACGCGGACTTCGCCGCCGTCGTGGCCGCGGACCCGTGCGGGCGTGCCGCCGAGGTGCGGGAGGAGACCGACTGGCTGCTCGGGCAGCGCGAGCTCGCGGGGGCGATGCTGTCGCTCCAGGCCGAGGGAGTCCTCCCGGAACGCATCACCCACAACGACACGAAGCTGTCGAACGTGCTGCTCGACGACGCGACCGGCGAGGCGGTCTGCGTCCTCGACCTGGATACGGTGATGCCGGGACTCAGCCTGTACGACTTCGCCGATCTGTGCCGCTCGGGCGCCACGACGGTGGCGGAGGACGACCCGGACGCCTCGAAGGTCGCCGTGGACGTGCCGATGTTCGAGGCCCTCGCCGAGGGCTACCTCTCCGGGGCGGGGTCGGCGCTGCTCCCCGCTGAGCGGGAGCTCCTCGTGCTGGCGGGCGAGGTCATGACCCTCGAGCAGGCGTACCGCTTCCTCGGTGACCATCTCGCC
This sequence comes from Actinomycetes bacterium, assembly GCA_021803025.1. GTDB lineage: Bacteria > Actinomycetota > Actinomycetes > Propionibacteriales > Propionibacteriaceae > Fen-668. The sequence continues at coordinate 47,196 of JAJZQV010000001.1, read as the reverse complement.
GGTGACACGTACTACCAGACCAGCCGCCCGGGCCAGAACCTCGACCGGGCCCGCACGCAGATCGCCCTCGTCAAGGCGCTGCAGCGGCACGAGTCGTCGCTCAACGCGTTCGTCGCGGGCCTCTCCTGAGGGTCCACGGCCTGGTTCGGCACGAGATCGCAGGCGTCACCGCCATTCAGTGGCAGATACCGGGCCGCCGATGCGCATATGGCACGGCACCCCAACTTCCGCCACTCAATGGAGGTGACGTGCGAGAGCGCGCCTGTTCAGGGGGCGCCCCGAAGCCGGTGGGGGTCTACTCGGCACGTCCGTACAGGCGGTCGCCCGCGTCGCCGAGGCCCGGGACGATGTAGCCGACCTCGTTGAGGCGCTCGTCGACGGCGGCCACGACCAGGGTGCAGGGCACGCCGACCTCGGCCAGCAGGTTCCGCATGCGCTCGATGCCCTCGGGCGCGGCGATGAGGCAGATGCACGTGATGTGGTCGGCCCCGCGGTTGACGAGGAACTGGACCGTACCGGCGAGCGACCCGCCGGTGGCCAGCATCGGGTCCAGCACGTAGCACTGACGTCCGCTGAGGTCGCGGGGGAGGCGCTCGGCGTACGTGAACGGCTCGAGCGTCTCCTCGTCGCGCACCATGCCAACGAAGCCGACCTCGGCGGACGGCATGAGCCGGGTCATCCCGTCGAGCATCCCGAGCCCCGCACGCAGGATCGGGACGACCAGGGGCCTCGGCTTCGACAGCCGTACGCCCAGCGTCTTCTGGATCGGGGTCTCGATCTCGGTGGGCTCGACGCGGATCTGGTCGGTCGCCTCGTAGGCGAGCAGCATGACGAGCTCCTCGACCAGGCGGCGGAACGACGGCGAGTCGGTACGGCGGTCGCGCAGGAGGCTCAGCTTGTGGGAGACGAGGGGATGACTGATGACACGGAGTTCCACAGGCGACACATTGGCATACGTCGCGTAACGACTCCGCATCGGGGCACGACCCCGCTGGTGCGCCGGGCGGCCAGACGTGATTCGATGGGGACTTGGTGGAAGGAGGCCTCCGGATGGCCGACAGCAGCGACGAGGAGTACGACCTCGGCGACCGCGGCGACGACCGTCCCGGCCTCGAGGACGCGGATCCAGACCTCGTGGACGAGGACGTAGAGCTCGACGACGAGGACGACGACGTCGAGGACGCCCTCGAGGACGACGACGTCGAGGACGCCCTCGAGGACGACATCGACTTCATCATGGCTCTGTACAGGGAGGACGGCGTACCCGTCGTCACCCCGTTGGAGACCGACCTCGCCAACGACCTCGACGACCTCATCGCCCACCTCCAGCGGCTCCCCGGCGACAACGGCGCGTCAGCGCTCGTGTCGATCTCGGGCGAGTTCTTCGCGGCGGTACGGGTCCGCGGTCGCCATGTCCACATGGTTCTCAGTGACGTGTACGCGGCGGAGAACTGGTCTCTGGCCAGGGACATCGTCGACTTCCTCGGCATCGACGTCCCCGAGGACGACGACGAGGACGGCCTGGTCGGCGACCTCGACCTGTTCGCGGACCAGGGGCTCTCCGAGATGGACCTCGAGGCGATCTGCGCCGACTGGGACGAGGACTCCGACACGCTGGCCCTTCAGATCGCCGACGAGATCCACTTCGGCCCGCAGGCCCGCAAGGTCGCCGACAGCTTCAGCTGAGGTCGCGCCGGACGGCTCCTGAGCCGGTGCACGGACGCGCCCGCGGACGGGTTACGCAGGAGCGCCTCCGGGTACATATGTCCCACCCACGGACGACCGTGGTGGAGGGAGAGGACCACATGGGACCTGGATCCCGGCGAAGGCGTCGCCGACCGTGACCCCACGCGAGCTCGTGCTCATCCGGCACGGGGAGAGCGTCGGGAACGTCTCGCCAGCGCCGCGCAGCGCGAGGGCCACGAGGTCATCCGCATCGCAGAGCGCGATGCCGACGTGCCGCTCTCGGGCCTCGGGGTCGAGTAGGCGACCGCGCTCGGGACCCGCATGGACGACCTCCTCGGCGGCGGCGAGCGGACCCTGGTCTGGTCCTCCCCGTACCGGCGTGCCGTCCAGACCGCCGAGATCGCGCTGCAAGCGTCCGGGGCGTCGCTACCGGTCCGGCTGGACGAACGGCTGCGCGACCGTGAGCTGGGGATCCTCGACCTGCTGACCTGGCTGGGGGTTTAGCGCCGCCTTCCGCAGGAGGCGACGAGGCGCCACTGGCTCAGGAAGTTCTACCACCGGCCGCCCGGCGGCGAGTCGTGGGCCGACGTGGCCCTGCGGCCGCGCAGCTTCCTCCACGAGGCACTCGCGGAGCCGCACACCGACCGCATCGTCCTGTTCAGCCGAGGCGGCCGTGGGTCTCGACGTCGCCACACCGGAGGCAGGCGTGTACGGGCTGGCGACGAGCGACTCCGGATCCGTACAGGGCGGTGACCTGTCCGTCCTGGCGTCCGAGCTCGACCACGCGGACGCTGTCGTCGTCGGACCGGGACTCGACGACGCGGAGGCGACGGAGCAGCTGCTCCGATGCCTGCTTCCCCTGCTGGGGGACCGGACTCTCCTCGTCGTCGACGCGTTCGCCTTGGGGTCGCTGCCCCGGCTCGGGGACCAGCTGGACCCCCTGGCCGGCAGCCTCGTCCTCACGCCCAACGACCCGGAGGCCGAGCTGCTGCTGGGCCGGCCGCTCGACGACGTCGCCGCGGACTCCGTTCAGCTCGGACGGCGCTTCCAGGCTGTCGTGGCCTGTCACGACGTCATCGCCGAGCCGGACGAAGGCAGCTGGCGCATCGAGACGGGTCACTCGGGCCTGGCGACCAACGGCAGCGGCGACGTCCTGTCCGGCATCGTCGGCGGTCTCCTTGCCAGGGGCGCCACACCGTCCCAGGCCGCCTGCTGGGGGAAGTACGTCCACGCCAGCGCGGGCGAGCGGCTCGCCGCGCGGGTCGGGCGGCTCGGCTTGGCGCGCGAGATCCTCTCCGAGCTGCCGGCGGTGCTCACCGAGCTCGACGCCTGAGGGAGGCCCGCTCGGGGAGAGAACCTGTGCGCTCGGGGAGAGAACTTATGCGCTGGGGGAGAGAACTTATGCGGGCGGAGGGCTGGGTCCGGGGTTCGGCGTTCCGGCCTTTCTGAAGGAGAGGCTCAGCGCCTCGTCCCGAAGTAGTCCTTGAGGAGCGCGGCGCACTCGTCCGCGAGGACGCCGCCGACGACGGCCGGACGATGGTTGAGCCGCGGGTCCCGTACGACGTCCCAGAGCGAGGCGACCGCCCCGGCTTTGGGGTCGTACGCGCCGAACACGACCCTGTCGACACGAGCCAGCACCGCCGCGCCGGCGCACATCGTGCACGGCTCGAGCGTCACGACGAGCGTGTGACCGTCGAGGCGCCACGTGCCGAGCTCGGCGGCCCGGCGGCGGAGCACGAGCACCTCCGCATGTGCCGTCGGGTCGTGGGTGGCCTCGCGCTCGTTGGCCGCAGCCGTGACCACGGCGCCGGAGGCGTCCAGCAGGACAGCCCCGATGGGGACGTCGCCCCCGGCCGTACGGGCGGTCGCGATCGCCTCGCGCATCGCGTCGTCCCAGCGGGTCATGCGCCCACTGTCCCACGACCCGTACGGAGGCGCCGCGGGGGCGCACTCCGACCCCGTCGGCGATTCGCGGATCCCTTCACCCCGCCGCTACACTCTCCGGCGGTGGCGTGTCCGAGCGGCCAAAGGAGCACGCCTCGAAAGCGTGTGAGGGGCAACCCTCCGTGGGTTCAAATCCCACCGCCACCGCCATCGGGGCAGACTGGTTCTCTCCCCGAGCCCATTCCGACGAGAGGCCACGACACGCGCGGCCGGTACGGCGTGTCGCAGCACGAACTGGCCTCTCGTCTCCTGACGGGGACTTGAGCCGCTCTTCCCGGGGTCCCGGCGTCCTGGGGATCCCGACCCTGTTAGCGTTGCGACGACATACAGAACGGTCGTTCTGGTCGGAGGGGCTCGTGCTGTCGCTGGGGCTGGACGTGGGGTCGACGACCGTCAAGGCTGTCGTCCTCGAGGGCGAGACACTGCGGTGGAGTTCGTACAGGCGTCACAACGCCGATGCCCGCGGCGCCCTTCGTACCCTCCTCTCCGAGGTCGTCGACGCCTACCCTGACGAACCGTTCCACTGCGCGGTCACGGGGTCAGCCGGTCTCGGCGTGGCCGACGTCATGGGCGTCGAGTTCGTCCAGGAGGTCATCGCCGGCACGGCCGCGATCGAGCGCTACGAGCCGCGGGCCGACGTCGTCATCGAGCTCGGCGGCGAGGACGCGAAGATCACGTTCCTCCACCCCGTCGTGGAGCAGCGGATGAACGGCACGTGCGCCGGCGGTACGGGCGCGTTCATCGACCAGATGGCCAGCCTGCTCCACACCGACGCCGCCGGTCTCGACGCACTCGCCGCCGCGTACAGCCACCTCTACCCGATCGCCTCCCGCTGCGGCGTCTTCGCGAAGTCGGACCTCCAGCCGCTGCTCAACCAGGGCGCCGCGCACACCGACCTCGCAGCCTCCGTCTTCCAGGCCGTCGCTACGCAGACGATCGCCGGCCTCGCCTGCGGCCACCCGATCCGCGGCAACGTCGTCTTCCTCGGCGGGCCGCTCCATTTCCTGCCCCAGCTGAGGGCCGCGTACGAGCGGACGCTGGCCGCCCAGGTCACCTCGTTCACGACGCCGGACGAGGCGCACCTGTTCGTCGCGATGGGTGCCGCGCTGCTCGCCGCCCAGCCCGCGCGCACCACCGGGCTCCGCGGCACCATTCAGCGCCCGGCCACCCTGAAGGACCGGCTCCGCGAGCGCGTCACCCTCAGCCTCGGCACGTCCCGCATGCGCCCGCTGTTCGCCGACGACCAGGAGCGCACCGCCTTCACCGCACGCCACCACGCGGTCTCCGTCCCGCGCGCCGACCTCGCCACGGCCTCCGGGCCGCTGTTCCTCGGCATCGACGCGGGCTCGACGACCGTCAAGGCCGTCCTGCTCACCGCGACCGGTGAGGTCGTCTTCGACCACTACCAACCCAGCAACGACCCCGTACACGTCGCGCTCGGCATCCTGCGCCGCGTGTCGGAGGAGATCCCGGACAGCGCGTACCTCGCGCGTGCCTGCGTGACCGGGTACGGCGAGGGGCTCGTCCGGGCGGCGCTCCGCCTCGACGACGGCGAGATCGAGACGATGGCCCACTACCGGGCCGCCGAGAAGGTCTGCCCGGGCGTGACGAGCGTCATCGACATCGGCGGCCAGGATATGAAGTACGTGGCGGTCAAGGGCGGCGTCGTCGACTCGATCGCTGTCAACGAAGCCTGCTCCTCCGGGTGCGGGTCGTTCCTCCAGACGTTCGCGGCCTCGATGGGCACCGACGTCGCATCCTTCGCCGCGACCGCCCTCACGTCCGAGGAGCCCGTCGACCTCGGCACCCGCTGCACGGTCTTCATGAACTCGTCGGTGAAGCAGGCCCAGCGCGAGGGCGCGACGCAGGGCGACATCGCCGCAGGCCTCTCGTACTCGGTCGTCCGCAACGCCCTGTACAAGGTCATCAAGCTCAAGGACGCCTCGCAGCTCGGCGACAAGGTCGTCGTCCAGGGCGGCACCTTCCTCAACGACGCCGTGCTCCGGGCGTTCGAGCTCCAGACCGGCGCCCAGGTGGTCCGCCCGGACATCGCCGGCCTCATGGGCGCGTACGGCGCGGCGCTCACCGCCCAGCGCAACTGGCAGGTGGGGGAGAAGTCCCAGTCGCTGGGCCTCGACGAGCTCGACGGGTTCAGCGTCGAGACCCGGCTCGAGGAGTGCCGGCTCTGCCAGAACCACTGCCAGCTGACCATTTCCCGGTTCGGGGACGGCACCCGCCACGTCTCCGGCAACCGGTGCGAGCGCGGCGCCAGCCTGGAGAAGGTGCCGCCGAAGTCCGAGCTGCCGAACCTGTTCGACTACAAGTACAAGCGACTGTTCGGCTACCGCCGGCTCACCGATTTTCAGGCCACACGTGGCGAGATCGGCATCCCGCGGGTCCTCAACATGTACGAGAACTACCCGCTGTGGTTCACGATCCTCACCCACCTCGGCTTCCGGGTCATCCCGTCCGGCCGCTCGAGCCACGAGGTCTTCGAGCAGGGCATGGAGTCGATCCCCAGCGAGAACGTCTGCTACCCGGCGAAGCTGGCGCACGGCCACGTCGAGCACCTGCTCGACAAGGGCATCCGCACGATCTTCTACCCCTGCGTGCCGCTCGAGGCGAAGGACGTCGCCGGCGCCGACAACCACTTCAACTGCCCGGTCGTCGCGTTCTACCCGCAGGTGCTGGAGCGGAACCTGCCCCGGCTCCAGGACCCTTCGGTGCGGTTCCTGTCGCCGATGCTCAACCTCAACGACCCGGTCAAGCTCGCCGCGCGGCTCGTCGAGGTGTTCGCCGACTGGCACATCGGGCTCGAGGAGATGACCGCCGCCGTACAGGCCGGGTACGGCGAGGACGCCCAGGTCAAGGCGGACGTACGCGCAGAGGGGCAGCGGGCGCTCGCGTACATGGCGGAGCACGGCATCAAGGGCATCGTGCTGGCGGGCCGCCCGTACCACGTGGACCCGGAGGTCCACCACGGCATCCCGAGCCTCATCAACGGGCTCGGGATGGCCGTGCTCACCGAGGACTCGATCGTCGACCCGGCGGTGTCGGTGCTCGAGCGGCCGATCCGGGTCCGCGACCAGTGGGCGTACCACACCCGCCTGTACGAGAGCGCCGCCATCGTCTCCCGTACGCCCGAGCTCCACCTCGTCCAGCTCAACTCGTTCGGGTGCGGCGTCGACGCCATCACGACCGACCAGGTGGCCGAGATCCTCGAGCACGCCGGCGACATGTACACGCTGCTCAAGATCGACGAGGTGTCCAACCTCGGCGCCGCCACGATCCGGCTGCGCTCGATGAAGGCCGCAGCCGCCGAGAGGCGCGGGTCAGCGACCGTGAGCACGTACGGACCGCTGTTCGAGCGCCGCCTGTTCGACGAGGAGGCGCGCGACACGCACACCGTGTACGCGCCGCAGATGGCGCCGATGCACTTCCGGCTCATCGTGCCGGTGCTGCGCAAGCTCGGCATCAACGTCCAGCTGCTCGAGCACGCGGGCCAGGCCGACGTCGAGATCGGCCTCAAGTACGTCAACAACGACGCCTGCTTCCCGGCGATCATGGTCGTCGGCCAGCTCGTCAACAAGATCCTCTCCGGCGAGGCGAACCCCGACCGTACGTCAGTGGCGATCACCCAGACCGGCGGCATGTGCCGGGCCACGAACTACGTGAGCCTCCTGCGCAAGGCGCTCGCCGACGCCGGCTACCCGCAGGTGCCCGTGCTGGCGATCAGCGTCCAGGGGCTCGAGAAGAACCCCGGGTTCCAGATGACCCCCGGCCTCATCCACCCCGCGCTGCAGGCGCTCGTGCTGGGCGACTTGCTGCAGACCGTGGTGCTGCGCGTCCGCCCGTACGAGGCGGTGCCCGGAAGCGCGAAGGCCCTGTACGACAGGTGGGACGTCGTCTGCCAGGAGTTCCTCCAGTACTCGGGCTACAGCGCGAGGCTGGGCCGTACCATCGGCTACCGCAGCCTCATCAAGGCCATCGTCGCCGACTTCGACGCGCTGCCGCTGCGAGACGTCGAGCGCAAGCCGCGGGTCGGCATCGTCGGCGAGATCCTCGTGAAGTTCCACCCCGACGCCAACAACCACGTCGTCGACGTCGTCGAGGCGGAGGGCTGCGAGGCCGTACTGCCCGGGATGCTCCAGTTCTTCCTCATGCCGCTGTACTCGTCGCAGTTCCAGTACGACACTCTCGCCATCGGGAAGAGGTCCCACCACGTCAAGAAGCTCGCGACGTGGCTCATCGAGAAGTACCAGGCGCCTGTCGCGGCCGCACTGAGGAAGACCGGCAAGTTCGACGTGCCGCCGCGGATGAAGGACCTGGCCGCCAAGGCGGACGGGATCATCTCGATCGGCACCCGGGCGGGCGAGGGCTGGCTGCTCACCGCGGAGATGGTCGAGCTCATCGAGCTCGGGGCGCCGAACATCGTGTGCGCGCAGCCGTTCGCGTGCCTGCCGAACCACGTCGTCGGCAAGGGGATGTTCGCCGAGCTCCGCCGCCGCCACCCCGAGGCGAACGTCGTCTCCGTCGACTACGACCCTGGCGCGTCGGAGACGAACCAGCTCAACCGCATCAAGCTCATGGTCGCGACCGCTCACAAGCGGCACGCTGCCGCGGGAGAGTACGTGCTCGACGTCGGTGACGCCGCCGCGCCCCTCTCTCCGATCGACGTGTGGGAGGGGTCGCGCCGCTGACGGGCCTAGCGCAGGCGGGCTCTGGTCGCTGAGGTCGCTAGCGCAGCGGGCTGACGGTGATCTGCTGCGCGAGCGCGCGGGCGGCGGGGAGGTCGGCGTCGTTCGCGACGAACGTACGGCCGGCGACGAGCACCTGCTTGCCGGGGAACTCGAGCACGGTGGCACCGGCCGGCGCCGCCACGTTCGTCCCGGTCGGCACGATGACGTAGGTCCCGGCGGCCTTGAGGTTGGCGAACGCGACGCCCGTCCTCGGCACGACGAGCTCGACGTTGTGGTAGCGCGTCCCCATCTCGGGGATCGTCAGCAGCTGCGCACCCTTCGAGAGGTCGAGCCAGCCGACCGTGTACAGGCCGTCCTGGTTGCCGCCGAGCAGCCAGCTCACACCGTGCGCGGTCTCCGGCGAGGCGAGGTCGGGCGCGGTGTAGACGGTGTTGTCAGGGACGGCCGGGCCGCCGAGACCGGCGGAGATCGCCTTGTGGGCGTTGTTGAGCGCGAGGGCCGGGTAGACGCTGAGCCCGAGGGTGGTGATGCCGCCGCCGACCACGGCCACGGTGACGAGGAAGACGGCGAGGTGCCGTACCCAGGGCTTCATCGCGCCGCCTCCGCGGCTAGGGGCTTCCAGGAACCGTCGAGGATCGGCGGCTTCGGCTCGTACGCGCGCAGCCACAGCATGAAGCCCCCGCCCGGCGTGGGCAGCCAGTTCGCCTCGTGGCCGGCGGGCGCCGTCGGCTGGAGGTAGATGTCGAGGGAGCCGTCGCCGTTCGCGACGAGGCCGGAGTGGTCGCTGACGCTGTACTTGTGGGCGGCGTTCGCCACCATGAGCCGGTTCAAGCCGGCGATCGTGATCGACCAGAACGCGCTCACGGGCGGCTCGCCGTCCTGGGGGAAGTGGATGGTGTACGACCTCGTCCCGTCGAGTTTCGTCCCGTTCCCGTCCACGGTCGCCTGCCAGTACATGGCCTCGCTCGGCGCGTTGATCGCGGGCAGCGTCTGGGCGCAGGCCGCCTGGGTGACCCAGTCGCTGGGGACGCCGCACGCCTGGGTCGAGCGCCAGCCGTTGGCCGTCGTCATCATGGACTGGGCCCTCGTCGTGATGAGCAGGCCGATGACGAGGATCATGACGCCCCAGCCGACGAGGACGCCCTGGACGATGTCCAAGGGGATGGACCGCCTGACCAGGGGCGACCACCACCGGGTGTCACGCACTGAAGGCCTCGCCGCCGTACCGACCACGTCGCGATCGTACGACTGCCGGCTGTGACGGCTGTGCGGGACCTCGCATGTACGGGGCGAGGCTCCTCTCCCCGAGCGGGTAGGTCCTCTCCCCGAGCGGGTAGGTCCTCTCCCGGAGCGGGTAGGTCCTCTCCCCGAGCGGGTAGGTCCTCTCCCGGAGCGGGGGACGGGGCGGCCTACGGGTGCGGCCGCTGCGGCTTCGTCACCGGGACGATGAGGATCGCGATGAGGGAGACGGCGCCGACGACGACGAGCGCGCGGAGGACGCCGAAGTGGTCGCCGAGGAAGCCGAGGAACGGCGGCCCGGCGAGGAACGCGGTGTAGCCGATCGTCGCGACCACGCTGAGGCGCATCGGTGCGCGCGCCGGGTCGTCGGCCGCGGCCGACATGCCGACGGGGAAGCCGAGGCTGGCGCCGACACCCCAGATGGCCGTACCGATGAACGCCAGCCACGTCGGCCCGAACACGACGAGGGCGCAGCCGACGATGGCCATGCCGAACAGGATCCGCAGCACCACGACTCGCCCGTACAGGTCGAGCAGCCGTGTGCCGATGATCCGGCCCGCGGTCATGAAGACGAGGAAGGACGCGAAGGCGACGACGCCCAGCGCGTTCGAGAGGTGGTGGCCGTCGACGAACGCGACCGCCATCCAGTCGTTCGCCGTGCCTTCGGCGAAGGCCGCGGCGAGCACGATGACGCCGACGAGCAGCGTCCGCGGCTCGAGCCAGGCCGACCGTACAGGCGGCTTCGTGCCGTCCTCGTGCGCGCTCTCCTCCCCGTGGGTCGGGAGGAACTTCGACGTGCCCCAGAGGACCGCCAGCGCCGACAGTGCGACGGCGACGCCGATGTGGAGCAGGACGGGCACCTTGAGCGCCGTGAGGCCCGCGCCGATGAGTGCGGCGACGACGGTCCCGCCGCTGAAGGCCGCGTGGAACCAGGGCATGATCGCCCGCTTGAGGGCCGTCTCGATCCGTGTGCCCTCGAGGTTCTGCGCCACGTCCCACGTGCCGTTGCCGAGGCCCACGAAGAGCAGCCCCGGGACCACCCACCACGGGGAGCCGCTGAACTGGACGGCGATCGCCGCGACGAGCTCGCCGGTCATCGCGGACGCCATCCCCATCCGTACGACCGTCACCGCCCCGTACCGGTGGGCGAGCCTGCCGGCCAGGGGCAGCCCGACCAGCGATCCGGCGGAGACCGCGAGCAGGAGCAGGCTCAGCGTGCCGGGCGTGAGGTGGAGGATCTGCTTGATGTCGGGGATGCGGGACATCCACGAGGCCATCGCGAACCCGTTCACCGCGAAGACGACGAGGTCCCCGTTGCGCGCGGCTGCGACGCGGCGGGGCGTGAGGGTGACGTCAGTGGCCATGTGGGAGTCCTTCCGTCGCCGACCCGCCACGCTGGGGCACGGATCCGTCACGCTACCACCAATTTGTACATGACTGTCGGGTTTCGGGGTAGCCTTGCCGCGACGAGGAGGCGCGATGGCGGGTGAGCGGGGAGCGTACGCGCGCGGCCGTGCGCGCCGCGACGAGATCATGGCCGGGGCCGTCGAGCTGTTCGGCCGCATCGGCTACCGCAACGCCACGACCCTCGACATCGCCACGCACGTCGGCATCTCCCGCACCGGCCTGCTGCACCACTTCCCGTCCAAGGAGGCGCTCCTCAAGGCGATCCTCGCGAAGCGTGACGTGGAGGACCTCGAGCGGCTGGGGCCGACCGACGACCCGCTGACAGACCTCGGCAACATCGTCGCGCTCGCACGCCACAACGCCGGCATCCCCGACCTCGTGAGCCTCTTCGCCGTGCTCTCCGCCGAGGCCGGCGACCCGGCGCACGCCGCCCACGACTACTTCGTCCTGCGCTACGAGCGGGCACGGGCGTCGATCGTCGGCATCCTGGCTCGGGCCCACGAGGCGGGCCTGCTCGTGGCCGGGGTCGACGTCGATCGTGAGGCTCGGGCACTGGTCGCGCTCATGGACGGCCTCCAGGTGCAGTGGCTGCTAGCGCCGGACACGGTCGACATGGCGGCCGACCTCCGAGCCGCGCTGCAGAAGCTGCTCGTCGTCCCGCTCCCGGACTGAGGCGGCCCGTTTCCCCGGCATGCGCCTCATGGTGGAGGGGCGCGTCACCTCGGACGGGTCATTCCATCGAACTGCATGGCATCGAGAAGGGGGCGCGCCGCCTCGGACCGGTCAATCCATCGACGTGCATGTTCTGAGGCCTCGAACTGCCCCGGATAGGCGTGCGGCGCGCCGAGGTGTTCTGCGACCTCCAGGCGCACACCGGACGCGGCGTCTCCTCCCGCGAGGCGCTCGAGGGCGTCTCCGAGGCGCTGTCGCGCTCGTCCGAGCGGTACGGGATCTCGTCCGGTCTCATCGTGACGCTGCTGCGCCACCTCTCGGCCGAGTCGGCGATGGAGGCGTCCGAGCAGGCTCTCGCGAGCGGCGCGCGTGTCTTGGTGACCGTCAGCTCGGACGGCCCCGCGTGCTTCCGGCGGCTACCTCGACGACAACGTCCAGGCCGTACGGGCCGCGCTGGACCTCAGCGACGACGAGATCCGAACACTCGCGCTCAACAGCATCGCCGCCAGCTTCGCCATCGGACGCCGAGAAGGCCGAGCTGGCATGGGAGGCGGCACCCGTCCGCTGAGCGCCGGGCGGCTGGGGCGACTTCCCTTGGTAGGTTGACGCCACACGCTGAGCCGGGAGGTGAGGATGAGCATCGACGTCCTCCTTCTTGTGGGGGCCGTCGTCATGGTCGCCGGAGTGATCGTCGCCAAGATCGGCGACCGGCTCGGGCTGCCGGCTCTGCTCCTGTTCCTCGGCCTCGGCGTCCTGCTGGGGCTGCCCTCCGGCGGTACGAGCTTCACCGACCCGGCGCTCGCCCACGACCTCGGCTTCGCCGCACTCGTCCTCATCCTCGCCGAAGGCGGACTGTCGACGACGTGGAGCGACATCAAGCCGGCGATCTGGCCGTCCGTACTGCTCGCGACGCTCGGCGTCGCCGTCACGGTCGCGCTCATGACGCTCTTCCTCGTGCTGCTCAAGGCCCCGCTCGCCGTGGCGGTGGTCGTCGCGGCGATCATGGCGCCGACGGACTCGGCGGCGGTCTTCTCGATCCTCCGCAAGGCGCCGCTCCCGTCGCGGCTCCGGGCGACGCTCGAGGGGGAGTCCGGCCTCAACGACGCGCCGACCGTGCTCCTCGTCATAGCCGCGACCGAGCTCGCGCTGGGCCACACGACGTACGCCGACGCCCCCGTCACCGCCCTCATCATCGTGGCTGAGCTCATCGGCGGCGTCCTGCTGGGGGCCGCCGTGGGGTGGGTCGGGGTGAGGCTGCTGCGCAACCTGGCGCTGCCGAGCTCCGGCCTGTACCCTCTGGCCGCGCTTGGCTGGGCCGTCATCTCGTACGGGGTCGGCGTCCTCACCCACGTGTCCGGCTTCGCCGCGGTCTACGTCTGCTCGGTCGTCATGTCGAACGGGAAGCTGCCGCACCGCCACGCCACCCGCTCCTTCGCCGAGGGCATCGGCTGGGTCTCCCAGATCGGGCTGTTCGTCATGCTCGGCCTCCTCGCGTCGCCGGCCCGGATCACGTGGAGCGTGGCGCTGCTCGCGGTCGTCGCGAGCCTGTTCCTCACCATCGTCGCGAGGCCGCTCAGCGTGCTGGCCTGCCTGTCACCGTTCCACATCCCGCTCCGCGAGCAGGTGTTCGTCTCGTGGGCGGGCCTGCGCGGCGCCGTGCCCATCATCCTGGCCACGATTCCCATGGCCGCCGGCATGCCCGGAGCCGACCAGGTCTTCGACCTCGTGTTCGTGAGCGTCATCGCGCTCACCCTGCTCAACGCCCCGTCGCTGTTGTGGGTCGCGAAGAAGCTCGGGCTGGCCACCGACACCCGCGAGGTCGACATCGAGGTCGCACCCCTCGACGAGGTCGAGGCGGACCTGCTCCAGGTGCGGATCACCGAGGACTCACGGCTCCACGGCGTGTCCGTGAGTGAGCTGCGGCTGCCGCCGAACAGCCAGGTCAGCCTCGTCATCCGCGGCGACCGTACGTTCACCCCTCACGGCCGCGACATCCTGCGGTCCGGTGACGAGCTGCTCGTCGTGACGCCCTCGAACGTACGGGCGAAGGTGGAGGACCGGCTCAAGGCCGTCGACCGGGCGGGTCGCCTCGCCGGCTGGCGGGGAACGGACTGAGACCGTACGCAACGGCGCAGGCTCCTCGCAGCGGCGCAGGCTCGTCGACCGGGCGGGCGCTCGCCGCCGGAACCGAGCCCGACAGGATCGCCGCACCAAACGGCCACAGACGCCCCGCCTACGACGCCTTCGTGGTGGGGCTGCCGCTGGGGGTCGCGGAGGAGACAGCCGACTTGGGGAGGCAGGCGTTCCCGTTCGGTACGGGCACGGCGGTCGCGAAACCCGTAGCCGGCATCGTCTTGTCGGTCTTCTCGCCGACGAGCACGTCGACCGTGCCGTCGTTGCGGTTGTCGGCCCGCAGCGTCGCGCCGGGGAAGTTGCTGGCGACGAGCTTCATGGCGGGCAGGTCGACCGATCCGCCGACGATGACGGGCGTGGTGATCGTCTCTTGGGTGTTGCTCACGACCGAGATGTTGTAGCCGCGCGCCTTGAGCGCCTTGGCCACCTCGGTCGCGTACCCCTTGATGTTCCCGCCGTTCAGGACTCGCACGGTGACCTTGTCCGGGGTGAGCTGGGTGACCGGCTGCGAGACGCAGGCGTTGGCGGTGCTGACCGGGACGGTGAGGACGGCCTTGTAGCCCCACCAGGCGCCGTAGCCGAGGACGACGAGGAGGACGACGAGCGTGACCGGCGTCCGCAGAAGACGGATCACATCACGTACGGACACCTGCACCACCGTTCACTTCAGTTCGAGCACCCTAGCGTGCACAGTCTGCCGTTGTTGGAGGGCCGCGCGCAGGGCTCGGTGCAATCCGTCTTCGAGGTACAGCTCGCCACGCCACTTCACGACGTGCGCGAAGAGGTCGCCGTAGAACGTCGAGTCCTCCTCCAGCAGGAGCTCCAGGTCCAGCATCCGCTTCGTCGTGACGAGCTGGTCCAGGCGCACCTGCTGTGGGGTGACGGCCGCCCACTGCTTCTGGACGTAGCCGTGGTCGGGGTACGGCCTCGACTCCCCCACGCGCTTGAAGATCACGGCCGTCAGCCTACCCGCGAGCCTCAGAGGGCAACCGTGTCCAGCTCGACGGCCGTCCACGAGACGGGCGGCAGGGTGAGCCGGAGCCTGCCGCCGGCGAGCTCGCACGTGGGCGTGGGACGCAGCGACACGCGCTCCTGGTCGTCGAGCGTGTTGGCGGCGTGGAGGTCCTCGTCGTACAGGGACTGCGCGGACGCCACCCTCACGCCCCCGAGGGCCGCCACGTCCACGACGACCTCGGCCTCGTCGTCGAGCGAGCGGTTCACGAGGAAGACCGAGGTGGTCCCGCCGGACGCGTCGTGGGTGGCGACCGCGTCGACGAGCGGCACCTGCCCGTACGCACTCGTCTCGTACGTGGGCGACTCGAGCCGTACGTCGAGGGCGCGCCCCTGGGCGAGGCGGGAGGTGGTCGCGAAAGGGAAGAACGTCGTCTGCCGCCACGCCGGGCCGCCAGGCTCGGTCATGATCGGGGCGATGACGTTGACGAGCTGCGCGAGCGAGGCGGACGTCACCCGGTCGGCGTGCTTGAGCAGCGAGATGAGCAGGTTGCCGACGACGACCGCGTCGAGCACGGAGTACGTGTCCTCGAGCAGGCGGGGCGCGACCGGCCAGTTGTCCAGGCCGGTGATGCGCTCCTCGTCCTCGAAGCGGGTCATGTACCAGACGTTCCACTCGTCGAACGAGATGGCGATGCGCTTGCTGCTCTTGCGGGCCGCACCGACGTGGTCGGCGGTCGCGACGACCGACTCGATGAACCGGTCCATGTCGACGGCGGAGGCGAGGAAGCCGGCCGTGTCGCCGTCGCGCTCCTGGTAGTACGCGTGACACGAGATGTAGTCGACGTCGTCGTACGTGTGGCCGAGCACGACGCGCTCCCACTCGCCGAACGTCGGCATGCTCGCACCCGACGACCCGCACACGACGAGCTCGACGTCGGGGTCGAGCTGGCGTAGGGCCTTGGCCGTCTGGGACGCCAGCGTCCCGTACGCGTCGGCGCTGCTGTGCCCGAGCTGCCAGGGGCCGTCCATCTCGTTGCCGAGGCACCACATGCGGACGTTGAACGGCTCGGTACGGCCGTTGGCGACACGCTGGTCACTGAGCGTCGACCCGCCGCGGATGTTCGCGTACTCGAGCAGGTCGAGCGCCTCCGCCGTCCCGCGCGTCCCGAGGTTCACCGCGAGCATGAGCTCGCTGCCCACCAGCTCGAGCCACTGCGCGAACTCGTGGAGGCCGACCTGGTTGGTCTCGGTGGAGTGCCAGGCGAGGTCGAGCCGGCGCGGGCGCTGCTCGCGCGGCCCGACGCTGTCCTCCCACCTGAACCCGGAGACGAAGTTGCCGCCGGGGTAGCGGACCGTCGACACGCCGAGCTCCTTGACCAGATCCACGACGTCGCGCCGGAAGCCGTTCTCGTCGGCCAGCTCGTGCCCCGGCTCGTACAGCCCGTCGTAGACGCAGCGTCCGAGGTGCTCGACGAACGAGCCGAAGAGCCGTCGGGAGACGTCGCCGATGGCGAAGCGGGGGTCGATGGTGAGGCGTGTGCTGAACATGGTCGTCCGTTCGGGGAGGGGCCTCGTAGTCGCCTCGAAGACTACCGGCGTGCAGCCCTGGGGAGCACCCGGCTGTTGCTGGCCGGTGCCGAACGGGAGGCGCTGTGCCAGTCTGTGCGCATGGCTGACGGCATGGTTCAGACCGGCATCGGCGAGGCGGTCGTCACGGTCATGGACCCCAACGGCGCGCCGACGCCTGAGGCCGAGCAGCAGGCTGCCGCCGACAAGCAGGCCGAGCAGCGGCAGCGGCAGGCCGAGCGCGAGGCCGGGGCTCCGCCACACCCGCAGGCCCGCCAGAAGTCGGTGGTCGAGGAGGTCGCCCAGTCGAACGTGTTCAAGAAGTCCGTCCGCTCGGCCGGCCGCGAGATCGTCCGCGGCGTCTTCGGCACGGCCCGTCGGCGATAGAACCATGCGCCGCTCGGGGAGAGGACCTATCCGCTCCGGGAGAGGACCTGTCTGCTCCGAGAGAGGACCTGTGTCATGACCGGGGATGAGCGCCGTGATCCTCGTTGATCCCCCGCGCTGGCCGGCCCACGGCACGCTCTTCTCGCACCTCGTCTCGGACAGCGACCTCACCGAGCTGCATGACCTCGCGACCGCCATCGGCGTGTCCCCCCGGGCCTTCGACCACGACCACTACGACCTGCCGCAGCGCCTGTACGAGGAGGCCGTCGCGGCGGGTGCGGTACCCGTGGCGGCCGACGAGCTCGTACGGCGCCTCGTCTCCAGCGGCATGCGCGTCCGTACGCCTGACAGGACCCCCACGCGCGCCACGGCGCGACGGCTGCTCCCGGAGCACTGGAGCCGCCTCGGGCTGCACCACGAGCTGTACGTGGAGCTCCTCAGCCGCTGGTCCGAGCTCCATCGCCACTACCACGACGTGCGCCACCTCCTGACGACGCTCGACGCGCTCGACCAGATCGGCGGTGAGGCGGCCGCGTCGCGGCACGTACGGCTCGCTGCGTGGTTCCACGACTCCGTGTACGCCGGTGTCGCCGGCCGGGACGAGCACGAGTCGGCCGAGCTGGCGCGGCGGATGCTCAGCGAGCTCCCCGTCCGTACGGTCAACGAGGTCGTTCGGCTTGTCCTCCTCACCGCCACCCACGACCCGGAGCCGGGCGACGACGCGGGCGCCGCGCTGTGCGACGCCGACCTCGCGGTGCTGGGCTCGACCCCCGGCCGCTACGACGTGTACGTGCGGGACGTACGGCTCGACTACGCGGACGTCGACGACGCGTCGTGGCGCCTCGGGCGTACCGCCGTGCTCGACTCGCTGCTCGCTCTCGACCCGCTCTACCGCACGTCAGCCGGCGCTGCGCTGTGGTCCGAGCGCGCCCGCGAGAACCTCACGCGAGAGCGGCGCCGCTGGGCGAGCTGACGGGCGAGGACCCGGCGGACACCTGGGCGAGGGAACGCCGCACTCGGATCCCCGACGGCGGACCGCTCGACCTGCCGAGGGCGCAACGCGGCCTCTCGACTGCCCGATCTCCCCCCAAATGGCCTGATCAAGAGCAGAGTTGTCAACGAAAGGTCGTCGACGAGCGTCCAGGGAGTGTGACGGTGTCTACCCGAGAGACGGCGACAGAGGGCATCAGCCGGCTGTACGAGTCGCACTGGGCTGGAGTCGTACGGCTCGTCTGGCTGCTTCTCCACGACCAGCAGGCTGCTGAGGACGTCGCGCAGGACGCGTACATCGCCACGTATCGCAACTGGGACAGACTGCGGAACGAGGAGGCGGCTGTGGCGTATCTGAGACGGTGCGCGGTGAACGGCGCCCGATCTGTGCAGCGACACCTCATGGTGGTGCGGCGCGAGACCCAGGCCGAGGGCAACCGGGCCGAGGCGACCGGGCGGCTGACGGCCCCGGGCTCCGACGAGGCAGCCCTCATGCGACTTGACTCCGACCAGCTCATGGCAGCGCTGGCGACCCTGCCCGGCCGGCAGCGCGAGGTGATCGTGCTGCGCTACTACTCGGACCTGTCCGAGGCTCAGATCGCTGAGGCGCTTGACATCTCTCCGGGTTCGGTGAAGACGCACGCCTACCGCGGGCTGCGGGCGCTTCGCGAGCGGATGGAGGTGTCGGCATGAGCGACATGGACGATCTCGGGCGGTTCCGATCTTTCGAAGAGGGTGTACGCATGTCTCTGCACGACAAGGCTGACCAGATCAACCCCAGCCATCGCCTCGACGCGATCCTCGACGCCGAGGCCCCGGCCCGTCGTCGTACCGGCTACTGGATCGCCGGCGTCGCGGCCATGTTCGTGCTCGTCGCGGCCCTCGGGGTCGGCTACCTGCTGGGCAACAACGGGATGCGCACGACGACGAGCTCAGGCGCTGCGGCGCCCGCGCAGAAGGACGAGGCCGGTACGAAGGGTGGCGCGACCCCGTCGACGGCCGCGGGCCCCCAGACGCCGACGGTGGCTGCCGGCACGTGGGCCATGCCGCTCTACCAGGTGGTCACGGGGACGAGCGTGCAGCCGTGGCTGCTGAGCCGTACGTTCGTGAGCCTCCCCGACCCCGGTGACCGGACCGCGCGGGTCCAGGCCGCGGTGAACGCAGCGCTCGCGGGCGGCTCGGGGAGCGGGAGTGCGGTGTACGGGCTGCAGAAGCCCTGGCTCGCCGGGACGACCGCGACGGTGACGACGACTGACACGCAGCTGGGGATCGTGCTCTCTCAGCCGGGTGTCACGGGCCTGAGTGCGGACCAGCAGCGCATCGCCGTGCAGAGCCTGGTCTGGACGGCGACGGCCGCGGCGCAGCTCAACGTGGGCGTGCACGTCGAGGTGGCGGGCGGTCAGGCGATCTTCGCCACGAAGCCGGCGGGTACGTACTCGCGACCGTCGACTTCGTACACCGACCTCGTCCCGATCTGGGTCGACAGCCCGGCGCCGGGAGCGACCGTGTCGTCCCCGGTCACGGTGACCGGCCAGGCGTGCGTGTTCGAGGCGCAGTTCCAGTGGCAGCTGCTGCAGGGGACGGCTGTCGTCGGGGCTGGCAGTGCCTCGCCCACGAGCGGCTGCCCGACGCAGGGCTCGTACTCGATCTCGCTCGGGACGCGACCGGCCGGGACGTACACGCTCCGGGTGTACGAGCTGTCCATGAAGGACGGCAGCGTGTTCTACGAGACTCGCGTGACGTTCACCGTCGCGTGAGGCTGGCTGTCCAGTTGGCTCGTGTGGGCTGAACGGCTCGGGCGCCGGATAGCAGGCGCGTAACCCCGGCTAGACTCCGGGCCAGGCGTACAGGGCGAGCAGCACGATGGTGAGGCCCAGCTCGACGAGGCCGATGGTGCCCGGGCGCAATGAGCGACGGCGAGCGACCAGGGGCAGCACGGCCGCCCGCACGGTCGTGAGCAGGAAGTACGAAGGCCACGCGAGCGGCAGCCCGTACCGGGTCCCGATCCCGGTGACGACAACCCACGCGAGGTGCCAGGCGATGGAGGCGGCGAGGAAGCGGTTCGAGCCGCTCTCGCGGATCATCGACTTCACGGCGAACAGCGTGCCGGCGGTGGCGCCGTACATGATCGCGACCGCCCACCACCACGCCGGGCGCGGGTCGCGGAGGAACGCGGGCAGGTCGGGCTGGATCGCGATGAGCAGCAGCGCTGAGGAGGCGACTGCGGTGGCGAGCCCGCTGCCGAGCGAGCGGCCGGCGCCGCGGAGGGTGAGCAGGTAGGCGACGGCGAGCGGTACGAGCAGGGCCGCGAACCATCCGAGGACGCCCCATCCGGCGCTGACAAGGAGCGCGATCCCCCACAGGGCGGTCACGGCGGCGTACGTGGCCACGGCAGGTACGGCCTCGCCGCGCCGTCTCAACGGCATCTTCGCCCACCAGGAGGCGGCGTTGAAGAACAGGTAGCCTCCGAGCGCGACGCCGAGCAGGAACAGCTGGTGGAGGTGCGGGCCGGCGACGATCGTGCCGGCGATGACCGGGCTGACGAGCCACGACCACGCCCCGTGCTCGCGGGGTACCCAGACGGCCGGTGCCTTCCGGCGCTTCCGGGGCTCCACGGTCGTCGAAGTCACGAGTTCATCGTATGGGCGCGCGTTGGCACCGTACCGGGGTGTCAGGGAGTTGGATCGGCGGGTTGCCGGTCGGCAGCGAGTCGTGAGCGACCCCCTTCGGTGTCGTTTTCGCGGCCCTTGTCCACTCCACCAGACGGCGGACCCCGTTTGGTGTCGTTCTCAGCCCTCCATATGGCTCCAGAACGACCACAAACGGGGTCGGGCGCGAGAGGAGCCTGGCTCCCCCTCCCATAACGACGCCAAACGGGGTTGAACGGCCGCCGAGCCCTTTTGGGGTGGATTCGAGAAGGGGGAGGCGGCCCCCCATGGCCTGATGGGCTCATGCATCACCGGACCAGCGCGTCCGCGCCCGACTCCGAGTCGTTACACGTGGAGTGAGGCGTCGGCCTCGGTCTCGCGCCAGGCGAGGAGGTCGACGGCGAAGCCAGAGCGCGTGGGCGCGCAGAGGAATGGCCCGGCGGTGGCGTCGGCGCCGGGTGGGGTGGGGGCGAGGCGGACGAGGTGGTACGGACCGGCGTCCACCCGGGCCCGTACGGTCAGCGACTCCTCGGCCCGGGAGATCCGGATCGTCACGACCCGGCCCGACCAGTCGGGGACGGGCGCGGTGGACCAGTCGGAGCGCCCCATGGTGACGACGCCGCCGAGCATGTCGACGCCGTCGGAGTGCTCGACGCCGGCCTTGACCCAGTGCTCATCGTCGAAGCGCACATAGGCGCCGGCCTGGTCGAACTGGCCGCTGAGCGCGCAGAGGAAGTCGACCTCGACGGCGCGGCCGACCGCGAGCGGCCGGAGCAGGGCGTGCTCGGTGTCGTGGACGAAGCCGTACGAGGTGTGCCGCCACGCGTCCGACCCCTCGGCCGCGGTGACGCGGAGGGTGTCGCCGACGGGCTCGACACGTACGGGCGGGTGGGTCCACGTGCCGTCCGACCAGGGGATCTGCATGGGGTCCATCCTGCACCGGTGGGGGCCGTGGCCGTGCGGGCCACCGGGGGGCTGGGGTGCGGAGCCCCGGGAGGACTGAGGCGGGTCGCACGACCTTGCGGTGGGCCGGAGACGTCAAGGGGCCCCCCGCGCACCCGGAAGAGCTCTCCTACCCTTGCTGCGTCTCCGCCCTGGGGGAGTTCGGTGAGGTACCGCCGCGCGGAGGACCTGAGGCCCAACTGTAGCGACTCGACCGCGGTTGGCCGAAGTCGTGGGGGCCCCTGTACGATCCTCGGCGGAGGATTCGCCTAGAGGCCTATGGCGCTCGCTTGGAAAGCGGGTTGGGTGCAAGCCCTCACGAGTTCGAATCTCGTATCCTCCGCCACTGTGAACTGCGCCCTGACTAGGGCGTATACCCCGCACCGGACTCCACGTTGAGGCCCTGGTCCGCTATCTGTGCGCTATTTTTGCGCTATCTTTCGCGGCGGACTCCTCCGTGGAGGGCGCTGGAGGCCGCTCCGGGCGGGTCTGCCGAGGTGAGTGTGTTCAGTTCCATTGGCTGCACCAGAAGGTGAACAAGCTCCCTCCGGGGTGCAGATCCAGCGGGAGCATCGAGGCGTTCGGTAGAGCGAGGCCTGCAGTCCTCGTCTCAGGGATGCTGCAATCCTTGTCCTAGAGGTATGCCACTGCCGACTCCAACGCCAGGAGATCGACGCGATCATCACGCTCCCTGACGGGCGCTGTCACGACCCGCTGACGGCGCTTGCTCCGTGACTCGAGGGCCAGATCGGCGATGGCCGAGACCGCCGATCGAGGTCGGCTGGGCCGATGACCGCGCCGAACGCCTTCTACGACAATCGATACCCACGCCATCAGCGTCACCGTGCGAGCTGGCGTGGTCTGGTGCGGGGGTCGGTGGACCGCGTCCCCTGCTCTTGAGCACCTAGCCCGGTACGATCGCAACATGAGCATGGTGACTGCCGAGAGCGTGTCGCTGCGTGCAGCGATTGCGGCGCAGCGTGCTGCCCTAGACGACATCTTGCGGCGGTACGGGGCCGTCAACCCCCGGCTGTTTGGCTCGGTGGCAAGAGGCGACGCCACTCCCGAGAGTGACATTGATCTTCTCGTAGATCTCGTCCCGGGCCGGGGCAACGAGTTGCTGTGCGTCGCAGGTATCGCAGAAGAGTTGGGCCAGGTCTTGGGGCTGAGGGTCGACGTCGTGACGCCTTCGCTTCTGCGTGGTGAGGTTTCAGCGAGTGCGCTGGGTGACTCGGTGGCGCTGTGAGTCGATCAGACCAGGAGCGGTTCTCCGACATCCTCCACGCGATCCAGCGGTGCCAGGACTATCGCCCTTACCTCGGTGGCGACGATGAGTTCGCCCCGATGGCTTACGACGCTGTCTTGCGCAACCTCGCGGTGATCGGTGAGGCAGTCCGTTCGTTGCCCAGCGAGTCGCGCGAGCGAATGCCCGACGTCCCGTGGTCCGCGATCGCGGGTTTGCGCAACATCGTCGTACACGAGTACTTCCGCGTGAACCCGGACCTCATCATTGACATCGTCGATCGACAACTCGGCCCACTGGCCGAACGCTTGAGCAGTCTCTGATCGAAGTCCCACGTGAGAATGGGAGGCATGGACTCTTCGTCGGGTCGTGCCGAGATCGCCGTTTTGGCTCGCGAGCTGGAGCGTCTGCGCGATGAGAACGCTCGGTTGTCGCGGCTGCTCGAGCTGCGCGGCTGGGACACGACGCCGGCCGCTGAGCAGCCGGCGATGCCGTTGGCGACTCCGGGGATGGTCACCATGGCGTCGTCCTTGGACGACAAGCTTCGGCTGTATGCGGACCGATTCCAGGCGCGCCGCGACGTGTACGCAGTGCGCTGGGAGAACGCCCGATCCGGGCTGAGCGGGTGGTCGCCGGCCGTGGCCGGCGGCTGGCGAAAGGGCGCGGACCGCAGCAGCATCCGTCACCTCCCGTTGACGCCGGACGTGCTGGGCGCGCACCTGGCAGGGGAGGTCTTCATCGGCCTGTACCCACTGCTGACCACCAACGCCTGCCATTTCCTGGCGGCCGACTTCGATGGAGCCGTGGCGATGATGGATGCGCTGGCATACGCGAAGGCCGCCAGGAGCCGACGGATCCCGGCTGCCGTGGAGATCTCCCAGTCTGGGCGCGGGGCGCACGTGTGGATCATGTTCTCGGGCCCCGTTCCGGCTGTGACCGCGCGGGCCATCGGGACGTGGCTTGTCCACGAGGCGATGGTGCTGCGGGGGGCGATGGACCTGCGCTCGTACGACCGGCTGTTCCCTAACCAGGATCTTCTCCCAGCAGGTGGGTTCGGGAACCTCATCGCGGCGCCCCTGCAGGGCCGGCGTCGCCGCGATGGGCTGACGGTCTTCCTCGATCTGGCAACCCTGGAGCCGCATGCCGACCAATGGGCCTACCTGTCCACCCTCGATCGCCTCGACCCACGTGACGCGGCCCGCCTTGCCAAGCATGTGGGGCCGACCCCGATGGGGAGCGGAATCGCGGTGGTGAGTGTGTCGACCGCCAGCAAGGTCCAGCCCCGGCTGCCAGCGGTGGTCCGCGCGGAGCTCGCTGCCGGTCTTGCGATCGACATGTCCCAGCTGACCCCCTCGGCGGTCGCGACCTTGAAGCACGTCGCGTCGCTGGCGAACCCGAAGTTCTACGAGCTTCAGCGACTGCGGAAGTCGACGTGGGACACGCCCCGGTTCGTTCGAGGCTACGACGTCACTCTCGATGATCGACTGGTGCTCCCTCGAGGACTACGGCATCAGGTCGCGGAAATCGTCGAACGATCCGGCTCTCGTCTGGAGGTCACCGACGCGCGCAGGCCTGGTCGGGAGATCGACCTCGCCTTGGGTACGGAGTTGTCCGAACCTCAAGCATCAGCGGTCAATGCGCTCCTCGCCCACGACGACGGCATCCTCGTGGCACCGCCCGGCGCTGGCAAGACGGTCATGGCGTGCGCACTCATTGCCGAGCGGGGGACGTCGACCCTCGTCCTGGTCGACCGGAAGGCACTCGCGGAACAGTGGCGGACCCGGATTGAGCAGTTCCTGGGGATCCGTGCGGGCCAGCTGGGCGGCGGACGCAAGAAACTCAGCGGCATTGTCGACATCGCGATGCTCCCCTCCCTCGCCAGGCGCGAGGAGATCGACCAGCTGACCAACGACTATGGGCAGGTCATCGTCGACGAGTGCCACCACTTGGCGGCGGCCGCCTACGAGCATTCGGTGAAGCCCATGGCGGCTCGCTTCTGGCTCGGGCTCACGGCCACGCCCAAGCGACGCGACGGACTCGGTGATCTGGCTACATGGCAGCTCGGTCCCATCCGGCACGTGATCGGCGCCACCCAGCATCCCGGCACGCTGTTGGCCCCAGACGTAGCGGAAGGCGGTCCGCGGCGCGAGTTGCACATCCACGACACCCGCTTCGCCTTTGGCGACGTGGACTTCTCCGACCCAGCCACCCTTGCCGAAGTGCAACGGGCCCTCATTGCCGACGAGGACCGAAACGACCAGATCGTCGCTGACATCCTCGAGGCCCTCGGCCGCCGCCGGAACTGCCTCGTACTCACGAGGCGCGTTGCACACGTCGACACCCTCGCCAAGCAGCTGACCAGCCACGGGCAGCGACCGCTCGTGCTCCAAGGGGGCATGTCGGCGAGCGAACGACGAAGCACCGTCGCGGAACTTGCTGACGCCCGTCCGGGAGACGCGATCGTGGTCATCGGCACGACCCCCTTCATCGGCGAGGGATTCGACGTCCCAGCACTCGACACTCTGTTCCTCGCCGGGCCGATCTCTTTCGACGGCCTCCTCGTCCAGTGCGCGGGTCGCGTGGTTCGAAGCTCGCCGGGCAAGGACGTCGCCGAAGCCCACGACTACCACGATGTGGCAACACCGATAGTTGCCGCCTCCCTGCGGCGCCGCATGCCCGGCTATCGAGCCCTCGGCTTCGAAGTGGTGGGGCAATAGGGCGCGGCCCAGAAGTTGCGACCACCGGTGGTCGGTGTCTGCCGCTGAAGGGCTCAGATGTCAGTCGAAAGGTGGGTAGACGTACGAGCGAGTCGTCGCGGTGTGGAAAGTACGAAGCGTCGCGCGAGAGCAGGAACGAGCGGATGCGTGTGGCTCATGGGCGACTTTCATCCGCGTAGGGAGGTCGCGGCTTGCGAGACATCGAATGCACGATCCTGCGCGTCACCTGTATCCGGAAGTCACCTGCCGACCCAGTGCATGACGTGGTTCTGAGAGGATTCCGGCTGTGTCCATCTCAGTGCGAGATCAACTGGCCGCTGCGCTCGAGCAGGCCCGCCGTGAGCAGCACGTTTCCATCCGCGGCGCGGCCCGCATCGTCGGGTTGCCGACTGCGACCGTGCAGGGCTGGCTGAATGGTCGCCATTTCCCGACGCCCGCTCTCCGTCCTCAGTTCCTGCTGCTCGTTCATCGGCTCGGCCTCGACGACTACATCACTCCGGAGCTCTGGGGTGCTGACGTTGAAGGCTCATGGTTGGCGAAGGAGTCTCCGTACCTTGGACTGCGGCCGTACACGGCCTCTGACTGGACCCTCTTCTCCGGACGCGACGCAGAGTCGGCTCGCCTCGCTACAGAGGTCCTGCACCGGTTCAACGAGGCGAAGCAGCGTCTGCTCGTCGTTCTGGGCGCGTCGGGGAGCGGGAAGTCGTCCTTGGTGGCCGCCGGTGTGGCCGGTCGGCACACCCAGCCGGGCGGGGTGCTCGAAGGGTGGAGAGTCAGGTTTCTCCGACTCTCGGAGGTCTCGACCCAGGACGCCCAGGACCCGCACGAGCTGTGGATCGTCGACCAGCTCGACGACCAGATCCGCAGCGGACATGTCGAAGGAATCGACAGGCTGTCGGTCTTGCCGGAAGGAGTCGTGGCGTTGGCGGTGCTGCGCGCGGACGCGTTCGGTGAGGCGGCTCAATTCCCGGGGCTCCGTGAGCCTCTGAGTCGCCCGTTCCTGATCGGTCCGGTGACCCCGGATGACGTTCGTCAGATCGTGTCTGGGCCCGCCCAGACGGCCGGGGCGACAGTTGACCCCCAACTGGTCGAGCTTGTACTTCGCGATGCCGGGCTGACCGGCGGCGACATGCAGCCCAGCGTGCTGCCCCTGATCTCGAATGCCTTGGCCGCAGGATGGACGCGATCGGACGGCAGCGTGTTCCGGGCCTCTGACTATCTCGCAGCCGGAGGGCTCGCCCACAGCATCGACGAGCTTGCGGAGAGCGCATACTCGACGTCAGGACAAGAGGAAACCGACACCGTCAAGTCAATGTTCCTGAGACTCGTCAGGCTCGATGGTGAGGCGATCGTTCGAAGGCATGCGCGGCTCGACGAGCTGAGCGAGAACCACCGCGCGGCGGCTCGCGTGTTTGCGGCCGCGCGGCTGCTGACCATCTCGGATAGCGAGGTGTGGATCAGCCACGATGCGCTGATCGCGCACTGGCCGAGGCTCCACGGGTGGATCGAGGAGGACCGCGCTCGGCTGCGAGCGATGGAGCGGCTTCAACAAGCAGCGGCCTCGTGGCAGGAGCAGGGCCGTCCCGACGCCCTCCTGCTCCCTGTCGACCGGCTTCCTGTGTTCCAGTCTGCGCTGCAGGAGTCCAACGGCGCCCAGCCCGTCGTGACGGAGTTCGTCGCAGCGAGCGAGTCCCATTTCGCATCGGTCGTCCAGCAGGAACGGATCGTGAACGGTCGACTCCGGCGTCGAACCCGACTAGTCACCACCCTGGCGAGCCTGACCACTGTGCTCGCGGTGGTCGCCGGTTACCAGGTCGTGCATACGCAGCGGATCCAGGCGGATGCCCAGTCCCGCCAGGTCGCGGCTGCATCCGTGCAGCTCCGCGTCGTTGACCCCAACGTGCGCGCCCAGATGGCGACGGCCGCATCGGTCATCAGCGACACGCGAGAGGGCAACTCGGCGGTACTCGACGCCGCTGCCGCCGACACCCCGACGCGGTGGACCGGGCCGCTGAGCTCGGTGGCTGGTGCTACGGGCGACGGCACGTATGTGTTCCGGGCCAACTCTGTCGGTGAGGTGACGTGGTGGCCCACCGCGGCGCTCAGAACCTCTCCGGGAACCACGTTCCTTGCCGACACCAGCGCGTCACCGATCTACGCTGTGGCAGCGGTGGTGCGAGGCGACCACGTCCTCGTGGCTACGGCGGGCAAGTGCCGTACGGTGTGGGACATCACGGCCGCGCCGACGCAGCTGTATGGGACCTGTCCGAAGGACACGACGTACTCGACGGCATTCTCTGGCGATGGCTCCCTCCTGGTCTTCGGCGCCGAGCACTCGGTGTCATGGCTGACCGTGGCTGGCCAGACCTTGACGGCGATTCAGGACGCCCCCGCCGCTGCGCGCGCCGTGGCGGTCGCCCCATCGGGCGACGTCTTCCTGGGCGGCGACGGGGCCGTTACTCGATGGCGGAGGAGCGGCGCTGCGTACGTGCAAGTGGGCACGCTGCCAGAGGCGCACCCCCGGACCGGACGTGTGCAGGCGCTCGCGGTGAGCCGGGACGAGCACTGGCTGGCGGCCGGGCTGGCAGCTGCGGAGGTCCGCCTCTGGGATCTCACATCCGGAGAGCAGATGGCAAGCCTCAGTGAGGTCACGAGCTTCGTCAACGGAGTGGCCTTCAATGCGGACGGCAGCCAGCTTGCGATCGCGGACTCGGACCAGAAGACCTACGTCGTCGGTACGGCCGACTGGAGCGTCGGTCGGGTTCTGTCCGATCCAGCCCAGGTGACGTCGGTCGCCTGGGCGGGTGCGCAGATCGTCACCTCCAGCGTCGACGGCGCGCTGCGTGTCTGGGACGCCCGCTCGCCGGTCATCCGTCGAACTGGTACGCCCCTGTGGCAGCTTGCCTCGGACTCCCTGGGACAGAAGTGGCTCGCCACCTCTTCGGGAGGCAAGGCGATGCTGTGGAAGGGCATCCGCCTCGGTGCTGCCGCCACACCGAGCGTACCGAGCGGAGTCAGGTTGGGCAGCGCCCTCGCCATCAACGCGGCCGGCACCGAGCTAGTCGTCGGAACGAGCTCGGGGGGCGTGGTGACCTGGCCTTTGACCGATCAAGGAGCGGGGACGCCTCGTACCAGTCAGCTCACCGACGCCGGCAGCTTCGGCAGCATCGCGGTCTCCCCGGACGGGGACACTCTGGTCGCGACCCGCTTCCTGGGTGTCACCTCGATCGTCGCCCACCGAAGTGCGGATGGCACCTGGACGCCGACGGCCACCCTCGACACCCCCACGCCGCAGACTGGGGCCTTCACAGCCGATGGAAGGTTCTACTTCGTGGGGTCCGCGGACGGGTATGTCATGGTGTTCGACCTCACTGCGGCCAATCCTCGCCTGCTCGAGACGCTCAAGACCGACGCAAATCCTACGGCTGTCACGACGAGCCGGCAGGGGAAGTACGTTGCCGCCGGTACGGATCTGGGGACCGTCTATGTGTGGGACCTCAGCAGTCCAGCGAAGCCGGCGATCGTCCGCACGTACCACGACGCCATCTCACCAGTGGTCGGCGTGAACTTCTCGCCGGACGGTCAGCACCTTGCTGCAGCCTCGGGCGAGGGATACCTATGGCTCTGGGACATCGGCAAAGACGCGACGGCACGGTACAGCCTCGCTGGGGGCTTGGGGGGCGCGCTCGACGTGCGGTTCTACGCCGACGGGCAGAAGCTGCTCGGGGCAGGGGACACGGGCCTGCTCCGCGAATGGGACACCACCCCCGCGGCGGCCCGGGCGAGCCTGTGCGCCAAGCAAGGCACGCCTCTCACAGACGACGAGTGGGCGCGCTACCTCCCGGGAGTCACTCGACAGCGAGTCTGCTGACCCACACGGTCGCAGCGGCCGCGTCTGAGCGGCCCTGTATGAGAACGTACGAAGACCCGGCGTGCGGTGGCCTCAGCGCGCAGAGCGCGGGATCCTGGGTCGTGCGAGCTGTCGCTCGTCGTCGTCCTCGGATCTGGAAGCCCTTCTTGGCGTGTCCAGTTCAACCAGCATTGCCCGGCAATTGTCCAGTAATTGCCCGGAATGGGGAGAACTACCCATTCTGTGCATTTGACGTTCTCAACAATGAACGCGTCATCATATTCCTGTTCACGCCGACTTCGGCCGACGAACGGTAGGGGCACTTCCACCCCGCTCTACCAACAGGGGGAAATCGTCATGGCTCTCAAGAGCCTTGCGCTGTCGCGCGGCTCGAGTGCGCTCGCTGTGGTCACCGCCATCGTCGTGGGAATCATCGCGTCGATCCACCCCGGCGTGCCGACCGAGGACGTAAGCCTCCACGATGGTGGGGTCTGGGTCACCAATGAGAGCTTGCGCCTGGTCGCCCATCTCAATTACCCCTCGCGAACCCTGGACGGAGGCCTGCGCGCCCCGTCGGCGTCGTTCGACGTCTCGCAGTCCGCCAAGGACGTGCTCGTTCACGACACGACCGGAGGATCGGTCTATCCGGTCGACGTCGCGCTCATCACGCTGGGCACCGCCGTGAAGGCCGAGGGCATGACGGTCGTGCAGGGAGGGACGAAAGCGGCGATCGTGGATTCAGCCGCCGGCAAGATCTGGGCCTCCGATGCCGCCTCTGTCTCAGGGATCTCCCCCGACACGTCCATTCCGGTGATCGACGGGGTTCCCGGAGCGACAGTCGTCGTGGGCCTGGACGGCGCCGTGCACGCCGTCTCGAAGACCGGCCTCCTCGTCACTGTCACACCGCAGGGCGGCGGCTGGTCGAAGCCGTCCAAGCGACAGCTGTCGGGGATCACCGAGTCCTCGAAGCTCAGCATCACGAGTGTCGGCCCGGAGGCGGTGGTTCTCGATCGCGCCACGAACGTCGTGTACCTTCCGTCCGGTCAACATGCGGTAGCCGGTCTCGAGCAGGCAGTGCTCCAGGAGCCCAGTGTGCGCGCGGCTGACGTCTCACTCGAGTCTCCGACCGCCTTGGTGAAGGTGCGGCTCCAGAACGGTGCGGTCACTCAAGTCTCCGCCGGCGCGAGCGGTCGCGGCACACCCGTGGCGCCCGTTGTCATGGGCGGCTGCCGATACGCCGCCTGGGCTGTGACCGGCCAGTACCTTCGGGACTGCGACGACGCCAGTGCGAACGTCACGCAGTCGGTACCGAAGCTTCAAACGGCCAAGAACCTGACGTTCCGAACGAACCGCGATGTCGTCGTCATCAACAACATCGCCAACGGGGACGTCTTCGTCGTGTCGAGCAAGGTCGTCGTCGTGAACAACTGGAACGACATCCTGGCCGACCTGAAGTCCAAGGAGCAGAAGAACGACAAGAACCACAGCACGACCCAAGAACAGGCCAACCCCGACCGTACCCAGCAGAACCACAAGCCGAACGCGGTGGATGACCAGTTCGGTGTGAGACCGGGGCGTTCGACGACCCTCCCGGTTCTGCAGAACGACACCGACCCCGACGGGGACGTTCTCACAGCCGTGCCCGGCAAGAGCCCCTCGGTCGGAACGGTGCGAGCCGTACGTGCGGGGGCCGCCCTTCAGATCACGGTCCCGGACAATGCCAGCGGCCCAGGGACGTTCACGTACACCGCCGACGACGGCAGGGGCGGAACGGCCGATGCATCGGTCAACGTCAGCGTTCACCCGTGGAACGTGAACTCAGGGCCGGTGCAATGGCGTACCCAAAGAGCCGCCTCCGTGGTCAGCGGTGGCGAAGCCGAGTACAACGTCGCGCCCGACTGGTCCGACCCCGATGGCGACCAGTTCTTCATCTCTTCGGTTACCGCGCCGCAGGGGATGACGGCCAAGTTCCGCGCGGATGGTCTTGTCACCGTTCGAGACCTGGGCGTGAACCAGCCGGGCCGCTATGACGTGAAGATCGTGATGAGCGACGGCTCGAAGGAGACGGAAGGTGTCCTTCACGTCGACGTGCGTGCAAAGGGGACCTACGCACCTGTCGCCAATGCCGACTTCGCCCGGGTGATCAAGGGCGAGGAGGTCGTCGTCAAGCCGCTCGACAACGACACCGACCTGTCCGGCGGCGCCCTCCGTCTTGCGAAGATCTCGGACGGACCAGCAGGCACGACCGTGACACCGAGCTACGACTCCGGGTCGTTCCGGTTCACGTCCACCGTCGTCGGGACCTTCTACCTCGACTATGTCGTGTCGAACGGACCGTCCGCCTCGAAGGGCGTCGTACGCGTGGACGTCGTGGATCCCGTGAAGGACGCGCCACCGGTTGCCGATGACGACCTTGCGCTCCTGCCCGCAGGTGGAGAAGTGGTCGTCGACGTCCTCGCCAACGACTTCGATCCCACTGGTGGCGTTCTCGTCGTCCAGTCCACCGACATCACGAAGATCCCGGCGCTGCACGTCGAGGTGGTCGCCCGGGCGAAGATCCGTGTGACCGCACCTGGTGGACTCACCAAGCAGGCGTCGTTCTCGTACACGGTCTCGAACGGCTTCGGTTCGGCCACGGCGACGGTCACTGTCATTCCGCTGGCGGCTGTGGCCTCCGGGCTTCCGCCGGTGGCGTCCGACGACGTTGCCACGGTGCGGGCCGGCGACATCGTGACCGTCCACGTCCTCGACAACGACACCTCTCCTGCCGGGCTGGCGCTCTCGCTCGATCCCGCACTTCAGCTGCAGGGCGTCGCAGCGGCCGGTGAGGCCTTCG
This sequence comes from Actinomycetes bacterium, assembly GCA_021803025.1. GTDB lineage: Bacteria > Actinomycetota > Actinomycetes > Propionibacteriales > Propionibacteriaceae > Fen-668. The sequence continues at coordinate 15,282 of JAJZQV010000001.1, read as the reverse complement.
TCTCGGAGAAGACCGTGCGGTTCAAGGCCGGACCCGATCCCGGCACGGCACGCATCGTCTACACCGTGCGAGACACCCAGAAGGGGTACGCCTCGGCACAGGTGAAGATCGACGTCCGCGCGGCGGACTCAGGGAACAACGCCCCGGTTGCCCCTCCACTGACTGCCCGAGTTCTTGCCGGCGCCAGCGTCAAGATCCCCGTGAGCCTCGACGGCATCGACCCCGACGGCGACTCCGTGACCCTGCTCGGCGTCGACACAGCGCCGTCGAAAGGCACCGTCACCACGGCGTCCGAGTACCTCACGTACGAGGCGCCGTCAGGTTCGTCAGGCACCGACACGTTCACGTACGCGGTCATGGACCGCTTCGGCGCCAGGGGCATCGGAACGGTCAAGGTCGGGATCGCTCCACCGTCTCCCATCAACCAGCCGCCGGTGGCCGTCGCCGACCTGGTCATCGCCAGACCTGGCCGACTGCTGTCGATGCCGGTCCTCGCGAACGACATCGACCCCGACGGTGACCCGCTGTCGCTCGTCCCGGGCTCGGCGAAGGGCCAGGGCAACGCCTCCAGCATCGCGGCGGTCACGGAGGGCGCTCGGGTCAGCATCACGGCTCCCCAGACACCTGGTCTGTACTCCTTCGTGTACCAGGTCAGCGACGGCCGGGGCGGCGTGACCCAAGGGCAGCTCACGCTGGACATCCGGACGGATACTCCCCTCCAGGCGCCCATCGCCCGTGACGATGTGGTGCAGGGGTACGAGGTCGCCGGCAAGACCCAGGTGGATGTCGACGTGCTCGCCAACGACGAGGATCCGGACGGGTCGGCAGAGGCGCTGGTCGTGTCCACGGACTCGGCCACCGCGAGCGTCAAGAGCAAGGGCATCGTCACCGTCACGCTCACGCCCACGCGTCAGGTGATCGTCTACACGGTCACGGATGTCGACGGGCTGACAGCCCAGGCGGTGATCGTCGTTCCCGGAACGAGCGACAGGCTGCCGGTGCTCAAGCCGGACAAGGTCCCGGTGACGATCAAGGGCGGCGACACGCTCACAGTCAACCTCGCGGACTACGTGTCTGTACGGGACGGGCACTCGCCCATCCTCACCTTCGAGAACCGCGTCAAGGCGGGACCGGGCGCGAACGGGGACCCGATCGTCAAGAACGCCACGACGCTGGTGTTCACACCGGTGGGTGAGTACGTCGGGAACAGCTCGCTGACATTCGAGGTGACCGACGGGTCCTCTCCCGACGACCCGAACGGGCTCAAGGTTGTACTGACCCTGCCGATCGTGGTCCAGTCGTCAGGCAAGACGCAGCCGAAGGTGTCCCCGTCCGAGATCGACGTCTCTGCCATCGAACCCGCCAAGGAGGTCGACCTCCTCGCGATGGTCACCGACCCCGACCAGGGCGACATGGACAGGATGTCCTTCACTCTGGGCAAGGTCCCGGCCGGCTTCGACGTCAGCATCTCCGGGCACATGCTCAAGGCGTCGGCGCCTGTGGAGACGAAGATCGGGACAGCCGGGCTGGTTGAGATCACCGTCACCGACGGCAGCACGACTCCGGTGGCCGCGCAGATCCCGATCAAGACGATCGCGTCGTCCCGGCCGCTCATCACGACGACAGAGGCCGTCATCACCTCAGCGAACGCCGGGAAGGCGGAGACCGTCGACCTGACCCAGTACGCAACGAACCCGTTCGCAGATCTGAACAAGCCCTTGACCCTGGTCGGTCAGCCCCAGGTCCAGGTCGGGACGGGCACCGCGTCCGTGAACGGCCTCAACGTCACGGTCGCTCCTTCCGCAGGCTTCCACGGTCAGCTCACCGTCGTGTACACGCTCGCTGATGCGACGGGCGAGGTCTCGCGGCAGGTGCAGGGCAAGATCACTCTGACCGTACGCGACAAGCCCGACGCACCCACCGCTGTCGTCGGGGTCACGAACGCCTCACGGTCCGCGACCGTCAGCTGGCAGCCGGGTGCCAACAACGGCGCGCAGATCAGCAAGTTCACCGTGAAGTGGAACGGCGGCACGAAGGACTGCGGCGCGACCACGGTGTGTGAGCTGAGCAACCTGCTCACGAACAACGTGGAGTACACGTTCACCGTCACGGCGACGAACGAGGTCGGCGAGTCGGCCCCGTCGGCGGCCTCAGCGGTCGTCCGGCCCGACGTCAAGCCGAACCAGCCGGCGCCGCCGACCCTCACGTTCGGCGACAAGCAGATCGACGTCGCGTGGGCGGCACCGACCACCGAAGGCTCCGCGGTGGAGAGCTACACGCTCGAGATCGACGGGCCGACCGGCGGCGTCACACAGCAGCAGGTGGCCGCCACCTCGTACACGTGGACCGGACTCACCAACGGCACTGCGTACAGGTTCCGGGTCCAGGCGCACTCGAAGGCTGTCCTCCCGTCCGACTGGTCGAGCTACTCGGCGACGGAGGTCCCTGCGGGCGTCCCACTCAGCCTGGTGGCCCCCACCGTCGTGAAGCAGCCCGTCAGCACCCTCGCGCCGAGCGCGACGGTCAGCTGGGCACCACCGAACGGCAACGGCGACACCACCATGACGTACGAGCTGCGGCGCACCGGCGCCACGAGCGTCGTCTACACCGGGTCCGCTCCCTCCACCCAGCTCACACTGTCGGTGGATACGACGGACCAGAGGTTCGAGTACCGGGCCCAGAACAAGGCCGGCTGGAGCGCATGGTCGCCTGCCTCGGCTCCGATCCGCGCGTTCCAGACCCCTGGGACGGTGACAGGTCTGGTGGCGGCGGCCACGGGGACGAACAACCAGGTGAAGGTCACGTTCAACCCCGCCCCCGGCAACGGAGCCCTCGCTAGCGAGATCGTCTATGTGTGGAATGCCGCAGGTGGTACTGGAACCGTGGTTTCCGGGGGAACCATCACCTACGGAGGTCTCGTCAACGGCAACAGCTACCAGATCAGCATCGCCGCACGATCCACCGTCAACGGCGAAACAGTCACAGGCTCCTTCGTCCCGAGCGGAGCGGTGGTTCCATATGGCGCGCCCAACGCACCACAGGTCTCGGCCTCAGGAAGCGTCAACAACGTGACGCTGAGCTGGAACGCCGGCGGCTCCGGGAATGGGCGACCCATCGTCGAGGTGCAGATCGAGACCACGGACGGCGGGCAGCAGGCAGGGCAGCCCATCAGCGGCAGCACTATTCAGGGTAATGGCCGCAACCAGACGAAGTCGATTCGCGCCAGGGCGAAGGACCAGACGGGCTTGTGGGGCGCGTGGTCCGGCTACGCGAGCGCCTCTACCTGGGGCAATCCGTCTTTCGCGTTCACGAATTCCGGAGTCACGTTCACAAACTCATGCCCCTGGGGGACTTGTGAATATGTGAACATTACTCTGTCTCGATTCAACCCGGGTAGTTCCGTTCGATGCTATGCGGGTGGAATTGGCGCTCCAGACTATGACGTGACGGTTACCGTGGACCAGGGTGGCAATTGGGGGCCGGCCTATCCGAAGGGAACCAACGGATATCCCACTGTTAAGTGGGGAACGAGCGCAGCCGGCTTCGGTACGTGCTACCAACTCTAGTTACCAATTTCCAGGAGCGATAAGAATGACTGTTACACCCGAGAACGCGGCGTGGTTCGCCGGTACGTTCGGCAAGCTCGTGGACAACGTCGGCCAGGCCCTGCTGGGCAAGGCGACGGTGATCCGGCTGGCGCTGACGTGCATGCTTACGGAGGGCCACCTGCTGCTGGAGGATGCGCCGGGCACGGGCAAGACCGCGCTCGCGCGGGCCCTCGCGGCCACGGTCCACGGCACGCACAACCGGATCCAGTTCACGCCCGACCTGCTGCCGAGCGACATCACGGGCGTGACGATGTACGACCAGTCGAAGGGCGTGTGGGAGTTCCACCGCGGCCCGATCTTCTCCTCGATCGTGCTCGCCGACGAGATCAACCGGGCCTCGCCGAAGACGCAGTCGGCGCTCCTGGAGGTGATGGAGGAGTCGCACGTCACCGTGGACGGCACCCGGTACGACACCGGCCGCCCGTTCATGGTGGTGGCCACCCAGAACCCCGTGGAGCAGGCCGGTACGTACCGCCTTCCCGAGGCCCAGCTCGACCGTTTCCTCATGAAGACGAGCGTGGGCTACCCCGACCGTACGTCCATGCTGAAGGTCCTCGGAGGAGCATCCCAGCCGGACCGTACGAAGTCGCTGCGCCCGATCATCGCGACGAACGCGGTCGCTGACATGGCGGACATGGTGTCCGAGAACCACGTCGCCGACTCTGTGCTCGAGTACGTGCACCTGCTCACCGAGCACACGCGCGACAGCATCGACACCACGCTCGGCGTCTCCACGCGAGGCGCGATCGCCATGGTCCGTGCCGCACGTGTCTGGGCCGGAGCCCATGGCCGCAACTACGTGCTGCCCGACGACGTCAAGCAGCTGGCGGCACCCGTCTGGACCCACCGGTTGGTGATGTCTCCCGACGCGGAGTTCTCCGGCGCCACGGCTCAGCAGGTCATCGCGAAGGCGCTCGCCGCCGTTGATGCGCCCCAGGTCAAGGGGGTCGTTGCTTGACCCAGACGGCTACCCGGGAGGTACTCGACGAGGCGCCACCGCCTCGCCGGGGGATGTGGCGTCGTCCCGCCACAGCCGCTCGGGCCGTGGTGCCTGAGCCCAACTCCACCCGAAGGACACGACGCTGGGCGACGTCGGTGCGGGCCACCCGCCGCTGGACATCCGATCGTGCGAGCGACCTCCGTACGGCGTGGTTGCAGGCCACCGCCCCCGTCCGCCGGGTCGTCAACCCGCTCGGCTGGCTGACACTTGTGGTCGCGGTGATCGCGCTGGTGGCCGGTCTGCGCTACGGCTGGCTCGAAGGGCGCGGGCTGGGCACCTTCGCCGTCGCCTGCCTCGCCGTGGCGGCCCTGTGGACCTTCGGGCGCATGGCGTTCGCGGCAGACATCGAGCTCGCGAAGTCACGCGTCACCGTCGGTGAGAGCGCTGTGGGACGGGTGGTCGTCCGCAACCAGGGAGGACGCTCGTTGCTCGCCACCCGGTTCGACCTCCCCGTCGGCGGCGGGGTCGGCTCCTTCCAGGTCCCGGCCCTCGCAGCGGATGCGACGCACGAACAGCTGTTCTCGATCCCGGCTCGGCATCGGTCCGTCCTCACGATCGGCCCGGTCCGTTCCGTGAAGGCTGACCCGCTAGGGCTCATGCAGCGGGTGAAGCGCTGGAGCGACCCTGTGGAGCTCTTCATCCACCCTCGCGTCGTCGCTCTGTCCGCAACCAGTACCGGCTTCCTCCGGGACGTCGACGGCATCACGACGCAGAACCTCTCCAGCTCGGACGTGGCGTTCCACGCGCTGCGCGAGTACGTACCGGGCGACGACCGGCGCAACATCCACTGGCGGACGACTGCCCGTATGGGCAAGCTCATGGTCCGCCAGTTCGAGGAGACCCAGCGATCGCACCTGCTCCTGGTCCTGTCGACCCGGGCGGCCGACTACGCGGACCCGGAGGACTTCGAGACGGCCGTCTCCAGCGTCGCCTCACTCGCCGGGCAGGCGCTGCGGGAGCAGCGGGCCGTCACCCTGTTCATCGATCGCGGCATCGTCACGTACCCCTCGGCGCCCGGCCTCTTCGACGAGCTGTCCCGCTTGGAGCTCTCACGGGAAGGGAAGCCGCTGCGCGACGTGGCGGCGCGAGCCGTCACCGCAGTGCCGCAGACCTCGGTCGCCGTGCTCGTCACCGGGTCAGGCGTCAGCCCTGCTGAGCTCCGTACAGCGCATCTGCAGATCCCGTACGACGTCAAGTCCTTCGCGGTCCGATGCGATGGGTCCGCCAACGCGTCGCGGCGCCAGATCGCCACTCTCGTCATCCTTGAGGTCCCGTCCGTGGACGACCTTGCCAAGGCTCTGAGGACGGTCCACTGATGAGCCCTGACACTCGCGTCCGCCAGCGCTGGCTGCTGCCGACGGGCTGGCAGGTGACGACGCCCGCACTGGTCCTGCTGCTCGTACCGGGCATCCTCTCCTTCGGCCCCATCTTCGGCGGTACGCAGGGGTGGGTGGCCGCGGGGGGAGGGGCGGTGCTCGGTCTGGGAGTGGCCTTCCTCGCCGCCGCACGTCGCTGGGGGTGGCTCGAAGTCCTGGCCGCCTCGCTGATCACGTACCTTCTCTTCGGGGGGGCCCTCGCGCTTCCCAGCACGACGATCGCCGGTTTCGTCCCGACGCTCGATACACTCCGGCGGCTCGTCACTCTCACCGCCTACGCCTGGCGCGACCTGCTGACGGTGAGCCTGCCGGCAAGCCTGTTCACGGGGCCGGCCGTCGTCCCGTACCTGGCTGCGCTCCTCTGCTCGGTGGTGGCAGGCACGATCGCCCTCCGTACGTCTCGGCCGGGCTTCTCGCTTCTGCCCCTCGGTGCCCTGCTCGCAGTCGGCATCCTGTGGGGCGTCCACACCGCTCCCCTCGCGCTCGGTCTCGGAACAGCCTTCGGCGTGGTCGCCATGGTGTGGTTGGCGTGGGTCGCGCGCAAGCGAGCGACGTCCGATGCCTCCGAGCTCCTCGGTCTGGAAGGGCTTCGCGCAGGCGCCCGGCCGTCGTGGGCAGGTGGCGCCGCGATCGTCGCCATCGCCGCCGTGGCGGCCGTCGGAGCGAACATCGTGATGCCGGCCCCGCAGCGGTTCGTGCTGAGGGACACGGTCGTACCCCCGCTGCACCTCGAGCAGTACGCCAGTCCGCTGACGATGTTCCGCTATCTCGAGACGACGCTGCAGGACCAGACCCTCTTCACGATCTCGGGAGTGCCCACCGGCAGCCGAGTACGCCTGGCGGCTGTGGACGCGTACGACGGTGTCGTGTACAACGTGGACGCAGCCTCGGCTGCGTACCAGCGGGTCGGCGCATCCATTGCGGACGAGCGCCAGCCGACGGGGACTGCCACCATGGTCGACGTCACGATCGGCCAGTACGCGGGGGTATGGCTCCCCGGTGGTGGGGACCTGCGCGGAGTCTCCTTCTCCGGTACGAAGTTCGACCAGTCCCTGTTCTACAACCAGGACAGCGGGACGGCCCTGACGACCGTGGGCTTGTCCGAGGGCGACTCGTACCGGCTGTCCGTGGTCCCGCACAGCAGTCCGGCCCCCGCATCCCTTGCCGGTGTCAACTTCGCCAAGGTCACCCTTCCGCCCGACACCGACGTTCCCGAGGCCGTCACGACGATGTCGCAACAGCTCGTCGGGAACGCCAGCACGCCGATCGACCAGGTCACGAAGCTCGCTTCTGAGCTGCGCAGCAGGGGCTTCTACTCGAACGGCAGTGACGGACGCTCGCTCTCCGGCGAGTCGGCGGCACGCCTGACGACGCTGCTCACCGCCAAGCAGATGATCGGCGACGACGAGCAGTACTCGGTGGCGATGGCCCTCATGGCACGTCAGCTCGGGATCCCTGCGCGGGTCGTCATGGGGTTCTACCCGGACGCGAGCAAGAACGTGGGCAGCGCCGCGTGGGCTGTGACGGGTGGCCAGGCGCACATCTGGGTCGAAGTGGCCTTCGAAGGTGTGGGATGGGTCCCGTTCGACCCGACCCCCGACCGGGCCAAGACCCCCAACACAGACGTCCCGCAGCCCAAGTCGGACCCCAAGCCCCAGGTTCTGCCTCCGCCTGAGCAGGCCAACAACACCGCGGACGACAACAAGGACATCGTCGACGACCAGCGCCGGGCCAAGTCGGACACGCAGCCGGCATGGGTGCAGGTCGCCTGGATCGTGGCGGTCGCCGTCGGCGGTGCCGCCGTCGTGGCTTCCCCCTTCCTCGTCGTCATCGCGCTCAAGCGACGACGGCGGCGGCGTCGCCTCAACGGCGAGCTCATGAGCGACCGCGCGCACGGCGGCTGGTTGGAAGTCGTCGACCGCGCCACCGACCTCGGCAAGACGTTCGAGCCCACGGCGACGCGACGGGAGACGTCGTCGATCATCGAGACGGCGTTCCCCGGAGCAGGCTCCGTGGCCGTCGCAGACCGGATCGACGCGGGGGTGTTCGGTGCGGCCGAGCCCTCGGTGGATGACGTGGCGGCGATGTGGAGCCAGGTGGATGCGGTTCTCGGGCGCATGTCCGGGTCGGTCCCTCGATGGCGGCGCTGGGTGTCGGCAGTCTCTCCACGGTCCCTCGGGCTCACCCGTCGCCGCGTGGCCGGTTCGCTGTCGCCTTCGCGCCTGGCCGGCCGGGCACGACGCGCGACCACTGTGCTGGTCGTACGAATCCTGTCTCGCGGAAAGGACGCAGATGTCCAGTAGTGGTGTGAGCCCGTTCACCGACGGGACCGCGACGTACGAGGCCCTCGACGGGTGCGCTCCCGCAACCCTGGGCCGACGCTTCGCGGCGCGGCTCCTGGACTTCGTCCTGGGTGGAGCGGCGGGCTTGCTCATCAGCTTCGCAGTGTCACTCCAGACGTCCCTCGACGGTCTGTTGGTCGCCTCTTTGCTGGTCCAGGTGCTGGCCATCGCCTTGTCGTTCGGTGTCTACCTGTACTTCGGCAAGACGGGCTTCCTTCCCGGCGGCCGCATCCTCGGCATCCGACAGGTCCGGGTCGCTGATGGGCGGGCACCGGGCTGGGCCGGCCTGGGCAAGTACCTGCTCATCTCCCTGGTGTCCGGGTTCACGCTCGGAGTCGGCTACCTGATCACGGTCCTCATGATCAAGAAGCCCCTCAACCGCGCTTGGCACGATACGGCTACCGGGCTAGTCGTCCTGGACGTGAGGGCAGGGCGTGATCCCCTCGCCAACCGGTTGAACGTAGCTCCCGCCCGGCTCTCTGCGGTCTCGCCTGCCCCGACGGGGGCCTTCGATGCGTCCCCCGCCGAGTCGATCACGTCGACCGCACGACCGGCGGTCGTCAGCGTCGGGTCACCTACGGCTCCTGTGTCTCACGCGAGCAACGACGCAACAAGCCTGGCATCCCCGTTCTCGGACCCAGCAAGCCTCTCGACGGCTCAGCCTGTGACCTCTGCGGCATCGGTGGTCAGCGTGGGCGATGACGGAATGATCACCGGTGTCCCTTGGAGCAGGGGCAGCGCGAGCGCTCCGGCGTCGCCCGACGTCGACCAGCACTTCACACCGGTACGGGAGGTCGCACCCCCCGTACCAGCCAGCCAGCCACTCGCTGAGGACGAGTCCGACCGGACCGTGGTCTCGCTCGACGCCATCGCTCTCCTGCAGGCGCAGCACACCCTGCTGCTCGTGAGCGACGACGGCCAGCGGATCCCGGTCGACAAGGCGACGGTCCTGGGCCGGAACCCGGTCGCGCCGGAGGGTTTCGTCGGCTCCCGGCTCCACCCTCTGCAGGACACGACCATGTCGGTCTCGAAGACCCACGCGGTGGTGGGTCCCGACCCTGACGGTGTGTGGGTACAGGACCTGAGGTCCACGAACGGGACCGCTGTCACGACGGCGAACGGCATGCGGACCGCTGTCCCGTCCGGTGGCCGCCTCGTCGCGGGCCACGGTGCCGTCGTGCACATCGGCAAGGTCGCCTTCCGCGTGACGGAGCAGTGAGGTGACGACGATGGTCTCCGCTCCGTTCACCGTCGCATGGGGTGCCGCCACGGACCGTGGCCAGAAGCGGGCCCACAACGAGGACTCCTACCTGGCGTCCCCTCCTGTCTTCCTGGTGGCCGACGGGATGGGCGGCCACCAGGGGGGCGACGTCGCGTCGCGCACGGTCGTGGAGTCCTTCGAGGGCTTGTCCGGCGAGGCCGCTCTCACGTCCGAAGCGCTCCTGCGCACGATCAACGAGGCTGTGGGCCGGGTGCGGGCGATCGCCTCGTCCGGCCGCGCCCCTGGCAGCACCCTGACGGGGGTCGGACTCGCCGCCCAAGGGTCGACCCCGTGCTGGCTCGTCTTCAACATCGGTGACTCCCGCACGTACCGGCTGAGCGGCGGCGTGCTCGAGCAGGTGAGCGTGGACCACTCCGAAGTGCAGGCGATGGTCGACTCCGGTGCCCTGAGAGCCGAGCAGGCCCAGCTGCACGAGAAGCGCAACGTCGTGACGAGGGCCCTGGGTGGAGGGATCCCCGGCATCCCCGTGGTGGACCAGTGGCTGCTCATCGCCCGTCCCAACGACCGCATCCTGCTCTGCAGCGACGGCCTCTCCACGGAGCTGACCGACCAGTTCCTCATGGCCACTCTCCAGGCTGTGCCGGATCCCCAAGCAGCAGCTGAGGCGCTGGTCGAGGCGGCCGTACAGGCCGGGGGCCGCGACAACGTCACTGCTGTCGTCGTGGACGCCGTCGCCGGCCTGTTCGACGACGTCGAGGCGGACCTCAGCGAGGACACCCTCTCCGTGGAGCTGCTGGTGGACCACGATGGCAACACGATTCCCAGCATGGCCTTCCCGGATGCCGAAGGAATCGACGCATGACCTGGGATGCGGCACGGTGGTCACCCGGAAGCGCCTGGACCTTCGTGTGGCCTGGGGGGACGTTGATGCTGAGCGTCGACCTCGAGGGTGAGCGCTTGGACCTGACGGTCGACAGGATCTGGGGATCCCTGTCGGACGACGTCACGCTGAGCGGAGTCCTCCAGCTGCTCACCGATGCGCTCGGCGCATCCCTCCTGAGCCTCCCGGACTTCGCCGTGGCGCTCTTCGACGGACCCGCGGGGCAGTTCGCTGCACGCGGGCACTTCGAGGTGAAGGTCGGCCAAGCAGCAGGTGCTGTCACCGTGGCGGGTCTCGGGGTCACGACATGGTCTGAGCGGGCGGTCGACGGCATCCTCTCCGTCTCGCTCGGTGAGGTGGACACGGCCGAGGGGGGACGCGGGCTGCCCGTGCGTGCAGGAGTCGTACAGGCCTCCCGGGTCTCCTGGGGAGCTCTCGCCCCGCTGTCGTTGGACGCGCAGCAGCCCGTAGGCGCCGCGGTGCTGAGCACTCGTCCTGTCGACGCTGCGCCGCCGCGTGGGCCCGCACCTGCCCCCACGCTTCCGCCAGCGGCGGCCGAACCCGTCGCGGCAACGCCCGAGCCGATGCCGGCTCCTGTCGACGGCTCAGCGGCCCTCGACGAGGGCGTGCCGACCATGACCTCTGCCGGTGTGGCGACGGAGCCCAGCGGTGCGACGACCGTTGTCGAGCCCACTGACGAGCCGAATGTCGCCGACCCGGCCGAACCGACGGATGTGCCCGAGGATGCACCCGTACCGGCAGCAGCCTCCCGCTTCGCGGCGCTGTGGGGCGACACTGCTGCCTACTCGATCGAGGAAGCCGCCGTTCGGATCGAGGACGAGGAGTCGGCCAAGGCCTCGCACTCGTCACCGAGGTCCGCTGGCGAAGGGACGGCCGCCTCCCAGGCGTCGGGCGACCACGTGGAGCTCATCTCGTCCGTACCAGGCCGGGGTGGTTCCGCGGCCGCGCCGACGGCGCCGGTGACCGAGGACTGGAGCGACCACGACGGCGCGACAGTGGTCGGCTTCAGCCTCGGATCGGCGGCCGCCGAGCCCGAGCCTGAGCCGGCGGTCTCTGAGATGGTGCTCGCCCTGCTCTGCCCGTCGGGACACTCCAACAGACCTCATCGGGAGACATGCCGCGACTGCGGGGCGCTCCTTTCCGCCGGCTTCACCCAGACAGTCCGGCGTCCGGCCCTCGGCCAGATCCGCTCCTCGACCGGAGAGATCGTGCCCCTCACGGGTCCGGTCCTCATCGGCCGGAGTCCACGGGCTGCACGCTTCCAGGGCACGGTCAGCCCTCGGCTGCTGTCGCTGCCGTACCAGCACGTGTCCAGCACGCATCTCGAGGTACGGCTGGAAGGCTGGAACGTCTTCGCGGTCGACCTCAACTCCATGAACGGGGCGTACCTGCGCAGGCACGACGAACCGCCCGTGAGGGTCACGCACACGCCGCTCATGCTGGCCGACGGGGATGTCATCGACTTCGGGCACGGCGTCTCGATCGCTTTCGAGGGGATGCCGTGAGTCCGCGCCCCGCATCCGCCCCACCAGAGATCCCGGGCTACCGGCACCTGGACCTGCTCGGCATGGGCGGCTTCGCCGACGTCTTCCTGTACGAGCAGCGCAGCATGGGCGGCCGCAAGGTCGCCGTGAAGGTGCTGCTGCAGGGTCTGCGGTCCGACCTGCAGCAAGCCTTCGAGGACGAAGCACGCGCGATGGCCCGGCTGTCGAACCACCCGTCGATCGTCAGCGTGTTCGACGCGGGCCAGACAGCCGACGGCCGTGCCTACCTCGTCATGGAGCACTGCCCGGGTGCGCACCTCGGGTCTCAGGTGAAGAACCGCCCCCTCAACCTGGCCAAGGCTCTTGAGGTCGCCATCCAGGTCGCCGGGGCCGTGGAGACAGCCCACGCCGCGGGAATCGTCCACCGTGACATCAAGCCGGCCAACATCCTGTTCACCGAGTTCAACCGGCCGGCGCTCACCGACTTCGGGATCTCCGCGTCGACCACGTCCAACCAGGGAAAGGCTGTCGGCGTCTCAGTTCCGTGGGCGCCGCCGGAGCAGCTCGCCGCCGGGAGCCAGACCGGCATCACGGGTGACGTCTACTCCCTCGGGGCGACCCTGTACACGGCTCTTGCAGGGCATCCGCCCTTCTGGAAGCCGCAGGGCCCCAACGACAACATGTCGATGAGCAGCCGGATCGTCAACGAGCCGCTCCCTCCCATCCGTCGCGACGAGGCGCCGCCCTCGTTGCAGCGGGTGCTCGAGGTCGCCATGAGCAAGAGGGCGTCGCAGCGGTACCCCACGGCGCTCGAGTTCGCCCGCGCGTTGCAGCAGGTGCAGCTGGAGCTCCATCTGCCCGTGACTGCTGCGGATGTACGAGCTGAGCTCGCGGCCGTCGAGGTCGACGACGAGACCGAGGCCGGCGGCACGATAGCGGCCGGTTTCGTCACCATCGAAGCGACCCCGACGAAGTCGACGACGGAGTTCGACAGCCGCTTCGGCTCAGGGTTCACAGGGAACACGGCCCACGTCAACACGACGGACCTGGAACGCGACGGGCTCGTCCCTCAGGTCATCCGGCACGGGCGGGGCTCGGTCGAGTCCCTCGGCCCCATCGAGTTCACGGGCCCGGTTCCCCCGTCACTGGATGCAGACGGCCACACGGTCCTCGCCGCTCAGCTCTCAGGCCCGCAGACCGCCGAGGGTGAGCCGGCTGCTCCGACCCGGCGTCGAGCCTCCCTCTGGGCCGTACTCGCGGTCGTCGTGCTGGTCCTCGGGGTCGGCGCGTTCGTCATGATCCCCAAGGGATCCGGTGACACCGCCACCCAGAGTGCGGGAACCACGACTCCGACCATCAAGCCGGCCGACCCGATCGGGGAGGTCGTGCCTCAGGTCGCCGATCTGAAGCTGGTGAACGACGCGGGCAGCGTCGCCGTCAGCTGGACGAACCCCTCGCCCCTGCCGGCGGACCACTACCTCTTCAGGGTGGTGGACCCGGCGGCCACCGCGAAGAGCTACGAGACCACCTCCGACATGAAGGCCACGGTCAAGGCGATCCCGGGCAGGACGTGTGTCGAGGTCATCCTGGTCCGGAGCAACGGTCGCAGCTCCGACCCGACCGCGGTCTGTCTGGTGACATGACCGAGACGCGGCTTCCTGCACCCAACGCGAGCGACCCGTCGCTCGTCCTCGACTTCGCCGGCGAGATCTTCCAGGTCGAGCCCGGCGAGACCTTCGTCATCGGGAGAGTGGGCCAGCTCGCGCTCGACGACAACCCGTACCTGCACCGGCGCTTCATCCTGCTGTCCTTCCGCGACGGGCTGTGGTGGGTGGCGAACACGGGTTCGCGACTGCCCGTCATCCTGTCCGACTCGCGAGGCCTGATGCGGTCCGTGCTCGCGCCGGGGGCGAGCCTTCCGATCGTGTTCCCCGAGGTCCTGCTGACGTTCACGGCCGGCCCGACGGCGTACGAGATCCAGATCGAGTGCGCTGTCGACGGATTCCTCACCCCCGCGCATCGCCTCGACGACGTCGCAGGCGACACGACCGTCGGCCCGACCCGCTTCACCCCGTCCCAGCGGCTCCTCATGCTTGCCCTGGCCGAGCCGGTCCTGCGGCGCGCCGGCACCGGAGCGTCCGAGATCCCCGCGTCCGCAGACGCGGCTCAGCGGCTCGGCTGGAGCCTGACGCGGTTCAACCGCAAGCTCGACAACGTCTGCGACAAGCTCGCCAACGCGGGCGTCAAGGGCCTGCGCGGTGACGCGGAGGACCAGGCCACGAACCGCCGCGCCGCCCTGGTGGAGTACGCCGTCTCGACCCTGCTCGTACGGATCGACGACCTGCCGCTCCTCGAGGCGGAACGCGCTGCGAACCGGCGAGGCATCCCTTCGTCCACCCCCATCGGGACCGCGTCCGTCCCGTCAGGAAGGCTGTCATGAAGCTCAAGGTCACGTTGCTCAGCCAGTCCGGGCGCGCGCACTCGGACATCCAGATCACGGCGGACGCGACAGCAACGGTCGGCGACGTGGCGACGGCGCTCGCAGGTGCCACCGGCGCCCCTCGGGCAGCCAGCGGCATGAACCACTCCATGCGCGTGACCGACGTCGGAGGAAGCACCGCCAACCTGCTCAGCCCGCGCGTGTCGCTGCTCGACTCGGGTATCCGGTCAGGCTCCGCGATCGAGCTCGTCGTCGCCGATGAGCACCGCTCCCACCGGGGCCCCGGCGTGGCAGTCCTTCGCATCGTCTCCGGTCCTGACGCCGGTACGGAGGTCTCTCTGCCGACCGGTACGAGCGAAGTGGGGCGCTCCGTCGAGTGCGATGTCACGCTGAACGACCCTCTCGTCTCCAAGGTCCATGCCCGCATCAACGTCGGCGATCGTATTGAGATCGTCGACCTCAACTCGTCCAACGGCGTGATCGTCGGCGGCACGCGGGTCAGCCGAGTCCAGCTGGCGCCCGGAGACACGGCGAAGCTGGGGGACACGAGCCTGTCTGTGACTCTCCTCCGCCCGGACACCGCAGTCCCGTCGCTCAGTACGGACATTCCCTTCGTACGACCTCCCCGCGTTGTTCCCCGCGTCCCCGAACAGACCCTCGCCCTGCCGGACATTCCCAACGCGAAGGACCCGGCTCCGTTCCCGTGGATCGCCATGGTGGCGCCGCTCGTGGTGGGTGCCGTGATGTTCACCACGACGAAGTCCCCGATGAGCCTGCTGTTCGTGGGGCTCAGCCCGATCCTCATGCTGGGCACCTACGTCGACACGCGTGCACGTTCCCGCCGGAAGCTGAAGGCCGACATCGCCCTCTTCGAGACGAGCATCGAGCTGACCCGAGAGGAGAGATCGG
>JAJZQV010000035.1 GCA_021803025.1 Actinomycetes bacterium | reverse complement strand
TTCCGATCTGCTTCGGCTCGCGCGCTACTTCGGCACCACCGACCGCTTCTGGCTCAACCTCCAGGTCCGCTACGACCTCGAGGTCGAGAAGGACCACCTCGGCAACGCGTTGGACGGGATCGAGCCACTCAAAGCCGCTGTCTGATCACTTGCCAGGGCCGGCGTGGGCGACTCGAACCCGCGCCGTCACGCGCGTCTCCCGCCATCGCCGTGGCCGTTGGGGTCCCGAAGCGGTTCCAGGCGGCCAAGACACGCCTCAGATGTTGTGCATATGTTGTGCAGAGGCAGGGGATCCGATGGCCCCACTCGGCATAATGCCTTGTCAGACGCACTTTCGGGAGGGTGGACCTCCGTAGAGAGTTTGAGAACCCCTGCCCACACCTGAAGACTCTGTCTTTGCGCAGGTCACGGGGCTTCTACAACCACGACCAGCGCTCCTCTGAGCCTACTGTGTCCGACTCCAGGGGGCGAGTGGTGCGATCACTTGGGATGGCTCAAACCCTCCTTCGCCCGGAGCAGGTCGACGATCTGGTGGCGCAGTACCGCGAGGGCGCAACGCTCGTGGAACTGGCATCCGTGTTCGGCGTGAACCGCCGCACAGTCGCCACCCACCTCACCCGGCGGGAGGTGACGATCCGCCGTGGACGGTTCGATCCCTCCCGCATCCACGAAGCAGCCGACCTCTACCTCAGCGGGTTGACGCTGGTAGAGGTCGGCGTGAAGGTTGGGGCGGGGCCTCAGGCTGTCCGGCGAGCGCTCGCTTCGCACGGCATCGTGATCCGGCCTGGCGGGCGCTGTGGTTCTCGCATCACGGCATCCACTGCCGTGGGCGGTTGAGCCTAGACACGAAGGGCTGGCTCACGCAGGCTCGCCTCGACGCGCGAGTCGTGGCGCCGGTGACGACGGACCGCAGCCTCGCGCAGGCGCGCACGGATGAGCAGAGCGACGCTCAGGGGTCCCATGATGATGAACTTGAGCGCGTTCCAGCATGCCCACAGCACGATGAGGTGGAGCCAGCCGGGGCCGCCGTCGGCTGCCGAGCCAGAGCAGATGCTGGCGATCAGGATGTACGGAAGCGCGACCAGCATCGCGGGTATCCCCCACTTGAGTCCGCGGCGGGTGCGGATGCCAGCGAGCAGGCGGTTGCTCGGCATGTAGCGGTGCAGGTAGTCGCGGGTGCGAACGCTGAGCGTCCAGATAAGGCGGAACATGGCGGGCCTCTCGTCACACGTGTTACTCCGTCGAGGAGGCAGAACGTGTGTGAGTGCCCGAAGGCCGTCCCGGAGGACCCGCAATATGAGGAGAACCTGCCTCACCATCCACTGTACGCCGGGGTCGGCGTTCACGGAACCCTTCGCTCCCGAGTTGCCGCGCGCACCTCTCTGTAGGAGTGAGAGGGCCCGACGATGACGAACCTGAGCGACGTAGTCCAGGACGAGCGCACAGCACGGATGGTGCTGTCGATGATCGTCGAACCAGACGACGCGGTAACAGGCCGACTCCTGGGCGAGCTGGGAGCGCTTGAGTTGCTCCGACTCGCCGAACGTGACGACGTGGTGCCGGGCCTCAGTAACGTTGACGCCCAGGTGTGGCGTTCCCAGTTCGAGCGCTCAGACTGCTCGGACACTTGAGCAGAACGTCGTCGAAGCCGAGCGCGCTGGTATCGGCGCGCTAGTCCCCGGCGACAAGGAGTGGCCTTCCGCGCTCGACGATCTTGGCGACCGACGGCCATACGTCCTGTGGGCTCGCGGCACGACATCGTTCCTCGCGCGACCGCTCAGCGATTTCGTCACGATCACCGGCGCGAGGGCCTCGACCTCCTACGGCGACCATGTGGCCGGGCAGCTTGCCTCCGACCTCGCCAACGCTGAGCGGCTTGTCGTGGCCGGCGGTGCATACGGCATCGAAGGAGCGGCCCATCGAGCGGCCCTTGCATCCGGCGGCGACACGATCGCGGTCATGGCGAACGGCGCAGACCGCATGTACCCGATGGGTCACCGTGAACTGCTTGAGCGGGTGGCCGACCTGGGCCTCATGGTCAGTGAGATGCCACCCGGCGCAGTCCCGACGCGCCATCGCTTCATTGCTCGGGCGCGCCTAATGGCTGCGCTCTCCACAGCGACCGTCGTGGTCGAGGCTGGCGTTCGCTCTGGATCAATGACCGTCGCCCGGCGTGCGCACGAGCTTGGCCGCGCTGTCGGAGCTGTTCCCGGCCCGGTGACCAGCGCAGCGAGCGCCGGGCCGCACCAACTCCTGCGAGATGGCGCGTCACTGGTGACGGATGCCGCGGACCTGCTCTCTCCACGCGGACGTGACGGCGCAAGCGCGATCCGGGCATCTGCGGCTTTCCGCGATTCAGGGCGGCCGTCAACAGCCACGAAGTCGATGAGCACCCGCGCCCTGTAGCTGCCTGCGAGCCGCTTCTACGATCTGCCGCTCAGGTGGCGATGTATGCCGAGCGCGCTGCTTTCGCCTTCTCCCAGTCCTCCTGCACTTCGCTCACAGTCGGCTTGGTGCTCATGTACTCGGCGGCGTGAGAGTGTCCGGTCATCCGTTCGCAAGCACGATCGAAGAGAGGTTCAATGACTGCGATGGCAGCATCGAGCCGAGAACTGTCGATCTTCGACAGGCGGGTCATCATGATGTTCTTGCGATATCGCTGTGTGACGTTCTGCAGGAGTTCCTGCTCAACGAATGCTTCGCACCAGGCGCGAATGAGGTCGTAGGTCTCTTTGATGAGTGCATCCTGGACCACGGGCTCCGCGCTGGTCATCTCTTGAAGTTTGACGTTGATCCGCTTGGCTAGATCGGCCGGCGTATCGAGCCTCGGCTCGACGTCCGGAGCCAGGATTCCCTTGGCCTCTCCACCGTCGCGCACCTCGTAGATTTTCGTCCTGAGCTTCTTGTTCTGCCTGGCGGCCATCAGCGCTGACGCGAACATGATGTTGTGGGTCAAGACAACAACCTGATGTGTCTCGGCGAGATTCTGGATGCGTGCAGCAACCTCATCAAGTCTGCGGTAGTCGAGACTTGTGACCGGGTCATCGAAGATCAGAGGTGCTTTGGTCCCTCGCATCCGACTCTCGGCAAGAAAGTCGGCCAGCGCCAACACCTTCTGCTCACCTTCCGAGAGCACCGCAGAGGGCTTGTAGGAGGCGACCGCCTTCTTGCGTTGCGCCTGTCCGCTACGCCCCTGAAATCGAAGTGCGACCTGAGGCGCTCGAAGACGAGCGCACTCCTCGGCGAACAGCGTCTCGAAGTTCTTGTTCACGAGGTCTTCACTGGCAAGCTTGGACTGGACCGTGAGTTGCTTCGACGCGCCGCTTGAAATGACCCGTGAGAGCTTGTCAAGTTGTTGCGCTCTTCGCGCACGTCGGACGTACTCGCGGGCTGCGGCGATGTTCCGGTTCAATTCAATGCGTGCCGTGAGTTCTGAAAGCTCCTTCTGCTTTCCGGTGAGCGCGCTCGCCGCATTTGCTTTGTCCTCCGACATCCGCTGAACGGCCGCCCGTGCAGTCGCCAGTTCGGCTCCGACTTTGGAGGCCACTGCTTCTGCGCTCTCTCGGAGGGTGCCTGCGGTCACGGGCTTCCCATTCGCGGTGTCCTGAGCTGCGGCTCGGGCCGCCGCGAGCACGTCACATGCTTGGCTCGCCCATACCGGTGGGTCTTCACCATCCCGCTGTTCTGTGGCGAACTCGTTCGCGCGGGTGAGCTCGGCTTCGTCGAACCTGAGGCTGGAGTTGCGCACCTCGGTGTTCGCGTCCGCGACCTGACGGACAAGCGTTTCATCGAGGAACGTGCGATAGCGAGTCAGCAGGTTCAAGGCCGTCGGGCTGAGCTCCTGCATGCAGTAGAGACACTTGTCTCCGGCAGTTGGATAGTGCTCGCGGTCAAGGTGTTGGCGGTACGAGTCTCCCGCAACGATGAACTCCTGCCATTCCCCATCTGCGGGGCCTGGCAGCTCATCCTGACTGAAGAGTTGCTCTCGCGCTTCTGTCCTTCGACCTTCCGCTTCCTGGAGTTTCACCCGGGCTTTCTCGTAGACGACCGCATCGAAGTTCATCGCCGTTGTAAGCACGCCGTGCAGCCGATTGAGGTGACGTACCGTCTCCTGTGTGCTGGAGAGAATCGCGTCGAGCGAGTTGGAACGGAGCGCCGCGATCTCACCTTCGAGCCGCTCGCGGTCGGCCTCGGCACCGTCAGGCAGCGTTGCCAGTGCGTCAAGCTCCGCGAGGTCTGTGGTGGCACCCAGGGTCTCGATCACGGGATACACCTTCGTACCTCGCGTGAACCTCGACAACAGCGGGTTGCTCCCCGGCGCCAAGGCCTTGACCTCGGTTGCGATCCGCTGCTGAATGCCTTGCAGCCCGGCAGCGACGTGACCAAACAGTGCGAGTTCGGCCGGTGTGTAGACGTAACCCAGATCGCTGTCAACGTGCAACGAGACTGCGCTCGCGTCGAAGACGCTGATGCGGGTGAATGGCGCAAGGCCGGATGCGTCCTTCCACATCACCGAGGAGTCCATGCCAGACAGTCGGTACTGGATGGTGGCGCTGGGCGACGGCGGGCTGTCGAGATAGGCGGTGTGCGCGTTCGGCAGGATGTCCTCAGCGGTCCGAACAGCCGAGATGCGCTTCAGTATTCGTGCATACCCGGTCTTCCCCGATCCGTTCTGCCCAAAGAGCACGGTCAGTTCCGGGTCGAAGCCAAGTTCTTGGTCAGCGGCGAGCGCATTGACGCCTTCGATGCTCGCCAGACTGACGAGTTCAAGAGTCTCCTCTTCCGCCGCATCCGTGGCGACGAGTTCAAGCTTCGGAACTTCCGGGGCCCCACCATCGCCAAGCCCCTTCTCCGCAAGGAAGGTGGTGTAGGCGGCGTCCAGCAGGGCATCGCTCGGCGCCTGGCGAGAGAGGATCGTTTCGGCAGTGATCTGACGCACCCATGCGTCCTGCCCGTTCGCCCAACCCACGAGCAAGCGTCGGGGCGTCGCGTCTCCCAAGTTGACCGAGACCTCTTCAGCTGCCACGTCTGCCTCCGTCCTGGCGAACGGTGTCAGGAGATACGTGTCGCCGATCCAGCTCGAACTGTCATGGTGCTGTCCATCATGCCTGAGGAGTCGGGGGTCGGGCCGGACGACACAGCGGCCGCGGCGCTCCGAAGCTCGTTCTGGCTCACAGCGACGGCCCGGTTCGCTGGGTCCGAGAGTGTCGGGAGTGTTCTTGATCTTGTTCGACGCGAGCGAGGTTCATCGTTCTGTCCAGGGCTGTACGCGCCCGCGCAGCGTCGATCCTCTGGGCCGCAGACTCGGGTGGGGCGCCGAGGGGTGCGTCGTCGGTGACGCGGTAGCGGTCTCGGTAGGCAGCGACCACGCGGGCAGCCTTGCGCCAGGTCGCGGCTCGTCGCCGGGCGGTGGGCGCTGCTCCAAGAGCGTTCGTCCACGGCGTGCTCTCCGTGAGCGCGGCTTCGAGAACGGCGTCGGCGCGTGCCTCGATCAGTGCTTCTCGCTCGTCGAGGGCTGCTCGCATTTCGGCGCCGATGGCCCCGTGCGCCTGTGGGATGAGGCCGGCGATGAGCCGCGGTGGCTTGCGAGTCCGGCCCGAGCCAGCCGGGCGGGCGGTCGCCCGCTCGACTCGGTAGTGGAGGACGGCGGCGATGTCGTCCGCGTCGCCGAATCCACGCGCAGTGACGAGGCGCGGCAGCAACGCATCGACATCGTGATGGTTCGCTTCAGCCCGGCGGAGTTCAGCCGTGAGCGGGCCGAACGCCTCGGACTCTATGACGCTCTCGGCCTGCTCGTCGGTGAGCCCGGAGCCACGGACGAGGGTGGCCCAGCGGTCGTGCTGAGCGGCGGCGGCGATCGTCTCATACTCGGCGGTGAGCTGAGCGATAGAGCCCCACTGGTCCTGCTCAGCCACGATGGTCTCGTGCGCGGAGAGTTCGGCGCCGCTGTGCTGCAGAACGCCGTAGAGCACGCTTCGCGCGGTGGCGTGTGGGTCGTCACCAGGGTGCGGCTGGGCATGGTCGTCGGCGCGGTCGAGCGTCACGTAGGCATGGTTCGCGTGCCGTCCTCGGCTCATCGCGACGTAGAAGGTCTCTCGGGTCGAAGTCGGTTCGACCAGGACGTGCGCAGTGTCGGTCGTGATGCCTTGCGCGCGGTAGGCGGTGACCGCGTAGCCGAGATCGACATGCTCGGCCACGTACGAGGCTGGGAGGACGATGCTGCCGCCGAACCTGCGCCCTCGCCTGCGAGCCCTGATGGTTCCGTCGTCGCGAATGGTGGTGCTGGTGCCGTAGTCGCGTGCGATGGTGATTGTCCCGTCGTCGCCGACGGCGGTGATGGTCCATATGTCGCCGTTGCGTACCCAGTCCCGCCCTGCCATGGTGCGGAGGTTCCGGTTGTTGCGTCGGGTGATGATGGTGTCGCCGACGCCTGCGGCGGTGCCGTCGCGCAGTTCGACTTCGCGGTCGGGGATCAATGTCTTGTTGAGGATCAGGTCGGCGCGGGCGCGACGGTTCAGCGCGGTCACGTCTTCGTGGGTTTCGGCGATCAGCACCGAGGTGAGTCCGGCGTCGCGGTCGGCGCGCCAGGCGTTGTAGGCCGTGTCGGTCATGGCCTCGGCGTCGCCGTCGGTGATGCGCTGGTGGGCGAGGTAGGTCTCGATGGCCCGGGTGTGTCCGTGGCGTAGCTCGAGTGAGGCGGTCTTCTCCCAGGCGTGGGTGAAGCGGTGAACGTCGACCAGTTCGGGGGTGTCGGCGCGGTCTCTGGCGATCATCGCGAATGCACCGCCGGCGTCCACGGACTGGAGCTGGGCGTAGTCGCCGACCAGCAGCACCTTCGCGCCCGCGTCTTGGGCGAGGTGTGTGATGCGGTCCAGCGACAGGGTGCCGGCGAGGGAGGCTTCGTCGATGATGACGAGCTGACCCGCCTCGAACGTGTCGCCGTGGAGGATGTGGTTCTGCCACCACTTCGCCGTGTTCTCAGTCGCGATCCCGAGATCATCGGCGAGGACCTGTGCGGCGACCGCTGACGGCGCGAGCCCGACGACGGAACCGGCGCCGTGCTCGGCTTCCCAGGCGCGGCGGAGTGCGTTCATGGCGGTGGTCTTGCCTGCCCCGGCAGGACCGACCAGCACGTCGAGCATCCGTCCCGACACCCCGATGCGGGTCAAGGCATCGGCTTGGTCGTCGCCGAGCATCCGACCGTCCGCGTCGGGTCTGCGCGTGATCTTCTCGACCGTCGCGAGCTGCACCGTCGGACCGGCCAGGTTCGCTGCTCGTTCCAGGAGTCTGTCCTCCGCCGCGAGCTGGGACTCGGAGGTGAACACGGTCGAGCTCTTCGGCCGGAACACCGAGGTGCCGTCGGGCCGACGGAACACAACCGGGGACGCGGCGAGTTCGGGCGGCGTCAGCCGAAGCGAGACGAGTTCGGCGGCGTCGGCGACCATCGCGACGATGGCTTCCCGGTCCTGCGTGGTGGCGAACCGCCAGCCCATCGTCTGCCGGGATGCCTCGGCCATGAGATTCCATCGCCGCCAGGTCGAGCGCTTCTCACCGACCACCTCGACGACCGAGCGCCCGAGCTCGCCGATCACGTCGAGTGGCACGTCGTCGGCGCGTAGCAGGAGCGGTTTGTCGTTGTCGGTCATCTCGCGTGCCCACGTCGTCGCGTCCCGACCGAGAGTCTTGGATGCGCGATCCCGCCACTCGGCGGTCAGGTCAGCCAAGGATCGGACCTGCTTCTCAGGCCTCGTGGCCAGCGTGGCCTGGGCTCGCAGCTTGAGGATCGTCGCGTTCGATGGTTGGTGTCTGTGATGGGCAACGTACTCGGCGATGAGCCGGTTCTTCTCGACGTCGATGTGACGGGCACGGGACGAGAACTCCGAGACCAGCTCTTCCGGAACCCCGGTGATCGCCCACGCCGGATTCCGGTCCCGCCCCATCTCGCGCTCCTCCCACGAGACGCCGAAGGAGCGCGTCATATGGTCGGCGAACACGGCTTCGTGTAGTTCGGAGAGGGCAACGACGGCGGCGTGCATCGGTCTGCCGTCAAGCGAGCGCCATTTCCCATCGACGACGGTCTTGGCCTTGTTGCTGATCACCACGTGCGTGTGGATGTGGGGGTCGCCGGCGCGGGAGTCGAAGTGATCGAAGGCGGCGGCGATGAGCCCGGTGACATCGACTTGCGCAACCGCGCCGTCTCCGGCGGTTGCGCCCGCGCGGGTGGCTGCAACTTCACGTTCCATGAACGCAACCACCTCCGCAACCGCTCGATGGTGCGCCTCCCCGATGAGTGCTTGGACCCCGGCGTCGGCGACTGCCCACAGCACCGATGCGGACTTCGGGATGGAGAAGGTGAAGTCGAAGCCTGCGACCGCACGCCGTGTGCTGTGAGCTGTCTCCTCGGCGACGATCTGCGCGATGGCCTCGCCCTTGGCCCCAGGTGTGAGCGTCTGGTCAAGAGCGGCGATCCGTGCCTCGATCCGCTCGTCCTGGCTCTTGTACGCAGGGAAGCCCAGGCCGAGCTTGTCGCCGGTGATCGGATCACAGCCCGTGCCCATCAGGAGCTGGAGTTGGTCTTCTGATACTCGGTCGCCCACCTGAATCTCGCCCTTGCCGAGGGCCGCTACGCCTGCGCCGAGCCAGCGGCCGGGCGGTGTGCCTTCTTCCATGTAGTAACGAGTGAGCGGCGTCGAGAGCGGCCTGTTGCCGTCGGCTGCCGCGACCGTCTTGAGCAGGTACTTATAGCCATCACCTGCCGACATCACGCGCATCGAAACCGTCATGCTCACCTCCGTTCCTGGCGAGCAGGTGAGCACCCGCACCCGGTGACTTCTGAGCCGGTAGTGCCCGGCTCTTCTACCTCGACCTGCAAGACGCGTGTGGCCTCGGATGGCGGTCGGAGCCGAGGCCGGAGATGGAGGACCTCAGGCGGCGGCAAGCGGGTCTCGGTTGAGCAGCGAGCGCGTGTCGGAGTCGTGCACCTGACAGGTGACCAGCTCGGCATCAGCCTCCGGATGAGGCGTTGCCGAGGACGACCGTCACCGGAGCAGACTTCATGCACGACCTCAACGCCAGCGGTGGCCCAGGACTCAGGATCGGATCGCTCTTCAGCGGCTACGGCGGCCTCGACCTCGCCGTCGAGCACGTCTTCAACGCCAAGACCGTGTGGTTCTCCGAACTCAACGAGCCCGTCGCCCGCATCTTCGCCCGCCACTGGCCCGACGCGCCGAACCTCGGCGACATCACGACCATCGACTGGCGTCAGGTCGAGCCTGTGGACATCCTTATCGGCGGGTTCCCGTGCCAAGACGTTTCGACGGTAGGCAAGCGCGCCGGTCTCGCCCCGGGTACGCGCTCGGGTCTGTGGGCGCACATGGCCGTGGCCATCGACGCGCTCCAGCCCGAATGGGTCGTCATCGAGAACGTCCGCGGGCTGCTGTCCTCACCCGCGACACGGCCACCCGCAGAAGGAGACGACCATGACCGACGCAACCCCGGCGATGCAACCCCCGACGGCGCAACCCTTCGCGGCATGGACGCGACCCGTGGCATCTGGGAGACAACGCAGCTCGACCTCTACGGGCTCTCGGCGCCGTTCTCGGTGATCTGGCCGACCTGCGGCTGGATGCGCGATGGATCGGCCTACCGGCTTCCCTTATCGGCGCTCCTCACCAACGTTTCCACATCTTCGCCCTCGCCCGGCGCACTGTTCCGCACCCCGCTGGCGACCGACTCATCGCGCGGCGGGGAGACTCTCGACCAGGTGCGAGCGAGGCGCGGGACGATCGCACTGTCGCACCAGATCATCGACTTCGCGCTCCACGGACCGGCTGGCTCACCGACCAGGAGAGCCGAATCGGAGACCCTGTGGTCCCTGATAGAGGGACTCTTCAACGCTGGGGACGCTACGCCGACGCCATCACCCGCTGGGAACACATCACCGGACGCCCCGCGCCAGCGCCAGCCCTCCTGAACGACGCCGACGACCCCCGCCCAGCACCAGCTTTCGTCGAATGGCTCATGGGCTTACCGAACGGATGGGTTACGGACAGCGATGACCTGACGCAGAACCAGCAGATCACCGCGCTGGGCAACGGAGTGCTACCTCTCCAGGCCGTGTCCGCACTGTCGCTGCTCGCCGCGTGAACGTGGGTTACTACAGAGCCGCGTCCTCCGGTGCGCCCGGTGCTGTTCCCAGAGCGGCGAGTAGGCGGGTCCGGATTCGCTGCTTGCGCTGCTCGAAGAACGACGTGAAGTCGGCCAGGTCGAGCGGAAGGCCGTCGAGGTCGTTCTCGGCGAGGTAGGTGGCTCGCTTGTCCTCGCTCGGGAAGGCAGTCTCAATCCACTCCGCGGGCAGGCCGTCCTGCTTCTCAATGTTGGCGGTGCCAGCGAGCAACTGGAGGTTCGGCAGGAGATTCACGGCCGCCAGGTAGTCGTCGATGCTGTCGAGCGGGACTCCGGCGTCGAGGAGCTTCTTCTTGGTGAACCGGGACTTGGGGAAGATGTGGTCTTCGTGGAACTTCTTGCTCAGGTCCAGCCCCGGATACAGAACCGAGAGGACGGAGAACGTCCGCTGGCCGGCGTACTTGAGGTTGAGCAGTTCGTCGATCTCGGCGTTGTCGAACGTGAGGCTCTTGCCGACGGCCGCCATTGCCTCCTCGACCGCAGCGACCGGGAAGCCGTTCGTCGAGTTAGTGCGGAGGACATCGCGGATGCGGGTGAGGAGCGTGTCGAGTCCCGACCCCCAGATGCCGCGCTTGACCAGCGAGCGGGTCACCCACCGTTGAAGGGCGAGCCTGTCGGCCGCGTCCGCGGTGGAGTCGAGGTAGGAGTCACCTGCGCCCCGGAGGTGCAGGTAGTGCGCGACCGGGACGATCACGCTGTTCGCGGTGAGGTTACGTTCGTTGTACCCGAACTGCTGAAGCAAAGTCGCAGCACGCAGCAAGGCTCCCTTGATCTGCGGCCACGCGGCCTCCACCTTGGCCATGTTCCCCTGGGTGAAGTTGGTGACCTTGAACCGCACATCCACGTCCGCGATCGTCAACGCGGTCTTCAGCACCACATCCTTGGAGAACGAGAACTGTCGCCCGGCGTTGCTGTTGATCTCGGAGACCAGCGAGCGGACCTCCTCGCGCGCGTCCAGCTCTTGCCACTGGTTCGTCGCCATCGACAGCAGCAGGTCGGAGTACGAGAGCGTGGTGCCGCCGCTGTTGACGCGGACGAAGATTTCGAGCACCTTGTCGGCGTCCTGATCGGTGACCAGGAAGTAGTTCATCGGCTTGAGAACCCGCACCGCCTCGTACAGGTCGTAGAGCCGCTGGAACGCGTCAGCCGATCCAGCGATGCCGCGTTGCTCCAGCTCGCGCATGATCGCGGGGCCAGCGTTGGCGAGATCGAGGACTGCGCCGACTCGGAACCACTTGTCGGCCTCGCCGTCCGCCGGGGAGGCCTCCCGGTCGGTGAGGAACCGCAGGTCGTACTTCGTGCCGAGCTCCTCGTCGTCGGGCTCGTCGACGAGGTTGAGGTAGAGGCGCTTGACGGGGAACGCGTCCGCGCTGTTCCACCACGCGTACTTCTTCTTCTCCGCGAAGCTGCCGTACAGCGCGATGTTCAACGAGGTGAGCCGCTGCTGTCCATCGAGCACCGCCGTCGTGCCACTCCCGGAGGGAACCGTTGCCTTGTCGGCGTAGGGGTTGTCGCGCTCGTGGTAGTTGGTCAGGAACTCGTAGAACGTGTACGGCTGCGCAGTTTCAGGCTTGACGTCCCAGAGCAGGAACGACCCGACGGGGTACCCACGCATGAGGCTATCGACGAGCTTGGTGATCTGATCGGCACCCCACACGAACTCTCGCTGGATCGCCGGCATCAGGTACTCGCGCTTGTGGATAGCGGTCAGCATCTCCTCGATGCTGCGCGGGGTCTGGAACGACATGCGGATTCTCTCGGTCGGGCTGGCAGATGGTCAGGCGATGGCGTCGTCATCGACGGCCACGACAGTGTCGTAGAGGCCGTAGTGCCGCAGCCCCTTGTGGGACTCGATGCCGGTGTAGGACAGGGACGAGTCCTCGTAGCGCCGGAAGGCGAAGACGGCCTGGTTCATGTGGGTGGCGTTGAAGACGCCGAGGTTCACGAGCAGATGGAAGTCCTCAACGGTCAGTCCAGTGACGGTGCGGAACAGGCCCGGTTCGAGCTTGGTGATGACGTCCTGGAGGGTGTTCTCGCGGAAGTCGGTTAGATACATGAACGCCGGGATGCGGGTGGCGAACTTGACCAGCTTCTCTTGAATCTGCTTCCGCTTGGATTTGTACTCCTTCTCTTCCGCCGTGAGTTCCTTCTTCTCCGCCGGAGTGATCTCTTCGCCCTTCTCCTTCTTCGCCTTCTTCACGGCGTCGCTCTTGTTCACGACGGTCTCGAAGATGTCGTTGCCGAGCGCGCGGAAGCCTTCGATGTTCATGACGGCGTTGAGGGCGTCAGGGTTGTTCATGATCTTGCGCAGGGTGTCGTTGTCGACGTTGACGAGTATCGCGGACTCCCACTTGCGGGCCAGGAGGGTCGCGGACGTGCCCGACATGGCGATGTCTAGGATGCCGCCAGCATCGACCTGGGTCATGTTCGACCCGTCGTAGGCCAACACGGGCAGGAACTTCACGAGCTCCTCGACGGCCTGCTCCGGGTTCGGCGTCTCCGGCGAGAGACCGGCGCCGTAGTCGGCGATCTGACGCAGCGCGCGGGTGGGCGCGAAGTCGAACACGAAGCACACGGGCTTGAGGACTGCTTCGGCGCTCGGGTTGTCTCCGTCGGGATTCTTGATCGACCACGGTGACTGCACGCGGAACGCTGCCTGGAAGTAGGTCTCGGGTGAGTTGAGGTTGCGCAACATCAGGATCGAGGACCACTGCTTGACGGTGACGCCCGTGGTGAGCTTGCCGCACGACAGGGTGATCGTCTTGGTGTCGTGGCCGTCGCCGATCGCCGCCCGCACTGGCGGGAGAGCATCCAGCCCGATACCCGCGCCGGGACCCGCGACGACGAGGACCTTGTAGTCGTGCCAGAACACGTTCTGCTTCTCCGCGAGCAGGTTCGACATTGCCTCGCAGGCAGCAACGTTGGGCAGGAACCAGAACGAGTGCTGAAGGTACGGCAGGAGCCGGACATCGGAGTACGGGAATGGCGGACGGGTACCCATTCGCATGGCGTCGACCTGCGTGGGCAGGTGAGCGCCGCGGATCAGATCGAGCCACTTCTGAACGTCGGTCTTGTGGACGAACTCGGCGTCCTTGCCGATTCCCTTTGCCTCGAAGAACTCGTTGAGGTCGAACTCGTCGAACTCTCCCTGATTCGCAACGGCAATCAACTCGTCAGGCATCTGGTACGTGAACAGACGCATCTCCGGGAGTGCCCCGTACGGGTTCCAGGCGTCCGGTTGCGCGACGGCGTACTCGGCCTTGGCGCGCTGCTCGTCGGTGTAGGTCCAGTTGAAGATTTGCTCCTCGATGAACTCACCGGTTGCCAGCGCCTTGAACGGCGTGCCCGACAGGTACAGGTAGGCGCGGGTTGTGATCGGCAGGAAGTCGTCCTCATCGTTGCCGAGCTCGTCAAGCTCCTCATCGAAGGCCACGAGGCCATCGTTGTACTCCGCGGCCAGTTCCTTCTGCTTGACTTTCTCGTCCTCACCCTCGAACAACTCCTTGGCCGACTCACGCCACGCACCGAAGTGGTACTCATCGAAAATCACAAGGTCCCAGTTGGTGGTGTGAACCCACTCGTTCTTCGCCTTGATGAGGCCGGTCTTCCGATCTCGCCCGAGCAGGTCCTGGAACGAACCGAAGTAGACCAGTGGCCGAGTCTTGTCCGCCTCATCCGGGCTGCCCCCGGTGGCCGAGGAGAGGTACTGCCAGCCGTCGAAGTCGGCGTGAGACTCCAGATCGGTCTGCCAGGCATCCTCCACTGCGGGCTTGAAGGTCACCACGAGGACACGCTTGGCGCCGAGCCGCTTCGCGAGTTGGTAGGAGGCGAAGGTCTTCCCAAAGCGCATCTTGGCGTTCCACAGGAACCGTGGCACCGCGTGAGAGTCCTCGGCCCAGATGGACTCGTAGTAGCCCTCGGTCTTATCGACGGCGCTGACCTGCTCCGGGCGCATCGGGAACGTCTCGTGATGGGTGCCACTGAGCTTCACGCCCGTACGCAACTCAGTGATCGCCGTACGGACATCGTCCGGGGTGCAGCGCATCCACTCTCGTGCTGAGCCGAAGATCGGGTTCTCGAAGCCCTTGTCGATCAGCCGTTGACGCACATCTAAGTCGCGAAAGACCGACCCGTCACCGCGCTCGGCGAGTTCGTCAACGTGCAGCATGTAGGCCTGCTGCATCTGCCCTTGAGACTCTCGGATGCGCACATTCACATCCGTCTTCGTTGTCTGCCCGACCTTGAGAAGTCCTGCATATCCTGCTGGTGGATCGTTCGGCGACCACGCGTAGATACGCAGCCTCGATTCGGGCCTCTCCGGGAAAAGCTCGCCGATGTCTCTACTCATCTGCGTTCAAATCCATCGGGCGGACGACCTTCTCTATGAAGGCGATCTCGTCGTCGGTAAGGCCATACCGGGCATATAGGTCGGCGTCGGTCCAGCGCTGCGTCCACGCCTGCCTGGGCACGAAACCGTAAACCTTACTCGTGACGTGCTGAGATGCCTTTCGGAGTTGGATCAGCAACCGCGGCAGTCGGCACGACAGGTATGAGAGGGCGCTCTCGGCCTCGCTCCTAGAGTCGAACGGTCCAATGCACAAGTAGGTTTCAGACGAAATCGTGCCGGGTTCGCCGAGGAACGGGGTACTGATGACTCGATGGGGGTAGGTGTCCTTATTTCCCGTGCCAGGCGCCGCATAGCCGACGAACACCTTCCACTTGTCGACCAGGTTGCTGCCCGAGGGGATGGCGTCTCTTGCGATGTAGCCTGGGCTGCCATTCTGGTAGACCAAAACATCATCTGCACCGCGCGTCGTCTTGCCACGGAACGTCGTCTCAAGACCGAACGGCTTTCGAGAACTAACCAGTTCCTCGAACCGTTGCCCCGGAGGGAGTGTGAGGCCGTCGGACGTTCCTGTGTCGGTGGCCACAACTTTCTTGAGGATGGAGACCCCTTCGTTGAAGCGAATGAACACGTCGGCACCGGCCTCGAGTAGTGGCCTCGTATCGACCGAGTCTTCCCATCCCTTGAAGTGGGTCGTGACCTCGCAAGTCCCGGGGTGGTCGCGGTCCCAGAGGAAGTAACTCACACCGCCCTTGAGGCCGACACCGGGGAACACATCCGAAGCGCTGAGGAAGTCGTCGATGGAGCGGAGTCGACCGTCTTTGAGCATCGACTCTCGAAACTCGTCGAGACCTTTGCCTCCGGAGAACCAGCGCGACGGTATCACCATCGTCAGGAATCGCGGGTCGAGCTTCTTGGCCTGCTCTACGAAGAGCTGATAGATCGGCGCAGCGCTGGTCCCATGACCGCCGTCGCTTAGCTGGTAGGGCGGGTTCCCGATGATGACGTCGAACTGCATGGTGTCTCCGAACAGCTCCGCGATGCGGGCTTTGATGTCGTCGGTGTGGATGAATGCGTAGGCGTGAGTCTCAAGGTCGTCACCACGGGCGTAGTCATCCTCGCCCGCCCCGCAGTAGATGCACTTGCGGTTGGTATAGACGGCGACTTCGTCGTTGGTCAGTGGATCAGCACGGAACTCCCGCTTCCCGCCGCCCCAGGTGTGCTCCGTGCGCTCGAACCAGATGTTGCCGTCCTCGGTCGTGAATGACCTAGCGATCGAGTGCGGGCCGTTGGCGAACTTCGAGCAGTAGACGCTCCGGCGCGCGAGCAGCGCAGTGAGCTGGGTGATCCCGATGCCAAATACTTGGTGGGTGAGGACGTGATCGACGCGTTCGGTGAGGTCAGGGATCGTCAGGATAAGTCCGTCGGTGAGCCGGCGCACGATCTCGCGGAGGAACACACCGGACTTGGTGAACGGATCGAGGAACGTGACATCGGGGTTGGTCCAGATGTCGGCGCCGTCGTTGGCGTCTGCCCACGCGGCGGCAAGCGTGTCGAGCATCTGGTTCGCGAACTCCGGCGGGGTGAAGACCTCATCGTTGGAGAGGTTCGCGATGCACGTCAAGACATCCGGGTTGTGCCCTCGGAGGGTGAAAGGTGCAAGGGTCACGCGGCGGCCTCGGCGATCTGACTGACGGTCATCGTCGGGTAAGTCTGCGCGGGGACGAACAGGTCCTCGTCATCGAGCTCGCCGAATAGGGTTCCCTCGTACGAGGCGCGCTGAGTGAGGTCGTCGTAGCGAAAGTCGCGCCTCTGGAACTTGCCTTTGCCGAGGTAGCCCCACTCAGGAAAGGTGATCGGCTGGCCGCTTGGCACGGTCATGGTCAAGGCATCGCCCTGGACGATGTTCACGGCGAGAACCGCGCGGGCCGCTCGCGCCCACTGGTCATCGTTGCCGATACCCAAGAATGTGTTGAACACCTCGGCGAGATTGTGGCGGCACTCTTCGGCGTTGTCTGCGAGAAGTTCGATACCGTAGGTGCACATGAGCGCGAACAATGCGTAGTGGCGCTTCTCGAACTCGCTCTTGCCGTGCCGAAGCTCGACCGTGGCGAGCTTGCGAGCCAGGACGGGGATGAGGAAGTTGCCCGAGCCGCAGGCGGGTTCGAGTACGCGGGAGTCGATCCGCTCAGACTCGTGCTTAACGAGGTCGAGCATGTCCTCGACCATCCACGCCGGCGTGAACACCTCGCCGTGGTCCGCAACGCGTTGCTTGGACTTCACCAAGCGCTGGGCGTCTTTCAGGTTCATCTTCCCCCCTCCCCGTGCTCGTCGTTGTCATGAGCGTAGGAGCGTCCACCGACACCGGGATGGGCTACGTGGAGCTCTTGGTCGCTGGCTGCCGCGCCCGCGCGCACCCAGTCGTCTATCTCGCTGGCTTGGAACTTCCAGAGGCGTCCGACCTTGTGGGCGGGCATGGCCTTCTCGGCGATCCAGGTGTAGACGGTGTCTTTGGTGACCCCGAGGTGGGCGGCGATGTCGTCTGCGGACAGCCACGGCTCAGCCACGTTGGTCCTCCCTCGCTCAATGGCCCAGGCAGGCCAACACCCACGATGATACCGGCTGAGGTACGGCTTGAGTTGGGTTTCTCCGGGCGTGGCCGAACGAGACGGGTTTCGAGAGTGGCCGCTGCGTTCTGCCGATCAGCGTGGGATGCGCACCTTGAGCCAGGCGGTCACCGTGTTCCGCCAGCGGTCCAGATCGCTGTTCCAGCAGAGGGTATGGCCGGCATCGAAGGTCTCAAGCTCGACGAGGTCCGGGCGAGCGGCTCGGAGTGCTTGTGAGAGCCGGATCGGCACGGAGTCGTCTCGGGTGCCGTGGAGGATCAGGGTCGGCGTGTTGAGCTCTACGGCTCGGGATGTCCAGTCGAAGGTGGGAAGTGGGATGCGTCCTGGCAGGCCGACTGTGCGTGCCAGTGGGTCGAGGGTGAGCCACGGGATCGCGAGGTGCCCGGCTGCTGCAGGCCATCCGCTGCGGGCGCAGTTGGACTTGATGACTTCGGTCCAGTTGAGGACTGGGGAGTCGAGTACGAGCGCGGCGATCAGTCCCGGATGTCGCGGGTGGTCGGCGAGCTGGAGAGCGACAGCGGCACCCATCGACCAGCCGAAGATCACGACCTGTTCGGCTCCTCGTCGGACGGCGTACCCGATGGCCTCGTCAACGTCGCTCGTCTCTGCGTAGCCGAAGGTCGTCCGGCCGGTGCCAACTCGCGGCCCTTCTGCTGTGTTGCGGTAGCTGACGACGAGGGAGGTGTAGCCGAGTTCGGTTGCGGCGAGGACGCCGCGGAGGGTGCCGGCGCGGGTGCTGCCGAGGCCGTGGATGTGGATGGCCCAGGTCGCGAGGTCGCCGTCGATGCGCCAGGCCGGGCATGGTCCTGCGGGGGTCGTGATGGTGATGTCGCGTGTGTGGAGTCCGGCGTCGGCTGGGGTGGCGTAGTAGATGCCGCTCCAGGAGGCGCAATCGCCGGTCTTCGGAGTGAAACCCGATGTGGTGCCCGTGATCCTGCGAGCGACGCGGGTGGGTCCTCGATCGACGGTATCTGTGGCGAGCTGCGCCCAGCCGCCGTGCTCGAACCAGAGATTGTAGATGCCTGGCGCGGCGGCCTGGTCGGTGCGGTCGAGCACGATCAGGTCGCCGTCGTCGGTGTACTCGACGCCTCGAACGGTGAGGTCGAACATTCGTGGGCCGACGGGTGCGGTGAGCCGCCGCGCGATGGCCCACCCGACCCCGGCAACCGCTGCCGCCGCGGCCCCAGCGCCGAGAGCGATGCGGCCTATCACGACTCCCGCTCCTCGACGTAGGGAACGGGCGAGGTCGTCGCGAGGGCACTGTCGCTTCCGACGAGGTGGCTCTCGGCGCGTTCGAGCAGGTCGCGGTCGTCGGTGCTGATGTCGAAGGTGATGCGAGGGTCGATCATCGCGTCGCGGATTTCGACGATCACTCGGTGGAGGTGCCCTTCGGGGTCTTCGCTACTGGCGGCGAGGGGGTCGGCCTGGCTCAGCCCGGGCCGTGCGCGCGTCGCCTGGTGCCAAAGCGACTCCAGCTGCGCTGTGAGGGCGACGGTCTGCCTCTGCCGGGCGCGGTGCTGAGCGCGACGGACGGCAGGCTGGATCGCGAACCCGGCACAGAGGAACACGAAGGTCAGGACGGAGAGCGGATCGTAGGCGGACTGGATAGTGTGCATGAGGTCGAGGTGGCCCGTGGCGTGGGCAACGTCCATGACGATCACGGCGAGGCAGAGCGCGACGCCGAACGCCGACCCCAGGCTCAACAGTGCCGCGGGGAGGTGCTGGATGCCGGTGTTGTGCCGGTACTGCCTTATGGCGAGGACGAGCATCGCCACGACAATGACGAGGCAGTAGGTGAAGTTGATGATCGAGTAGACCGCCGCCGCTGGCTGTGCGCCGAGGTCGATCATAAATCGTGTGGTAGTGGTGCCGCGGTCGATGAGCAGGAACGATGCGGTGATCGCGAGCAGCGCGACGAGCAGGACGGGGATGCTGACGGCGGCTCGGACGAGCCTGGGCCGGTACTCGCCGGTCTTCATGACGCCGCGGCCGAGGAAGAACAGCCCGGTCATCAGGAGCGCGTCCGCGATCAGGGTGGCGAGGTTGGTGCCACCGAGCAGTCGATCGACGGCGCTGTAGGCGGCATCCACGTTGAGCGTCATCGCGATGGCGATGGTGAGGGCGGCGTAGGTGATGCTTCGGTCGGTGCGTTTGCGTCGGAAGATGAGCAGGCTCGCCACGAGCGCCCACATGAGCGTTGCGACGAGCGTCTGGATCATCCGAATATCTCCGAGTATCTGGACTCTGCGAACACCGACCCTCGGATGCCGGCGGCGAGCCGGTCGGCGAGGGACTCGGCGGCGATCTCGGTTTCGCTGTCGAGGTCTTGCCGCCTGAGCAGGCGACCTCTGGTGTACGGCGGGATGTTGGGCAGCAGTACCTCCCCGACTGCACAGCCGTCGCCTTCGCCGTGGCCAAGGATCATGTGGGCGAGCTCGTGGAGCACGAACTGCTGGCGATGCAGCGCGGAGTCGCTGCGGGCGTGAAGCACGACGTCTTCGGCATCGGTGGAGAGCCAGAGCGCGCAGAGGCCGTCGTGGGTGTCGAGGTCTGCGAGTTCGACGACGCGGAGCCTACGGTGCCGCCGGTCTTGGACGGTGTGGAGGAGATCGTCAAGGGCGAAGGTATTGCCGAGCTCAAGGCCCGCGACGGCCGCCGATACGGTCTGTTCGATCTTCACGGTTCGCCCCTTCTCTGTAGGGAGCAGGGACCGGTGGCGGCTCCATCGTGCGGTACCGGTCAGTGCTCGGGCATGTGTGTCATTTCCTCGTCCAGGAACTTGGTGATGGCGTGGAGTGCTTTCGGCGAGATATCGCCGAGGGTGCGGGCAGCGTAGGACTTCACCTTCGCGGCACGCATGGACCGAACCAGGTCGAGCTGCGCAGAGACCTTCTCGGGAGTGGCAGCACCGTCCTCGCCGAGCAGGAACGCGGCGTCCACGTCGAAGAACTCCGCGAGCCCTTCGAAGACGGCGGGGTCTTGGACGTAGCGGTGGCCGTTGACCATGTACGTCCAGCGCGACCGCGACAGGTTGGTGCCTCGTTCTTGGAGGTAGCCGGCGATCTGCGAGTAGGTCGGCTCCGTGCCGGACTCGGCGACGGCGACATCCATCAGGAGCCGCAGACGTTTGGCGAGGTCTTCGGCCGCAGCCTGGCTCTCGTCTTCGGTCATGACGGTGACCCCCTTCCCTTCGCAACGGGCAAGGCATCGATGTAGTCCACCCAGAAGGTGGTTGTGCATGCTCAACCGTACTCGTTGAGCATGCACAAATCAAGGCTTGCGCATGCTCAACGGTCAGTGTTAGAACAGGACTCCGGGGCATTTTGAGCATGCTCAATGTTGCGTCCCGGTCTCGGCTCGGGCTGCCTCAAGGAGGTGAACGATGTCCAGCTCACGGTCTGGGCGCGGGTGTTCGCGCCTACCTGCCAGGTGTACCGCCGCGCGCAGCCGCGTCGCGGCCCGCCGAAGAGGAGGCCGGAGCATGGCATCGAACGAGGACGCCCGCGCGGCGCGAGAGGCGAAGCTCGACGAGCTGCACGAGAAGCTGACCGGCGCGGTCGAGTCGCTGGTCTCGGGTGACGACTGGCGCCAGGCGCTCGCCTTCGCGGCGCGGTTCCGGTCGCGGTCGTTCAACAACACGATGCTGATCTGGGTGCAGCACGAAGCCGCGTTCGAGGCAGGCCGCGTGCCCGAACCCTTCCCCACCCTGGTTGCCGGGTACCGGCAGTGGCAGGGGCTCGGTCGGCAGGTGATGAAGGGCCAGCCGGGCTACATGATCTTCGCGCCCGTGACGGGCCGGTTCGCCACCGCGACCCCTGCCGATGCGGGCTCGTGGCGGCGGCTCGGGCCGAGGGAGACGCCGAAGGCCGGCGAGGTGGTGCGCTCGCGGATGGTCGGAGCCCGGCCGGCCTACGTGTGGGATGCCTCCCAGACCGACGGAGAACCATTGCCAGTTCCGCCCGCTCCGACGCTGCTGGAAGGCGAAGCACCCTCGGGGCTGTGGGACGGGCTGGCCGGGCAGATTCGCGGCGCGGGGTTCGAGGTGCTGCGGGTGCCACACGAGGGGATGATCTCCGGCGCGAACGGCATGACCGACTATGAGGAGCGCACGGTAGCGGTGCGGGAGAACATGGACCCTGCTGCGCAGGTCAAGACGCTCGCGCACGAGCTGGCGCACGTGCTGATGCACGATCCCGACGACGAGGAAGCACGTCAGCATCGCGGCATCCGCGAGGTCGAAGCCGAGTCCGTCGCGCTGATGATCGGTGCCGCGCACGGCATGGACACCACCGGGTACACGATCCCGTACGTCTCGACCTGGGCCGCCCGCGTGGACGGCCAAGAGCCCGTCCAGGTGGTGCAGTCCACCGGCGAGCGGGTGCGGAAGACCGCGCTGGCGATCCTCGACCAGCTCGACACGCTCCAGGTCGGCGACGGCACCCCGCCCGGACTCGAACGCGACGCTCCCAGTCCGCGCACCTCCCGTACGGCTGCGAACTCGGTGGAGACCGATCGTCCGCGTGCTGCGTCGGCGCCAGCGCTGGCAGGGCGGAGGCTGTGATGCCCGAAGCATTCGATGTCCTGGCGGCGCTCATTCGCGTGGATCGTTCACCGAGCCTGGGGCTCGCGGCGCGGAGCCTCGCGGCGGCTGGCGTGCCCGTGTTTCCGTGCGTCGTCGAGGGGAAGCGTCCGCTGACCCGCCGTGGGTTCCTCGATGCGAGCAGCGACCCGGAACAGGTTGCCGCGTGGTGGTCGCGCACACCGAACGCGAACATCGGCATCCCGACCGGCGCTCCATCCGGCGTTGTCGTCGTCGATGTCGATGTCCACGGCCCCCACGACGGCCGCGCGGCGTTCCAGCGCGCCACCGACGCGGGGCTCGTCGATGGCGCGGGTCTGCTCGTGCGCACACCCACCGGAGGCGCGCACGTGTACTTCCCGGCGACCCCGGGCCGCGAGCAGCGGTCGTGGCAGGCAGCCACCGCGGGCGTCGACTTCCGGGGCGACGGCGGCTACATCATCGCTCCTCCCTCCCGGCGAATCATCGACGGCAGTGTGTGCCGCTACGAGGTCGCGGACATCGCCGCGCACTCGGTCGGTCATGTGGACGCGGCCCGTCTGCGGGACTTCCTCGACCCGCGCCCCGTCGCTCCACTACGCGCCAGCAGCGGCTCGATGGATGAGGATGCTGAGCGGTTGGCGACGTGGGTCGCTGGGCGGGGTGAGGGCGAGCGGAACCGAGGCCTGTTCTGGGCTGCCTGCCGCCTCGCAGAGAACGGCGTCTCGCCCGCCGAGGCGCTCGATGCGCTGGGTGCTGCGGCACAGTCGGCGGGTCTGGGTGATCGCGAGATCACCACGACCGTGCGCTCCGCCTACCGAGCCACCCAGCCCGCATCCGAAGTGACGCCCGGCGGCCGGAGCCAGAGCGCGGGTCGGTGGTTCGGTCGCTCGGCGAGCCCACCGTCCGCAGCCTTGGGGAGGGCTGGGCTGTGAGGCGTGAATCGGGAGGGCGGCGCTGGGCCGCGATGACGGCGGTCGCGGGGACGGTGTTCATCGCCGCCGGGGCGTTCTGGCTGTCGTTCACGTCGTTGGCCGATCTGGCTGCTCGCTCCGGGATCGGGGCTGGGCAGGCGTGGGCGTGGCCGCTGATCGTGGACGGCATCATCGTCGTCGCCACGGTTGCCGTCGTCGCGCTCGCCGGGCAGCGCTCGGCCTGGTATCCGTGGGCGCTGCTGGTAGGCGGCGCGCTCGTGTCGGTGACGGCGAACGCCATTCATGCTGTCGTCGCCGCGGACGCCGACGTGCCAAGGATGCTCGCGGCCTCGGTCGCCGCGGTGCCGCCCGTCGTGCTGCTGGCCATCACGCACCTGACCGTGATTCTCACCCGCACCACCGACCCCCATGCGGAACCCGCCACTGCCGACTCGTTCTCGACGAACACCGCGGATTCGATGCCTGCGCTGCCGCCTGGCGAGATGGAGGCCAACCGTCGCGATGAGGGTGTGGCGGATCGGCGGGCGCTGGGGTGGGAGCTGCGCGAGGCGGGCTGGTCGAACAAGCGGATCGCCCGCGAACTCGGGGTGCATCCCTCGACCGTGGGCCGCTGGTTCGCCGTCGCGCACCTCACTGACACCACTGACACCGCCGACGAGCGGGAGGAGACGATCCCATGAACACCACTGAGAACCCCCAGCGCAACGATTCCGCGAGGCCCGATCCCGCACGGCTGGTGCCCGAGGAGCCGCGGGAGCGCCCCGAGTCGGTCGAAGTGATGAGTACGCCGGAGGCGGTGCGGGCCGCGCCGGTCGCCCGCGACGACAAGCGGCACGCGCTCGTTCGTGGGCGAGGCGTGGAGTGGGTGCGCCCCACTGACTTGATCGCCCGGCACTCGGCGCACGCGGCCGGGCGGGGTCTCGACTTCCAGGCCGAGCTGGCACGCCGCACCCGCACCCCGCTCGGTGCAGGTGTTCGTCGTCTCGGGGATCGCGCCCGGCGGTTGCCGCCGATCTCGGCGTTCGGGTGCAGCACCGCACCTGCCTCGCAGGTGTCCCGCTCCGGGGTCTCGATGAGTTGACGGTGGTGACAGGTCATGGCTGCGACGGCATCGGCATGCAGGACGCGCTCGTGGGAGCGAGTGCGCACCTGCCTGCCAGGAGGTGCCGACACCATGACCACACCAACCCGCACCAGCACCGAGCAGACGGCCTTCGGGGCTGAGGACTTCACCACCGGCGAGGGCCTGCGCGCCCTGCTCAATCGTCTCGCCGCGGGCGGCGAGGATGCCTGGGTTCACGACCCGGTGGCTCGCGATCTGATGGAGTTCGCCGCCGACAAGTACCGCGCTCTCGCGAGGAAGCACAAGCTCGACACCTGGGAAGCGGTGACGGCGGCGTTCGACGCGATGCAGTACCGCTCGACCCGCGAGGCCAACGATCCGTGGGCGATCATCACCCACGCCGTGCGGATCACCTGCGTCTACGAGGAACGCGCCCAAGGCCTGCTCTGCTCGGTGCACCAGGCTCGTCGCGCGCACGTTTCGGCGTTCCACGATCCCGAACGGTTCTCCGAACGC
The DNA here is from genome assembly GCA_021803025.1 of Actinomycetes bacterium. Taxonomy (GTDB): domain Bacteria; phylum Actinomycetota; class Actinomycetes; order Propionibacteriales; family Propionibacteriaceae; genus Fen-668. Next base: position 5,294 of record JAJZQV010000035.1, on the reverse strand, counting down.
GACACCGCGCTGGCCGACTATCATCCCGCGTTCCACACCACCGACCTGCGTCCCAGCGACCTCGAACCTGAGCCGCGCGACAGTCTCGGGTCGGCGCAGGCATGCATGTCCGCCGGATCGGCCGCCGAGGACGCCATCGCGATGCTGTGCCTGCTCGACTGGCCAACCGACACCGCACGGGCCGCCGTCGAGCACGTCTGCGGAGCGTTGATGAAGGCCGGCACCCGCCAGTCCGCCTACGAGACGCTGCGCCGCGATCGGCACGCGCGGGCACTGCTCGACCTGCCGCGTCGCTCCTGGGCCGCGCTGCTGAAGGCGCTGCTCGGGAACCCGCACCCGGCCTACGTGGCCACCAGCAGTGGCCGCGGCGTCCTGCTCCGGCTGCTGTTGGGCGAGACGCTCGACCTGCTGCTCCGCGACGACGATCTGATCCTCGCGCTCGCTCTGGCCGCTCCGAACGGTGGAGGCGGTGAGTCGTCGTGAGCGAGCCGCTGATCGGCAGCATCCAGCTCGACCGCACCGTCGATTCGATCCTCGTCGGCGCCCGGCACCGCGCCGACCTCGGCGACATCGACGCCCTCGCGGCATCCATCGACCGCGACGGCCTGCTGCAACCGCTCACGATCACAATCGACGGCGTGCTCGTGTGCGGAGCACGACGCCTTGCCGCGATCAAGAAGCTGGGCTGGCGCACCGTCAACGTGTGGGTTCGCAGTGGCCTGTCCGACCGGCTCGGGCAGCTCCTTGCCGAGCAGGACGACAACATGCTCCACAAGCCCTACACCCAGCTCGAAGCCGCCGGCCTCTACCGAGAACTCAAGCAGGTCATGGCCGAAGACGCCGCCCGCCGCAAGAGCGCGACCCAGTTCAGCAGCGAGAATCAGCCCGGAAGTGACGGTGGTGCAAACTTTGCACCACCGTCGAACGGGCCGCTCGGGAAGGCCCGGGAGCAGGCGGCGGCGATGATTCCCGGCGGCGCGTCGCACACGACACTGGAGAAGATCGGCTACCTCGAAGACGTCGCCAACAACCCCACCCAGCCCGAGACGTTGCGCGCCGAGGCCGCCGCCGGGCTGGAGCGGATCGAGGCCGGGGACTCGGTGCATCCGATCTATCAAGCGATCCGCGACGCCGACACCACCGAGCGGGAGCGGCGCGAGGCAGAGCTGCACGCCCGCGCCGAAGCAGCCGTGGCCCGCGCGAAGTCGATCAAGAAGGGCAGGCGCACCCCACCGCGTCCGTTGCCCCTGGCCACCGAAGACGGGCAACCCGTCCGTTACCCACTGCGCGCGTTCATCCAGACCTGGGGCGAACTGACGAACTGGTGGACCCACTACGACGCCGACACTCTCGCCGGTGAACTGACCGACGAGCAGTTCGAGAACTTCCTCGCCACCGCCGACGGCACCGTCCGGTTCGCCGACGCACTCCGAGCCGCCCGCGGCGGCGCGGCGGAGCGGCCACGACTCCGCGCACTGTGACAACGGGCAGAGGTGCCGGGTGCGCACCTGCTCGGCATGAGCCCTGCACCTACTGACCCTTGGAACCGCCGCCGACTCGTCGCCCTCATCACCGCCGGCATCGCCCTGCTGCTCCTGGCCGGCGTCGGCGTGTACGGACTCCTCACCGGGCCCCGAAGCAGCACCAGCACCGATCCCGACCCGGAGCCCGGCCCGGCCACGACGGCACCGCCGACCGTGGCACCGAGCACGCCCCAGCCACCACGGGTTCCAGCGGTTCCGCGTTCGGCCAATCCCGAGACCTTCGCTCAGGGCGTCGCGTCCACGCTGTTCGCGTGGGACACGGCCTCGGGGCTGTGGCCGCTGGACTACACCTCAGCGATCCTCGCGGTCGGTGACCCCAGCGGAGACGAGCAAGCCGGGCTCGCCTCCGACGTGGCCGCGTACCTGCCGACCCGCGACGCCTGGATCGAGCTGCGCCAGTACGCCACCCGCCAGCACCTCACCATCGACACCGCCTACATCCCCGACGCCTGGGCCGACGCCGTCGCGCAGGCCCAGCCAGAGCAGCTCGCGGCCGGAACTACAGCCGTCACGATCGAGGGCACCCGCCACCGTGCCGGGGTCTGGAACGGCCAGCCGGTCACCAGCGAGCATCCGGTCGCGTTCACCGTGTTCGTCGTCTGCGCACCGACCTACCCGACCTGCCACCTGCTGCGGCTGTCCCAGCTCGACAACCCGCTGCGCTGAAGGGGGTGTAGTCGTGTTCCGCAAAGCCGCCATCGCAGCCCTGGCGCTGCTGTCCTTCGCCCCCACCGCAGCTCTCCTCGGGATCGGGGTGCTGATGAACCCCGCTGCCGCCTACTGCGCCACCCCTGCCGGGACCGTGAACCTCGGCCCGATCCCGGACTCGCTCACCGTGACCAGCGCGAACGGCGAGACCTTCACTCTGAACCGTCAGCAGCTCACGCACGCGGCAACGATCATCGCCGTCGGCAACGGCATCACCGACGTGGGCAAGCCTGGAATCAAGATCGCGCTGATGGCCGCGCTCACCGAGTCCACGCTACGGATGCTCACCAACACGAGCGCCTACCCCGAGTCGGCGAACTACCCCAACGACGGCAACGGCGGCGACCACGACTCCCTCGGCCTGTTCCAGATGCGCCCGCAATCGGGCTGGGGTTCGGTCGCCGAACTGATGGACCCGAACTATCAGGCGCGAGCGTTCTTCGGCGGACCGACCGGACCGAACTACCCCTCACCGCGCGGCCTGCTCGACATCCCCGGCTGGCAACAGATGGACCCCGGCGAAGCCGCCCAAGCCGTCGAGGTCTCTGCCTACCCCGACCGATACCGCAACTACGCGCCCGTCGCCGACAGCATCCTCGCCGCCCTCACCAGCGGCGGCAGCACTCCGGTTCGCGGCATGGGTGGGCCGGCGGTCTCGTCATTGCGGGTGGTGTTCCCGCTACCCGAGGGCACCTGGGTGCTGACCTCGCCGTTCGGGATGCGGGTGCACCCGATCACGGGCGAACGGAAGATGCACACCGGCACCGATTTCGCCGCGCCCGACGGCACCCCGATCCTCGCCACCGCGGACGGCACAGTCACCGTCGCGGAGTTCTCAGGCGGGTACGGCGGTCTCATCGTCATCGAGCACACCATCGACGGCAAGACCGTCGCCACGGCATACGCCCATATGTGGCAGAGCGGCATCCACGTCCGTCCCGGCGACCGGGTGAGCGCGGGGCAGCACATCGGCGATGTCGGCTCCTCGGGCATGAGCACCGGTGCGCATCTGCACTTCGAGGTCCGGCCCGGTGGCACGAACGGTGAGGCCATCGACGCCGCCGCCTGGCTCAACGAGCGCGGGGCCGCGAACCTGCCGACAGCGACCAGCGGATCACCCACCGCCTGCAACACCACCACTGCGGGCACGCCGACCGGCGTCGATGGAGACCCCGACCGGCTCGTCGACGATCCCACCAGCTCGGGCAAGATCACCGCCCGCATGCTGCACCTCTACCAGCAGACCCTCGCCGCGTTCCCCGACACCGGCTGGGGCTGCTACTCACCGCGCCCCGGCACCAAGTCCGAGCATCCCCTCGGCAGAGCGTGCGACATCACCTTCGGCAACCGCATCGGCCAGCGCCCCACCCCGGCCCAACTCGACGCCGGCTGGAAGGTCACCAACTGGATGAAGGACAACGCCGACGTGCTCGGCGTCGAGTACCTGATCTGGCAAGGCCAAATCTGGTCCGTCGCACGCGACGCCGACGGCTGGCGACCCTACAACGGAGGCGGTATGCACGACCCCGCCTCCATCACCGGAGGCCACTACGACCACCTCCACGTCACCGTCAAGGCAGGGTGACCGGCGATGGGTGTCTTCCCCGACTTCGACGGACTCGGCGGCATCGGCGACCTCCGCGCCGTCGTCGGCGCGCTCCTGACGTTCATCCTCATCGTCGCCGTCCTCATGCTGATCGTCTCTGCAATCGTCTGGGCCATCGCGACCGCCCACGGTAACTACGCCACCGCCAGCAAAGGCCGAATCGGTGTGCTCGTCGCCGTCGGCGCGGCCGTCCTCGCCGGAGGCGGCGTGGCATGGATGAACTGGCTCCTCACAGTCGGTTCAAGTTTGTAGTTGCGGCGTCGCGGTCATCGGTCCGATTCCTCCGCGTCGGCGCTCGCTGTCTCGCACTGGTCGAGCAGGCGCGCGAGGTAGCTGTATGCCGCGAGGCGCTCCATCGCTTCCTGCTCGGACAGTTCGGTGCGTGTGTGGGTCGTCACGTTGCGGACCGTGAGGTTCAGACCAGTGGCCAGGGCGTTGAGGGCCTTAGCGAGCGGTTCAAGACCACCGCGCATGCTCTTCACCGTCTTGTCATCCGCCCCCCCCGGCCAGGTGAGCTTCGGCTTGCCCGGTTCAGGAGCGCCCGGCGATAACGTCTGCTGCCAGAAGACCGTGTCATCGACATCGTTCCGGCCGAGACGTTCCTTCCAGTGGACCGTGAGGCCTTCGGCCGCTTCACGAACTGCCACTCGGTACTGATGCGTCGTCCAATGGGCGGAAGCACCAGCCCAGACCACGGGGGGAAACTGTGCGGGAGCGAAGGTCGGAAGGTCAGAGTCCGTACGTGACTCGGCGTCGACGATCATCGCGTCGAGCCTGCCCTTGACGTTGGCGGTCGTAGTCCGAATATCCCGAGGCGCGATGGGGGCCTTGGGTGCAGACATGAATGACCAGTTGGAGATCGGGTCGATCGCCCCGAGACCAGCGATCCCAATGTAGGCGCCGGTCACTGACACAGCGCTCGCCGCCAGGCCAGCAGCCTCCGCGACACCGAGTTCGAGCCGTTGAACCTCGCTCTGATCCTGGCCTTCCTTTGTCCACACAGTAGGAAAGAGGCCGCGCGCCGACATGTGATCCGACTCAACCTGAGTGCTCATCCAGGCGTCGAACGCTTCCTCGAACTTCTCAACAGCGGCACGCAATCGCTGGAGGTAATCCACCCCGTACTGACTCATGTTCCTTGCACCTCTCGTCCGGCGGTCCCGTGCGGGCGAGCGACGCACAGATACTCCAAGGCTACGGGCGGCCACCGACAGGGACGGCGACGAGCGCGCACCTGTCGCGTGTACCCCGTCTGCGAGTTCGTGGGCGGGCCGCCCGTCGCCAAGGAGACCTACCGTGTTCGATCTGCTCGCCAACGTCATGTCCGCGCCGCTGCTGGTGCCAATGGACATCAACATCGACCCCAACACCAACGGCCTGCCGGGGATCAACCAACTGCGCACCATCGTCGGCGCGGTGATGACCATCGGCCTCAT
>JAJZQV010000034.1 GCA_021803025.1 Actinomycetes bacterium | reverse complement strand
GATCCAGTCCGGGGCTGCCAGGAGGCTGTAGTCGGTGAACGACAAGTACAGGGACGCGATCATCGGGCCGATGGTGATCACGACGAGCCCGATGAGCCAGGGAAGGAGGAACAGGTACGCGGCCTTGTTGTCGGTCGCTTCCTGCTTCGCCCCCTTCAGCTGTCTTAGCTCATTGAGTGCACTCACGTAAGGATTCCGCTCTCTCGGGGACCGTGCTTCGTCACCCTGTGCGACCCCGCCAGGGACGCTGGCCCGATGCGGTGGCCGGAGCCGGCCCGTACATCGATGTACAGCGGAACTGACGGCCCGCTCGGGGCTTCAAACCAACCTAGACCCTCGCCCAGCCTGCGCGGGAGCCTAGCTCCAGCCGCCGTCCGGACAGGGGTTCAAGGCTCTGCAGCCCTGCGAGTCCGGCTCGGCTTCGGTCACGCTACGGTGCGGTCCAGACACGGTCAAGGCGATGCAAAGGATTGCAGTCCTGTTTCATGTGGCTATGGGAAAACGCTTCCCGAGCGGGAAGTCTCGCACGGCCCAGCCCTGCTGTGCAAGGCGCGTACGACCGGACATGGAACGGGGGTGTAGCGCGATCCACACGCTCAGCCCGCGGGTACGACGTTCTCGACCGCGCCGCCGAAGCGCCGGTCGCGGCGCGCGTAGACCTCCACGGCGCGCCACAGGTCGCGACGGTCGACGTCGGGCCAGAGCGTGTCGGAGAAGACGTACTCCGCGTACGCGGACTGCCACAGCAAGAAGTTGCTCGACCGCTGCTCGCCGCTGGATCGCCAGAACAGGTCCACGTCCGGGATGTCCGGCTCGTCGAGGAAGTGGCGGAACCGCTCCTCGGTGATCCGGGACGGCTCCAGCTTCCCCTGCCTCGCGAGCTCGGCCACCTTCCGTACGGCGTCGATGATCTCGGCCCGGCCGCCGTAGTTCACGCAGAACTGCAGCGTGAGCGTCGTGTTGTCCGCGGACTGACGTTCGGCGTCCTCGAGCTCGCGGATGACGGAGCCCCAGAGCCGGGGGCGACGCCCGGCCCAGCGGATCCGCACGCCGAGCGCGTCGAGCTGGTCGCGCCGACGGTGGATGACATCCCGGTTGAAGCCCATGAGCCAGCGCACCTCGTCGGGGGAGCGCTTCCAGTTCTCGGTCGAGAACGCGTAGGCCGACAGGTAGGGGATGCCGATCTCGATGGCACCCTCGATGACGTCGAAGAGCGCGTCCTCACCGCGGGCGTGCCCCTCGGTGCGACGCAGGCCGCGGGCCTTGGCCCAGCGCCCGTTCCCGTCCATGACGATCGCGACGTGGCGGGGCAGGAGCTCGCGCGGGATCTCGGGAGGCCGGGCACCGGAGACGTGAGGCACGGGCGGGCGCGGCGGACGGGACGTCACGACGCGACGATACCGGCTCAGCCGAGCTCGGCGATGGTCCCCCGCGCCTCACCCGACTCGACACGTGCGGTGGCGACCTTCCGGGGCATCGACAACGCGGAGGCGAGGAGCAGGACCGCGATGACCGCCGCGGCGAGGAACACCCACCCGGCGGCCGCGGACATCGTCGCGGGGTCCTGCTCGTCACCGCCGTGCGTGGCGATAGCCGCGTTGGCGACCGCCCCGAGGACCGCCGCGCCGAGTGCCTGCCCGACCGACCGGAACAGCATCTGGGTGCCCGTGACGACCCCGCGCTCCTCCCAGGAGACGCTGGACTGCGCCGCGACGAGCGTCGTGACCGCCGAGAAGCCGAAGCCGGCGCCGATGACGAAGCAGATGACGGCGACGAGGAGGATCGACGGGTACCTCGTCGACAGGGTCAAGGCGCCGGTGCCGAGCACGAGCACCGTCCCGCCGAACACGGCCGGGGTACGGAACCCGAACCGCAGGTATGCGCGGCCGGCGAGCGTCGCCGCCACGGGCCAGCCGATCGTGAGGGCCCCGAGCGCCAGCCCGGCCACCACGGGTGCCGCACCCGTCGTCACGGAGAGGAACGTCGGCACGTACTCCGTCAGCCCGATGAGGGCGGCGCCGACGCAGAAGCCGAGGACGTTCGTCGAGAGCAGCAGCCGCCGCCTGAGCAGGTGGAACGGCAGGATCGGCTCTGCGGCACGCCGCTCGACGACGGCGAAGGCCACGAGGAGGACGACGCCGGAGCCCAGCACGCCGATGCTCGGCGCCGAGGCCCAGCCCCAGGCGTGACCGCCCTGCAGCACCCCGAGGATGAGCAGCGTCAGCGCGACCGTGAAGAGGAGCGCTCCCGCGTAGTCGATGCGGTGGGTCCGCTTCTCGACCTTCTCCTGGAACCTTGTCCAGATCATCCAGCCGGCCAGCAGGCACAGGGGGATGTTGATGAGGAAGATGCCGCGCCACAGGTCGAGCTGCGCGAACACGCCGCCGAGCGTGGGCCCGACAACGGCGGCGATCGCCCAGACGCTCGCCATGTAGCCCTGCACACGTGCGCGCTCCTCGAGCGTGTACATGTCCCCGACCATCGTGATCGCCATGGGGAGCACGGCCCCTGCGCCGAGGCCCTGGATCGCGCGGAAGGCGATGAGACTGGGCATGTTCCACGCGACGGCGGCGAGAAGGGACCCGATGAGGAACGCCGCGATCCCGACCAGCATGATGGGCTTGCGGCCGATCGTGTCGGCCAGCTTCGCGTACACGGGCACGGTCACTGCGGACGCCAGCATGTACACGGAGAACAGCCAGGGGAACGCGGCGAAGCCGCCGATGCCCGCGACGATCGACTGCACGGCCGTCGCGATGATGGTCGAGTCGATCGCGACCAGCCCGGTCGAGAGCATCATGGCGAGGAGCAGAGGTCCGCGCTCGGACCGGAGGCCGACGCCGGACCTGTCACCTTGTCCCACGGGACCTCCTCAGGTCGTACACCCGTGAGGTCAAGCCGGAACAGGCGTCAGGTATTCCCGGACCGGCTGTGGGCGCACGAGCTGAGCGGCGGGGCTTAGAGTTCGAGAACCAGCGGCGAAGGGAGCCGACCATGACGGGGGTGTCCCGGCGGACGGTCCTCACCGGTGCGGCCGTGTGCCTCGTCGGAGCCTGCACGGGCGGCACGCCGAGCCCCGCGGCGACAGGCCGTGGGCCGGGAACCATCCCGCCCGGACGTGGGACCGCCCCGGGCGTGGTGGCTGAGAACCTCGGAGTGCCGTGGGACCTGGCGTTCCTCCCCGCCGGCGAAGCGCTGGTCACGCTGCGCGACTCGGGACAGGTCGTATGCATCCGCCCGGGCACGGACCCTGTCACAGTGGGCACCGTGCCGGGCGTGGTGGCGGGTGGAGAAGGAGGCCTGCTCGGGCTGGCGCTCTCACCGACCTTCGCGACCGACGGAGCGCTGTACGCGTACCACACGGCCGCGTCCGACAACCGCATCGTGCGGCTCACGTACGCCGACGGGACTCTCAGCGGGGGTGACGTCGTCGTGAGCGGGATCCCGAAGTCGGCGATCCACAACGGGGGCAGGATCCGGTTCGGGCCGGACGGGATGCTGTACGCCGGCACGGGCGACGGCAGCACCCGCGGCAACGCCCAGGACCTGTCGAGCCTCGGCGGCAAGATCCTGCGGATCAGTCCCGACGGCTCCGTCCCCGCGGACAACCCGTACGGGTCGCTGGTGTGGACGTACGGTCACCGCAACGTCCAAGGCATCGGCTGGGACGGGTCCGGGCGGATGTTCGCGTCGGAGTTCGGCCAGGACTCGTACGACGAGCTCAACCTCATCCGGCGGGGCGGGAACTACGGCTGGCCGATCGTCGAAGGCCCGACCGGCGATGCGCGCTTCGTCGCGCCGCTGCGTACGTGGCCGGTGGCGGACGCGTCCCCCTCGGGGATCGCCGTGACGTCGGGAGGCGTCGTCTACCTGGCCGCCCTGCGGGGACAGCGGCTGTGGCGCGTGGTGATCGGTGAGGAAGGGACGGTGCAGTCGTCGACCGCGCTGTACCGGGGGACGTACGGGCGGCTCCGGCACGTCGCGATCGGCGGGGACAGACATCTGTGGGTCGTCACGAGCAACCGCTTCCGGGGGACGCCGGCGCCCACGGACGACCGCGTGGTGATCCTGCCCGACCAGGCGTGACCAGCGACAATGGGGCCCTGACCGAAGGAGCGGACCGTGCCCACGTACACCGACGAGGCGGTCGTCCTGCGCACCCACAACCTGGGCGAGGCCGACCGGATCGTCACGTTGCTCACGCGCAGGCGCGGCAAGGTGCGTGCGGTGGCCAAGGGCGTACGGCGCTCGACGTCCAAGTTCGGGGCCAGGCTCGAGCCGTTCAGCCACGTCGACCTTCAGCTCGTCGTGGGTCGCAGCCTCGACATCGTCGCCCAGGCGGTGAGCCGTGACGCGTTCGGCGAGCCGCTGGTGAGCGACTACCCCCGCTACACCGCCGGGCACGCGATGCTCGAGGCTGCGGACCGGCTCGTCGGCGAGGAGGGCGAGCCGTCCGTACAGCACTACCTGCTCCTCGTCGGGGCGCTGCGGGCGCTGGGGTCGGGGGACGACCGGTCGAGCACCCAGATCCTCGACTCGTACCTGCTGCGCGCCCTCGCGGTCGCCGGGTACGCGCCGTCGCTCGCCGAGTGCGCGCTGTGCGGCTCGACGGAGCGCCTCGAGTTCTTCAACCCCAGTACGGGCGGCATGGCATGCTCCTCGTGCAGGCCCACGGGGTCGGCGAGGGTCGACCTCTCGACGGCGACCCACCTGGGCCTGCTGCTCGCGGGGGACTGGGACGGTGTGGCGAGGTCGTCGCCCGTCGTCCAGCGCACGGCATCCGGTCTCGTGTCCGCGTTCGCCGCCTGGCACATCGAGCGCGGCCTCCGCAGCCTCGCTCACGTCGAGCGGTAGGCGAGAGCTCGGCGGCGTCTGCCGGCTGAACGCCCCTCGCGCCTCGCCGGTGAGCTCGAACAGCGCGGCGCGGCGCTGCAACTCGCGCCTGCCCGGGGGCAGGTGGCTATGGTCGGGCTATGCCCGACGATGTGAGCCTGTACGACCTTCCGCTGGTCACGATCCGCCGTGTCGCGGTCACGGAGATGGACAACAACGTCTACCTCGTGACGAGCAAGGACAGCGGTGCACAGGTGCTCATCGACGCGGCCGGCGGGATCCGGAAGATCCGGCGCATGCTCGACCTGGCGTCGAACGACGCGTCCGAGACGACCCGCCTGTCGCTGATCATCACGACGCACTCCCACTACGACCACATCCGCGCGCTGCGCGAGCTCGTCGACGAGACGGGCGTACGGACCGCGTCGGGCGCCGCCGACGCGGCAGCCATCGCCGGTCAGACCGGGATCAGGCCGGACGTCCTGCTCAAGAACCGGGACATCGTGGCCGTCGAGGGGTTCGACCTCTCGGTCATCCACCTCCGGGGCCACACGCCGGGCTCGATCGCGCTCGCGTACGACCCGGGCCGCAGCCTGCCCATCCAGCTCTTCACCGGCGACTCGCTGTTCCCGGGGGGTGTCGGCAACACCAACAAGGACCCCGAGCGGTTCGCGTCGCTGTTCGGCGACGTCACGAGCCGCATCTTCGACGTGTACGCCGACGACACTGTCGTCCACCCGGGCCACGGGCTGCCGACCACTTTGGGCGCGGAACGACCGCACCTGGGGGAGTGGCAGCAGCGGGGCTGGTGACCTGGGCGGGCTGGGTCAAGTCCGAGGGTCCAGACGATCGTCGTCGGCGCTCAATGTCCCGGACGGGGCCGGGGCGTTGCCCCTGCTCGGTGGCCTCCTGTTCACCGTCCTCGTCGTGATCGGCTCACGTCCGCGATGTGGGTCTTCGCCGGCTGAGGACCCGGGTACTGACCGTCGGGCGCGAGGTGGATGGTGTGCGTCAGCCCTGTCCCTCAGGTGCAGACCGCGGCCTGCCTCCATTCACTGTTGAGCCAACATGTGTGTCCGATAAGCATTACTCTAAATAAAAAAGTCTGCTAGAATCGTACACATGTACGAGGGAGACGTTGAGGCGGTCGGGACAGCGGCAGGTGGTGCCGTCGCCGAGCTACATCGTCGTCTGCTCGGTCTGGACCTGGACATCTCCGACGCCGAGCGGCTCGAGGCGATCCGCCAGCTGGCCGAGCTCACCAACGTCGTCAGCGCCCTGCAGTTCCAGCTCATATCCGACCTGGATGCCTCGCGACGTTCTCAGGACGAGGCTGCAGAGGTGCCTCGTGAGGAGCGTCGTGGGGTGGCGCACCTCGTCGCGTGGGCGCGGCGAGAGTCACCGCACGCGGGTCAGCTGGCGGTCGGCGTCGCTACGGCTGTGGTGCGGGAGATGCCGCACACGTATGCGGCAATGCGGGCCGGCATCCTGTCCGAGTACCGGGCACGGTTGCTCGTCACGGAGACAGCGTGTCTGAGCGTGGAGAACCGCGCGGCGGTGGACGAGACGGTGTGTGCCGACCGGGAGGGTCTCGAAGGGGTTGGCAGCCGTCGGCTCGCCGGGTGGGCGAGGCAGGTGGCGTACCGGCTCGATCCCGTGTCGGCTGTACGTCGCGTGGCGAAGGCGGAATCCGACCGGTATGTGTCGCTGCGGCCCGCCCCGGACTGCATGACCTATCTGACGGCACTGCTGCCTGTTGCGCAGGGCGTCGCGTGCCTGGCGGCCCTCCGCACGACGGCCGGCTCAGCGATCGCAGCCGGTGATGGCCGAGGCGCGGGTCAGGTGATGGCCGACACCCTGGTCATGCGGCTGACCGGGCAGGAGTCGGCGGATGCGGTGCCGGTCGGCGTGCATCTCGTGATGCCCGCGGACACTTTCTTCTCTCGAGACCGCGAACCGGTGAGGATCGTCGGCCACGGCCCCATCCCCGCTGCGCTCGCACGGGCTCTCGTCACGGCCGCGCCGGCCGTGCGCTCCTGGGTACGCCGCCTGTATGCCGACGCCGCGGGACACCTCGTCAGCGCCGACTCGCGGGCCAGGTTCTTTCCGGCGGGCCTCGCTGAGCTGATCCGGATCCGCGACGACACGTGCTCGACGCCGTGGTGTGACGCGCCGATCCGGCACCTGGATCACGTCCAGCCGTGGGCAGAAGGCGGACCAACCACCCTCGAGAACGGCCAGGGGTTGTGCGAGCGGTGCAACCACGACCGACAGGCCCGGGGTTGGGAGACGCGAAGCGGACCGCCAACCCCCGCATCCACCGAGATTCGGGACCCCGAGTGGGTCCCGGCAGCGTAGGGACGGGTTCCCGAGCGCTCGGACGGCCCCGTGCCGACGATCACGCATCAGCTCTCGGCCTTGGACGCTCCGGTCCAGTCGATGGCCGCGGCCGCACCGGTGACGAGCGCCATCGCCGCCGCGGCCCGTGTGTGCGGGCACCGCACCCCGTTCGTACGCCGCCGCTCCCCGCGGGCGAACACGGCCTTCTCGAACCAGATCGTGCCGAGCAACGCCGCAGCAGTGGCCGCAAGCGCACGACGGGCACGAAGCGGCTCGGCCTCTTTGCCGTACGGGGCCGGCGCGTGGTGCGCGACATCCGGGTACACCTGAGGGATCATCGCCGCGCCGACGGCGGTCACGACGAGGAGACCGGCCTTGACGAGCATGCGCGCTCGTCGGCTGCGTACGACGTCAGGCAGGGCGTACCAGGTCAGTACGGTCAGGGCGGACGCGCCGGCGAACTCGTAGCGCCTCGTCCTCGTGTCGTCCAGTGTCATGAGGCCCCCTCTCGGGACCCTCGTCAGCCTAGTGACGCGGGCGCCGGCGTGAGCAGGATCAGAGCATCCAGTCCGAAGACGCCTCAGGGAGGAGCCTCGCCGCAGGCACGTCCCGGGACCGGAGGCCCGGTACGAGCCGCCGATCCCGGGATGCAGCGGGTCAGCTGACCGCCGCCAGGGCGTTCACCTGCCCGTGGCCGTAGAAGGAGTTGTACCCGGCGCCTCCCGTGCACGTCTGGGGAGCCCCGTTGTCGACGGCCGGGAAGAAGTTGTAGACGGACGGGTCCGCAGGACAGGCGATCGGGTCCGCGGTGTTCTGCAGCCTCGAGGCGATCTGCCCGGCGTTGGCGCCGGCGCTCGCGATGAGCGCGGCCACACCCGCGACGTGCGGGGAGGCCATGGACGTGCCCTGCAGGTAGCAGTAGGTGGCGGTGCCATCGACCACCGGCCTCAGGCAGGTGGAGATCAGGCTCGCGGGGTAGGTGGACAGGACGCGGCCGTTCGGCGCGGCTGACGTACGTCCGAGCACCGAGTCGCCGCCCGGAGCGGCGACGCTCACGACGCCGACCCCGTAGCTCGAGTAGAAGGACTTGAGGAGGGTGTTCCCGGTGGCGGACACCGTGACGACACCCGGCACCTCGGCGGGCACGACCGCGCATGCGTTCGTGATGTCCCGCGTGACCGGAGTGGTGTTGTCCGGGCTCGTCGCGTCCTGGGTCGGGTGGGCGAGGTCGTCAGCCTGGTTGCCTGCCGCGGCGACGACGGTCGTGCCCTTCTGCTGGGCGTACCTGATCGCCCGGCGCTCCGCTTCCCAGATGGCACGCTGCTGGGGGTCGTTCTTGCAGTTGAACAGCCAGGGGTCCGCGAAGTAGCTGTTGTTCGTCACCTGGATGCCATGGTCCCCGGCCCACATGAACGCGCACACGACCGCCTCCGGGAAGAAGAACCCGTTCGCGTCGCCCGCCTTGATGCCGGCGATCTTGACGTTCGGTGCGACCCCGACGATCCCGATGCCGTTCTTGGCTGCCGCGATGGTGCCTGCCGTGTGGGTCCCGTGCCCGTTGTCGTCCATCCACGCGGTGGGATCCGTGTTCGGCACGCCGCCGACGCAGGAGACAGAGCGGCTGAAGTCGACGTTGGGCGCGAGGTCGGGGTGCGTCCAGTCGAGGCCGGTGTCGATGTCACCCACGACGACGGACGGGCTCCCGCCGTTGATCGCGCGCGCCTCCGGAGCCTGGATCTGGACCATGTCCCACTGGAGGGCCGACAGGTCGTCGCTGCCCGGAGCAGGAGTGGGTACGACGGGATCGGGGCTGGTACCGACGGTGTTCACGGTCCCGAGCCCCACCCGGAACGAGGTCGTGGCTGACGCGGCGTCCACGCTCGGGTCCGCCGCCGCAAGGCGGGATGCGAAGTCCACGACCGCGGACGAGACGACGGCCACCCCGATCGCCGGGTAGTCCTTGACGAGGGAGCCGCCGGCAACCGAGATCGCCTGCAGCGAGGCGCCCGCTGCGCTCCCGCCCGACTCGTACAGCACGAGGAAGCTCTGCAGGGCGCCCGTCTGGGCCACCTGGCTGGGAACGGTCGCATGTGCGACGACCGCGGTGGGAAGGGTGCCGGCGAACGTGATGCCGGCCGTGAGTCCCGCGAGAAGCAGGGACCGACGAATGGATCGCATCGTGTGCCTTTCATCCCGCCGGGGGCCTCAGTAGGGCTCCCGGCCTGAGCCGCACCCGCGGATGGCGGGTGGTCGCCGTGGGCTTCCCCGGCCCGGCGGTCTCCCACGGGATGGGGGAGAGCCTAAGCACGCGGCGGCCCCCTGGGTAGACCTCAGGCGCGGTCAGTTCGGGAGGTGCCCTACGGCACGTTGCGGCTCGCACGTGCCATGACCGGCATCCGCCGCCTCACGTCGTCGCTCGACAGGGGGCAGCCTCAGCGACGCTCGAGTCCGCACGTGGCGCACAGGCCGTACAGCTCCACGTCGTGGGTGACGTCCGTGAAGTGGTGCTGCGCGGCGATGGTCGCGGCCCAGGCCTCGACCGCCTTGGCCGTGATCTCCTCGGTACGGCCGCAGCCGCGACACACGAGGTGATGGTGGTGGTCGCTCGTGGCGCAGCGCCTGTAGGCGGACTCGCCATCGGCCGTACGGACGACGTCGACCTCGCCCGACTCGGCCATCGACTGCAGCGTCCGATAGACGGTCGCGAGCCCAACGCCGTCGCCCCCCGCACGGAGCTGCTCGTGGATCTGCTGTGCGGTGCGGAAGTCGCCGGCGTGCGCGAGGAACTCGCTGATGGTCGTGCGCTGGCGCGTCGTGCGGCGCGGTGTGTGCTCGGTCATCTCAGTGCTCGTCGTAGTGGTCGGCGTGGGCGACGTGACGGTGCCCGTCGTGCACGTAGTCGACGTGGTCTCCGTGCTCGACGACGCGGTGGCCGCACCCCGGTCCGTGGACGTGCTCGTGAGCCGGTGTGGGCTCGTGGGGGAGCGGCTCCACGGCGTCCACCGAGGCGAGCGGCTTGAGGCGGTGCCGCCACGACGAGATCGGCCACGAGACGGCGAACGCCGCGATCGCGAGGACGACGATGAACGCGCCGGGGGGAACGTCGGCGTAGAACGACCCGAAGACCCCGCTGATGGCGACCACCACGCCGATCGCCATGGCCCCGTACAGGCCGGCGCGGAAGCCCTTGAACAGGTTCTGGGACGTGGCGACCGGGATCACCATGAGCGCGCTGACGAGCAGGAGGCCCACGGTGCGCATCGCGGTCGTGACGGTGATGGCCGCCAGGACGACGATGAGAAGGTTGTACGCACGGACGCGCAGTCCGAGCACGCGCGCGAAGTCCTCGTCCGCGCAGACGGCGAACAGCTGAGGTGCGAGGCCCACCGCGGCGAGCAGCACCGCGGCGCCGAGGACCCCGACGATGGCGAGGTCGGACGTCGTGACGCTCGTCAGGGATCCGAACAGGTAGTTCGACAGCGTCCCCGCGCCCTGGCCGGCCGCGCCGGCCATGAGCACACCGGTCGCGAGGCCGCCGTAGAACAGCACGGCCAGCGCCACGTCACCCTGGGCTCGGCCCCTCTCCCGGAGCAGCTCGATGCCCACGGCACCGGCGACGCAGACGACGACCGCGATGGGCAACGGGCTCGTGTTGGTGAGGAGCGCGAGGCCGACTCCGGCGATCGCCACGTGGCCCAGCCCGTCACCGAGCAGGGACAGCCGGCGCTGGACCACGTACGTGCCGATCGCCGGCGCAACGAGGCCGGTGAGGATCGCCGCCACGAGTGCTCGCTGCATGAAGGCCAGCGTGATCACGTCCATGGCCGTACCTCCTCGATGAGCTGTACGGACCGTGCGGGCGGCTCGGTCTCGTGGCCATGCGCCGCGTGCGCCTCCAGGTCCCCGTCATGGGCCACTCGTCCTTCGCGGAGGACGACAGCCCGGTCGATGAGGGGCGCGAACACCTCGGTCTCGTGCAGGACCACGAGTGCGGCCATGCCGTCGGCGTGCAGGCTGCCCACGAGGTCCGCGAGCCGCTGCTGCGTGCTGAGGTCCACACCTGCGAAGGGCTCGTCCATGACGAGGAGCGACGGGGAGGACACGAGCGCGCGCGCGATGAGGACCCGCTGCTGCTGGCCGCCCGAGAGGTGGACGAACGCGTCGTCCGCCTTCGCGCCCAGCCCGACCCGATCGATGACCTCGCTCACCCGCGCGCGTCCGGAGCGGCCCAGGCGCGTGAAGAGCCTTCGTGACGACAGCGTCCCTGACGAGACGAGCTCGCGCACGGTCGTGGAGTGCATCGACACCGACGCCCGCTGCGGCACGTACCCGATCCGGGACCACTCCCGGAACTGCGCCAGGGGAGTGCCGAAGAGGGAGATGTCGCCGCGCAGGTGAGGTACCAGACCGAGCACAGCGCGTACGAGTGTGGTCTTGCCCGACCCGTTGCCGCCGAGAAGAGCCACTATCTCGCCCTCGTCGACGCTGAAGGAGACGTCGCGCAGGATGGGGACCCCACCCAGGCTCACGCTGAGGTCGTCGACGACGACCGGTCTCATAGACATCCGTTCGCCTCCCTCAGAGCGCTGAGGTTGCTGCGCATGACGGAAGGGTAGTCAGTGCCCCGGGACTGGGAGGTGATGCCTTCCAGGGGGTCGAGGACGTCGGTCCGCAGGCCGAGGTCCTTGGCGAGCGCGTCGGCGAGCGCCGGCGACGCGAGCGTCTCAGAGAAGATGGTGGTCACGCCTTTCTCCTGGGCGATCTTCTGGACGGCGGCCAGATGGGCCGGTGTCGGTTCGGCGTCCGGGGCGAGCCCGGTGATGCCCACCTGCTCGAGCCCGTACCGCTCGGCGAGGTAGCCGAACGCCGCGTGCGACGTGACGAAGACCTTCAGCCTGCAGGCTGCCAATCCCGTCGAGAACTGACCGTCGAGAGCGGTCAGCTGTGCCACCAGTGCATCGGCGCGCTGCTGGAACGCTGCTGAAGCCGCCGGACGCGCCTGGCTGAGCTCTGCGGCGACCGCCGACGCGTACTTGATCATGGTCCGCGGATCCAGCCAGGTGTGGGGGTCGAGCGCGCTGGTGCTCGGTGTCCCAGCCTCGCCGGTGAACCCGGGGGTCGTACGGAGCGGGACGATCGTGGCTCCGTCGAGGACTCGTTTCGGCGCCTGCGTGTCGACGGCGCTGTCCACGGCGGCCTGGAAGCCGCGCTCATAGAAGACGAGATCGGCCGACCCCACCGAAGCGATCTGCTTCGCGGTCAGCTCCAGGTCATGGGGCTCGACACCGGGCAGCGTCAGGTTGGCGACGCTCACCTGGTCGCCGCCGACCTGCTCGACCACATACTGCAGGGGGTAGAAGGCCACGACGACACTCAGCCGCCCCGACCCCGAGGAGCCCGTCGGGGACGTACAGCCCGTCGCCAGCACCAGCAACGCCATTGCCGCGGCCGTCAGCCGCCTCATCTTCATGAGAATGATTATCATGTGAATTGGGTGTTAGTACAAGTCGGAACCATCCGACGTTGCCAGCCCCCCGCTGTGGGGTCCGCGCTGGGCAGAGGGGACTCGGCACATCTCGTACAGTTCAGCCGTGATCGTCGTCTCCCGGTTCAGGGTCTCCGAGCTCGGCCGCCCGGCGTTCGAGGCAGCCGCGGCACCGGCTGTACAGCTCCTGTCCGTACAGCCCGGTCTGGAGAGCATCGACTTCGGAGTGAACCTCGACGACCCCGAGCTGTGGGTCCTGGCGACGAGGTGGGTCGACGTCGGCTCGTACCGGCGCGCTCTGGGCTCGGCGAACCGCATGGTCCTGTGGCCGCTCCTGGCGCTGGCGATCGACGAGCCGAGCGCGTACGACGACGCGGACGCCGTCGGGCAGAACCTGCCCCGTACCCGGTAGCGTTACGCCTCACGGGTCACCAGCCGGGTGGCCCGCGCGGGCTGACCCGCGAGCACAGATCTGGAGAACTCTCGGTGGCAAGCACCCTGGACAACGTCATCGGCCTCGCCAAGCGGCGAGGCTTCGTCTTCCCCTGTGGCGAGATCTACGGCGGTACGCGCGCGGCCTGGGACTACGGCCCCCTCGGCGTGGAGCTCAAGGAGAACATCAAGAAGCAGTGGTGGCGTCACGTCGTCACGGCCCGCGACGACATCGTGGGCCTCGACTCGTCGGTCATCCTCCCGCGTCAGGTGTGGGTCGCGTCAGGTCACGTGGGCGTGTTCACCGACCCCCTCACGGAGTGCCTCCAGTGCCACAAGCGGTTCCGTGCGGACACGCTCGAGGAGGAGTTCGAGACGCGCAAGGGGCGCAAGCCCGAGGGCCTGGCGGAGATCCCCTGCCCGAGCTGCGGCACCAAGGGCAAGTGGACCGAGCCGCGCGACTTCAACATGATGCTCAAGACGTACCTCGGCCCCGTCGAGGACGAGTCGGGTCTCCACTACCTGCGCCCGGAGACCGCCCAGGGCATCTTCGTGAACTTCGCCAACGTCGTGCAGGCGACGCGCAAGAAGCCTCCGTTCGGCATCGGCCAGGTCGGCAAGTCGTTCCGCAACGAGATCACGCCCGGCAACTTCATCTTCCGTACCCGTGAGTTCGAGCAGATGGAGATGGAGTTCTTCGTCGTGCCCGGTACAGACGAGGAGTGGCACCAGTACTGGATCGACACCCGCACCCAGTGGTACGTCGACCTCGGCATCTCCCGGGAGAACCTGCGCCACTACGAGCACCCGAAGGAGAAGCTCTCCCACTACTCGAAGCGCACGGTCGACATCGAGTACCGGTTCGGCTTCGCGGGCGGCGACTGGGGGGAGCTCGAGGGCATCGCGAACCGCACGGACTTCGACCTCACGACCCACAGCCAGCACTCCGGCGTGGACCTCAGCTACCGCGACCCGGTGACGAACGAGAAGTTCGTGCCGTACGTCATCGAGCCGGCGGCCGGCCTCACGCGCTCGCTCATGGCGTTCCTCGTCGAGGCGTACACGGAGGACGAGGCGCCGAACACGAAGGGCGGGGTGGACGTACGGACCGTGCTCAAGCTGGACCCCCGGCTCGCCCCAGTGAAGGCGGCCGTGCTTCCGCTGAGCAAGAACGAGGACCTGTCGCCCAAGGCCAAGGACCTCGCGGCTGAGCTGCGCACGCTCTGGAACGTCGACTACGACGAGACGCAGGCCATCGGCCGCCGGTACCGTCGACAAGACGAGATCGGCACGCCGTACTGCGTCACGGTCGACTTCGACACGCTCGACGACCAGGCGGTGACCGTGCGGGAGCGGGACACCATGACGCAGGAGCGCGTGGCTCTCGACCAGGTGAAGGGCTACCTGGCAAGCCGCCTAGCCGGCTGCTGAGAGCGACGGTGACCCGCTGCGCCCGCCCGGACGCAGTGACAGTCCTCTCACACTGCCGAGGTGATGCACGGGCTTCTCACTAGGGTTTCCACGTTTCCCTGTGAGTAAAGGCTCTTCGACGTGTCACAGCACCCGCTGTACGTACCGGCGACGCCGGGATGGTACGCGCGCCCTGGCGATCCGCCGGACATCACCCGGCACTGGGACGGCAAGCAGTGGCTCTGCGAGATCCGAGGGCCCGTCCGCGACGAGTTCGACTACCTGCGTGCCTTGTCGTTCCAGGGCTTGTCCCCTGAGGACCAGCGGGTGCTGCGCCTGCTGACCACCGAGGTCTCGCGCATCGAGGACCTCGTGCTCGCCGCACCCGGCGCCGACCCGCCACTCGTACAGGTCGACGCCCCGACCGTGTACACGCCGCCCCCGGTCGACCCCTACACCTCCATCCTGCTCGCTGCGCACCAGCCCGGCGCCACGCAGCGGTCCGCAGCTGCCGCGAGCCGCAAGGTTCTGGTGGCCATCGTCGCGGTGGTTCTCGTCGCGGTGGCCATCGCGGCGGCGTTCGTCCTGTGGCAGATGGGTTCCCTCCGGTAGGACCACGTAGCCTGTACCGGCGACAGGAGGCGGCATGGGGTTGAGGATCGGATCCATCGAGGTGACGGTTCCCGTCGTGCTCGCACCCATGGCCGGGATCACCAACCCCGCGTACCGGAGCCTGTGCCGCGAGCAGGCGGAGGCAGGGGCGCCCGACGTGCGACCGGCCGGCCTGTTCGTCTGCGAGATGATCACGAGCCGCGGCATCGTCGAGCGGATCCCCAAGACCTTCGACATGCTCCGCTTCGACGAGGGCGACCCGGTGAAGTCCGTCCAGCTGTACGGCGTCGACCCTGCCGTCATCGCCACCGCGACGGCCATCCTGTGCGGCGAGCTCGGCATCGACCACGTCGACCTCAACTTCGGCTGCCCCGTGCCCAAGGTGACACGGCGCGGCGGGGGCGGCGTCCTGCCCTGGAAGCGCGACCGGCTCGAGGCGATCCTGCGTGCGGCCGTGAAGGCTGCGGCCCCGTACGGGGTGCCGGTGACGATGAAGACGCGCAAGGGGATCGACGACGACCACCTCACGTACCTCGATGCGGGACGCATCGCCGAGCAGGCGGGTGTCGCTGCGGTCGCGCTCCACGGTCGTACGGTGGCGCAGGCATACGGCGGTGACGCCGACTGGGAGGCGATCGCGAGGCTGGTCGACACCGTGAGCATCCCCGTGCTGGGCAACGGGGACATCTGGGAGGCCGGCGACGCGGTCCGGATGATGCGGGAGACGGGCGCTGCGGGCGTCGTCGTGGGCCGGGGCTGCCTCGGCCGGCCCTGGCTGTTCCGTGACCTCGCTGCGCGGCTGCGGCCCGGTGGCTCGGAGGACGGTCCCACGCTGCCCACGCTCGGCGAGGTGATGGCGATGGTGCGCCGCCACGGGGAGCTGCTCGCGGAGACCCACGGAGAGCGCCACGGGCTGACGGACCTCCGCAAGCACATGGCGTGGTACTTCAAGGGGTTCGGCCTCGGCGGCGAGCTCCGGAAGGCGCTCGGCATGGTCTCGTCGTTCGTCGAGCTGGACGACCTGTTCGCACGGCTGGATCCCGGTACGCCGTTCCCCACGGGAGAGGTGGGGGCTCCGCGTGGCCGCCAGGGCTCGCCCCGGGAGCGCGTCACCGTTCCGTACGGCTGGCTCGAGTCGCGGGTGCTCGACGACTCGGTCGACCTCGCCGACGCCGAGTCGGACGTGTCGGGAGGCTGACGATCCCGGGAACGTCGTCGGGCGGGGGACGGGGGCGGAACGTCCCGCGACGACGGGGTGATCTGAGACAGTGGGCCCGTGAGCGAGACAGAACGGGCGAGGACCTGGGCGTCCACGATGGCCGGTCATGCCGCGGGGGAGACCGTGCACGCGCACCAGGACACGCATGCCCGTCTCGAGGCACGGCGCCTCGTCCTCCGAGAGGAGCGCGAGGAGTGGGAGGACGCCCACCTCGCACCTGGGGCAGCTCGCGCCTCGGGCGCCGGCGACAGGGCCCGGCCTGAGGCGCCCAGTGTGGAGCGCACGTGCTTCGAGCGCGACCGGGACCGGATCGTCCACTCGGCAGCGTTCCGGCGGCTGGCGGGCAAGACCCAGGTCGTCGTCTACCCGCACGACCACCAGCGGACCCGGCTGTCGCACGCGCTCGAAGTCGCGCAGGTCGCCACGTCGATCGCCCGGGGGGTGAGGGCGAACGTCACCCTGGCCGACGCCATCGCCCTCGGCCACGACTGCGGCCACGGGCCCGGAGGGCACGCGTCCGAAGACGCGTTCGACCCGTACCTGCCTGCTGGGTACGACCACGGCCCCTGGGGCGCGGACGTGGTCCTCGCCCCCCTCAACCTGTGCCGGGAGACGCTCGACGGGATCCGCAACCACTCCTGGTCGCGTCCCGCGCCGTCGACCGTCGAGGGCGAGATCGTCTCGTGGTCGGACCGGATCGCCTACTGCGCCCACGACTTCGAGGACGCCGTCTCGGCCGGCATCGTCCGGCCCGAGGACCTCCCAGCCGATGTCGCCGAGGTCTGCGGCAGGACGCGGTCCGAGCAGCTCGGGACCTTCATCCACGCCGTGATGTCGTCGTCAGTCCGTACAGGCCGCATCGGGATGGACGCGGAGGCGGCCGCGGCCCTCGCCGGCCTGCGGCAGTTCAACTACGAGCGCATCTACACCCGACCCGAGTCGGTCGCGCAGGCCGAGGCGGTCATCGCGGTCCTGCGGGGCCTCGTCGACCACTACCTCGAGCACCCCGAGGACGTCCCGCCCGAGAACGCCGTCGTGGTCGGCGAGGACGTCTCCTGGGTGGCGACCGTGGTCGCGTACGTGGGAGGGATGACCGACCGGTACGCGTTCGAGACCGCGACACAGCTGCTCGGCTGGGACCCGGCACGCATCCCACGAGGGATCGGCCGAGGAGCCTGACCTCCATCCGGTGTGTGTCCGCCACCGGCTGGCGGCTCGCGGATAGGTTGGCCGCAGCTGATGAGGAGGCGGGGATGAGCAACTCCACGATCGCGCTGAGTGCCGAGGGCGTCGCGCTGTGGATGGTCGTACGGGACGACGGGGTGCCGCAGGTCGTGCACTGGGGGCGTGACCTGCCCCATGCGGACGTCGACCTCGAGGCGGCCACGCTGGCGGTGGAGCCTCCGCTCGCCGACGCAGGGCCCGACGTGCCGGTACGGGTGTCGCTGCTGCCGGAGTCAGGGTCGGGGTTCCTGGGTCGACCGGGCGTCGAGGGACAGCGTGACGGGTACGGCTGGTCGCCTCACTGGCGTACGGACTCCGTGACGGTCGACGGCGTGGAGCCGGGGGCCGCCCACAGCGGCGGCCCAGCGGCAGTGGTGGTCACGGCGCACGACGAGGACGCGGGACTGGGTCTGCGGCTGGAGGTGGAGCTGCTGCCGAGCGGGCTCGTCCGGACGCGTGCGAGTATCACGAACCGGAGCGCGGACCCCTACAGCGTGGAGGGCGTCACGCCCCGGCTGCCCGTGCCGCCCCGGGCGACGGAGCTGCTCGACTTCGCGGGCCACTGGGCCACGGAGCGCACGCCGCAGCGCCTTCCCTTCGCCGTCGGTGCGCACCTGCGCGAAGGCCGCCGGGGACGCACGGGCTTCGACGCCGCGACCGTGCTTCACGCGGGTGAGGCGGGCTTCGGGTTCCGCACCGGTGAGGTGTGGGGGGTCCACGTGGGATGGAGCGGGAACCACATCCACCTGGCCGAGCGGCTCGCGACGGGCCGCTGGCTCGGAGGCGGCGAGCTCCTCCTGCCGGGCGAGGTCGTCCTCGCACCCGACGAGTCGTACACGTCGCCCTGGCTCTACGGCTCGTACGGACAGGGGCTCGACGACCTCTCGCGGCGCTTCCACGCATTCGTCCGCAGCCGTGACGACTACCCCGTCAGCAGGCGTCCCGTGACGCTCAACAGCTGGGAGGCGGCGTACTTCAACCACGACATCGACGAGCTGCTCCGCCTCGTGGACGTCGGTGCCGACGTCGGGGTGGAGCGTTTCGTGCTCGACGACGGCTGGTTCGGCTCCCGCCGCGACGACACCCGCGGGCTGGGCGACTGGTGGGTGTCGCCCGAGGTGTACCCACACGGGCTGCACCCGCTCGTCAACCACGTCCGCGGGTACGGCATGCAGTTCGGGCTGTGGGTCGAGCCGGAGATGGTCAACCTCGACTCGGAGGTCGCCCGCGCTCATCCGGACTGGGTGCTCCAGGTGCCGGGACGGCTGCCACCGGCCCAGCGGCAGCAGTACGTGCTCGACCTCACCAACCCCGACTGTTTCGAGTACCTTCGCCGGTCGCTGGTGGCGCTCCTCGACGAGTACGCGATCGACTACCTCAAGTGGGACCACAACCGCGACCTCGTCGACGCGGGAAGCGTGAGGAACGGCGGCCGGCCGGCGGTCCACGAACAGACGCTGGCGACGTACCGCCTGATGCGCGAGCTCAAGGCCCATCAGCCCGGCCTCGAGATCGAGTCCTGCTCGTCGGGCGGTGCTCGCGCCGACCTCGGGATCATGGAGATCTGCGACAGGATCTGGGTCTCGGACGACACGGACGCCGAGGAGCGCGTACGGATCCAGCAGGGCACGCTGTCGCTCCTGCCGCCCGAGCTTCTCGGGTGCCACATCGGCAGCTCGCCGTCGCACCAGACGGGACGTCAGCACAGCGTGGCGTTCCGTGCGGCCACGGCCCTCGTCGGCCACCTGGGCGTGGAGTGGGACCTCCGGACCGTGTCTGCGGCAGAGCTGGCGGAGCTCAAGAGCTGGATAGCCCTGTACAAGGGGATCCGCCCGCTGCTCCACACGGGCGTGGTCGTCCGCGGTGACGAGCCGGGCCTCTGGCTGACCGGGGTCGTGTCGACGGATGCGCGACGTGCGGTCTACGTCGTCTCGGCCACGTCGGCGCCGCTCATGGAGACGACGTTCGGGCGCATCCGGCTTGCGGGGCTGGACCCCGACAGGCGGTACGCCGTACGGCCTGTCGTGGTCGACGGCCCGAGCGCGATGCCGTCCCTCAAGGCCCCGTGGTTCGGCGAGCCCGAGGGGTCGCAGTTCGTGGGGATCCGGGCGTCCGGCGCGTGGCTCTCCGGGGAGGGGCTGGCGATGCCGGCCATGTGGCCGGAGTCGCCGCTCGTCCTCCTCGTCCGGGATGTATGAGGCCCGTCTCCCGAGAGTGTGAGGCCACGGTGTGGGCGTCAGGCCTTGCAGCCCCACTGGCTGAGCCCGGAGGTGGCGTAGACGCGGTTCGCCACGGTGATCTGCTGCTCGCGCGAGGCGAGGTCCGCGCGGGGGGCGAACTGGCCACCGCCGTACGCGAGCCACGTCGACGTGAGGAACTGCAAGCCGCCGTAGTAGCCGTTGCCGGTGTTGATGTGCCAGTTGCCGCCCGACTCGCACTGGGCGACCTTGTCCCACATCGCGGCGTTCGAGAGGTTCAGGCCTGCGGTGGAGCCGCTCGTCGTGACGGGTGCGGCGGCGGCGGTGATGGTGGTCTTCGGCGCCGTCGTGGCCGCCTTCGTACCGACCGTGGTCACCTGGGCGGTGGCCGGCGCGGTGGCCTCGGAGACGAGGGTGCGGGACTCCTCCACGCCGTCGACCGTGACGACCTGGAACGTGGACGTCTTGACGCCGTTGACGCCCTTGGTGGTCACTTTCGAGGTCCCCTGCGAGAGCGTGGCGTCCTTGACCGTCGTCGTCGTGAACGCGATGGGCGCGGTGGTCTGCGTCGTCGAGACGACGACGCGCTTCACGGTGATCGTCTCGCCGTCCGTGAGGGCGTCCGTGATCTCGGGGGACACGCGGTCCGGCACGTCGACGGTCACGCCGGCGTCGTTGAGGGCGCCCGCGACGGTGGAGGAGAAGCTCGACACCGTCGCGGTCGTCCCGTCATGGGCGATTGTCACCTGCTTGGCGCGGACGCGGGTGACGGTGATCGTCTCACCGTCGGTGACGTGGGTGTCCGCCGCCGGCTCGACGGTGTCCTTCTGCTGGAGGGAGACCGCGTTCTTCGCGAGCACGTCGCCCACGGTCGCGACGTAGCCGTTCACCTTCAGGGACTGGCCGTCGACGACGAGGGTGACCTCCTTCTGCAGAGTCGCGGCGGTGGCCACGCCTGCGCCCGCCACGGCGAACACGGCGGCCACGCCGGTGATGATCAATTTTCTCGGTACGAGCACAGCGCTTGTCCTTCTCCGGGAACACGGTCGTACCGAATCATAAACGATACCTGAGAGATATCCAACAAACTCTCAGGATCCTCGGTCTTCGGCGACGTGCCCGCGAAGGCGGAACGCTAGCGGTGAAGGGCTGTCCGGAGCTCCGGCGTGACGATCCGCGCATGCTCGATGAGGCGATGGGCGACCGTCACGGTGACCGCCTGGCCGGCCATGATGCCGAGCAGCACGAGGACCTGGGCGGCGCCGGCCTGGACGGGGGAGCCGCCCCCGAGGAGCACCCCGATGAAGGCGCCGGGGAGGGTCACCAGCCCGACCGTACGAGTCTGGTCGTTGTTCGGCATGGTCGCATCGCGCGCGGAGTCGGGGTCGGCCAGCCGGATCGCCCGCGGGCGGGAGAAGCCGAGCGACAGCGCTGCTTCGTACTGGCCGAGGTGCGACCGGAGGTGGGTGAAGGAGTTGCGGACGACGAGCGTGTGGGCCGTCA
The DNA here is from genome assembly GCA_021803025.1 of Actinomycetes bacterium. Lineage (GTDB taxonomy): Bacteria > Actinomycetota > Actinomycetes > Propionibacteriales > Propionibacteriaceae > Fen-668. The sequence goes on along the minus strand of JAJZQV010000034.1, from coordinate 8,757 downwards.
TCATGTTGCCGATGACGATCCCCGCGATGGGGATCAGCGAGAGTCCGTTGAGCGGTGCGGTACCGGTCGCGTACACGACGAGGAGCACGGGAAGCGTGCCGGCGGCCATCGCGAGGGACACGTAGGGCCAGCAGTCGCGGACACCCACTCGCGTGGCCGTCGTGTACACGCCGATGACGAACATGACGAGGACGAACGCCACCGCGCTCCAGAGGTGGTTCAACGCGGCGACGATGATCACGGACACCGCCGCCAGCTGGACGACCGCCCGTACGGCTGCCACCACCGACTGGCGCCCGATGCGAAGCCTGCCGAGCCAGGACACGACGAGCGTCAGGGCGACGAGCAGGACGAGCGCGAGTCCGAGCCGCCAGGTGGGTTCCAAGGTCACGACCCCATCATGGCGTGTCGGCAGGGCGACTCCCTCCCGTCCTCGCGAGAGGGCCTCCACTGGTCCGCAAATGTCAGGACATGTGGTTGACACATGCATGTGACATGGATTGAATGTCGGTGACCCTGCCCTCGACGAAGAGAACCTCGATGACACACTCCACGACACCGCTGGGCGTGATGACGCAGCGGGGACCGACCGTGCTGTGGAACGACTCCGCGACTCGTTCGGAGCTCGCGACCTCCATCTCGTGGGGTGCCGTGGGTGCCACGTGCAACCCCGTCATCGCCCTCTCGAGCATCCGGTCCGACCTGCCGCGCTGGTCCGCCCGCATCGCCGAGCTCGCCCGCGAGCTCCCGGACGCGAGCGAGTCCGAGATCGGCTGGAGGATCGTCGAGGAGGTCTCGCTCGACGCGGCCACGCTCCTGCTGCCCGCCTTCGACGCGCACAACGGACGCAACGGCCGGCTCTCCATGCAGACCGACCCCCGGCTGGCGCGCAGCGCGGAGGCGCTCGTCTCCCAGGCCGAGTACTTCTCGAGCCTCGCGCCCAACATCATCGTCAAGGTGCCGGCGACCGAGGTCGGGGTCGCGGCCATCGAGGAGGCCACGTACCGCGGGGTGAGCATCAACGTCACGGTCTCGTTCACGTTGGCGCAGGCGCTCGCGACGGGGGAGGCCATCGAGCGAGGGCTCACGCGCCGGGAGGCCGAGGGCAAGGACGTCTCGACCATGGGTCCGGTCGTCACGCTCATGGTCGGAAGGCTCGACGACTGGCTCAAGGTCGTCTACGAACGCGACCAGCTGTGCTTCGACCCGGGATATCTGGAATGGGCGGGCATCGCGACGTTCAAGAGGGCGTACGAGGAGTTCCAGGCTCGCGGGCTCCGCGCTCGGCTGCTCGTGGCGGCCTTCCGGAACACGCTCCAGATCTCCGAGCTCATCGGAGGCGACGTCGTCATCTCGCCTCCCTTCGGGTGGCAGCGCCGCTACCAGAACGGCGGGAGCCCCGAGCCGCGCATGGACGTACCGGTGGAGCAGCGCGTCCTCGACGCCCTGCTGACGATGCCGGAGTTCGTCAAGGCCTACGAGCCGGACGGCCTCACACCCTCCGAGTTCCTCTCGTACGGCGCCACGGCCCGCACGCTGCGACAGTTCCTCGGCGCCGACGAGGAGCTCGACCAGATCGTGCGTGACATCCTCGTCCCTGCACCCTGACCCCGAGAGGACGTCGATGTCGACAACGATCCGACTCACCGTCGCGCAGGCGCTGGTACGGTTCCTGGCCGCCCAGTACAGCGAGCGTGACGGCGTGGAGCAGCGGCTCGTCGCCGGCTGCTTCGGGATCTTCGGCCACGGCAACGTGGCCGGCCTGGGACAGGCGCTGCTGCAGGCCGAGGTCCAGCATCTCGACGGCGACACGGAGGCGCCCGACCTTCCGTACGTGCTCGTCCGCAACGAGCAGGGCGGCGTCCACGCGGCGGCCGCCTACGCGAAGCAGAAGAACCGCCTCCAGACCTGGGCGGTGACGAGCTCCATCGGCCCCGGGGCGACCAACATGGTGACCGGCGCGGCGCTCGCGACCACCAACCGCCTCCCGGTCCTGCTGCTCCCGTCCGACATCTTCTCCACGCGGGCCCCGGACCCGGTGCTGCAGCAGCTCGAGGACCCGCGCACGCTCGACATCTCGGTCAACGACGCGTTCAAGCCGGTCTCGAGGTTCTGGGACCGCATCAACCGTCCCGAGCAGCTCGCGTCGAGCATGCTCAACGCGATGCGCGTCCTCACCGACCCGGTCGAGACGGGGGCGGTGACGATCTGCCTGCCGCAGGACGTCCAGCCCGAGGCGTTCGAGTTCCCGGTCGAGCTGTTCCGCAAGCGTGTCTGGCACGTCGGGCGGCCGGTTCCCGAGCCGGCGGCGCTCGAGCGCGCAGTTGCCGCCATCAAGGCGTCACGGAGGCCCCTCGTGGTCGCCGGCGGCGGTGTCGTGTACTCGGGCGCCTCCGAGTCGCTGCGCGCCTTCGCCGACGCCACGGGCATCCCCGTCGCCGACACACAGGCCGGCAAGGGGGCGATCGGCTACGACCACAGGATGGCTGTCGGGGGAGTGGGTGCGACGGGAGGGAGCGCCGCGAACACGCTGGCCCGCGAGGCCGACCTCGTCATCGGCATCGGCACGAGGTACTCGGACTTCACGACCGCCAGCCGTACCGTCTTCGCCGCCGAGGACGTACGGTTCGTCAACGTCAACGTCGCCCGTTTCGACGCGGCGAAGCACGGGGCCGAGATGCTCGTGGCCGACGCGAGGGAGGCGCTTGACGCGCTGACCGCGGCGCTGACGGGCTGGACCACCGACCCGGCCTACCAGCAGCGCGCGGGGGAGCTGGACGACGCCTGGCAGGCCGTCGTCGACGAGTGCTACCACAGGGGCAACGCGCCCCTGCCGGCCCAGACGGAGGTCTTCGGGGTGCTCAACGAGCTCATGGGGGACCGCGACGTCGTCATCAACGCGGCCGGCTCGATGCCCGGCGACCTCCAGGCGCTGTGGCGCGCCCGGACGCCCGAGCAGTACCACCTCGAGTATGCCTACTCCTGCATGGGCTACGAGATCCCGGCGGCGCTCGGCGTGAAGCTCGCGGTGGGAGACGAGCACGAGGTCGTCGCGATCGTCGGGGACGGCACGTACCAGATGCTGCCCTCTGAGCTCGCGACGATCGTCCAGGAGGGTGTCAAGGTCATCGTCGTCCTGCTCGACAACCACGGGTTCGCCTCGATCGGGGCGCTGTCCGAGTCGCGCGGCTCGCAGCGGTTCGGCACGCGGTACAGGGTGAGGTCCGCAGGAGGCCGCCTTGACGGGGACGATGTGCCGTTCGACCTCGCGGCCAACGCTGCGAGCTGGGGCGCGGACGTGCTGCGCTGCCACGGCATCGCGGAGTTCCGCGCCAACTACGCCAAGGCCGTCGGCGCCGACCGGACGACGGTCCTCTACATCGAGACCGACCTCACCGGCCCCAACCCTCCCGGCCACGCGTGGTGGGACGTCCCGGTGTCGCAGGTGTCCGAGCTGGAGAGCACGCAGAAGGCGTACGAGGAGTACGTGACGGCGAAGGCCCACCAGCGCCCGTACGTCTGAGGGCTTGACCGTCGGAGAGACAGTTCCATACAGTCACAATGTCAGGACAAAGACTCGTAGGTCTGATCCTGGTCCCTCGAGAGAAAGAGTCGACGATGCTTCGCCTCGCGATCATCGGTGCCGGCCGCATCGGCCAGGTCCACGCCCGTACGGCCTACGCCCATCCCTGCGCGGAGCTCGCAGTCATCGCCGACCCCGTGCCTGGTGCGGCAGCGGCGGTGGCCGGCAGGTACGGCGCGAGGGCGACCGAGAGCATCGACGACGTGTACGCGGACCCGAGCATCGACGCCGTCGTCATCTGCTCGCCCACCGCCTGCCACGTAGACCAGATCATGGCGTCGGTGGCGGCGGGAAAGGCCGTCCTCACAGAGAAGCCCGTCGACCTGTCGGTCGACCGCGTCGACGAGTGCCTCGCCGCGATCGCTGGCAACGAGCACCGCGTCATGGTGGGCTTCAACCGCCGCTTCGACCCGGGGGTGATCGAGCTCAAGACGCGCCTGGACGCCGGGGAGGTCGGAGAGCTGCGGCAGGTGACGATCATCAGCCGCGACCCTGCTGCCGCACCCGCCCAGTACATGCTGAGCTCCGGCGGGATCTTCAAGGACATGACGATCCACGACTTCGACATGGCCCGGTTCCTGCTGGGGGACATCGCCGAGGTCTGCGCGAGTGGTCACGCCTTCATCGACGACATCCGCGGCATCGGAGACATCGACACCTGCTCCGTCACGCTGACCGCCGCGACCGGCGCTACGGCCACCATCCTCAACAGCCGGGTCTGCGCTGCCGGGTACGACCAGCGCATCGAGGTCTTCGGCCCGAAGGGCGCCCTGGAGACGACGAACCTGCGGACGACGGGGGTGCGTGCCAGTGGCGCCGCCGGCACCGAGGTCGCAGGCCCGTACCTCCCGTTCTTCCTCGAGCGCTACGCCGCGGCGTACACCGCCGAGCTGGACCACTTCATCACCGCGATCGAGGCCGGTGTGGCGCCATCCCCGTCCATCAGCGACGGCCGGGCGGCGCTGGTCATCGCGGAGGCCGCGGGCGCCTCCCTCGCCAGCAAAGCACAGGTGCCGGTGGGGTGACGCTGCTGTACGACGGGGACTGCGCGTTCTGCGCTGCCACCGCCGTGCGCATGCTCCGCTGGGGCCATGGCGGCTATGCCGTCGTGCCGTGGCAGCGAGCGGACCTCACCGCTTTGGGCGTCACCCGCGAAGAGGCGATGAGCGCCGTCCAGCGGGTCGACGAGGGACGGGTCACGTCGGGAGCCGAGGCCTTCAGTGCCGCCCTCTGTGCGATGGGCGGTCTCTGGGGTGGGGCTGGTCGCGTCCTGCCGGGCGTCAGGGCGGTCGCGCGCCGGACGTACGGGCTCGTTGCTCGCAACCGCCACTGGCTGCCCGGCTCCACCGATGCCTGCCGCACGGACTGACGTACACAGACTGGCAGATAGGCGGTCGCCGGTACGTAGGTGAACCGGCGGCTTCGTATCTGCCACTCAATGGAGGTGGCACCCGTGATGCCGGGCCGGGGCACCGCCCGGCCGCGTCGACCTGTCCGTGCAGACCCCTAGACTCGGCGGCGTGGCGGGGCTGATCAACGAGGAGGACATCGCCGAGGTGCGCGACCGCGCGCGCATCGACGACGTGATCTCCGCGTACGTCTCGCTGAAGCCCGCCGGCGGCGGCTCGCTGAAGGGGCTCTGCCCGTTCCACGAGGAGAAGACGCCGAGCTTCCAGGTCACGCCGTCGCGCGGCTTCTACTACTGCTTCGGCTGCGGCGAGTCGGGCGACGTCATCACGTTCGTCCGCAAGGTCAACAACCTGTCGTTCGCCGAGGCTGTCGAGCACCTCGCCGACAAGTACGGGGTGCAGCTGCGCTACTCCGAAGGCTCGGGGCAGCGAGAGCACACCGGGAGCCGGCTGCGGATCCTCGAGGCGAACGCCCAGGCCGCCGAGTTCTTCGCCGAGCAGCTCCTGACTCCGGAAGCGCTCGTCGCGCGTCAGTTCGCCCAGGGCAGGGGCTTCGGCAGGGAGGTGGCGGAACGGTTCGGGCTGGGCTTCGCCCCGACATCGGGACGAGCCCTCGGGCAGCACCTGCGCGGGCGCGGCTTCCGTGACGAGGAGCTCATCGCGGCGGGGCTCATGCGCCAGGGCGGCTGGGACTTCTTCCAGGGTCGTGCGATCTGGCCGATCAAGGATGCCGGCGGCCTCGTGCTGGGGTTCGGCGCGCGCAAGCTGTTCGACGACGACCGGATGCCCGCCAAGTACCTCAACACCCCGGAGACCGCCGTCTACAAGAAGTCGACGGTGCTGTACGGCCTCGACCTCGCCCGGGCGAACATCGGCAAGAAGGGCCAGGCGGTCATCGTCGAGGGCTACACGGACGTCATGGCCGCCCACGCGTCGGGCGTGGACACCGCGGTGGCCTCCTGCGGCACGGCGTTCGGCGACGACCACGCCCGCCTCATCCAGCGGCTGCTCGGCGGCGACGCGTTCCACGGCGAGGTGATCTTCACGTTCGACGGCGACGTCGCGGGCCAGAAGGCGGCGCTCAAGGTGTTCTCGGGCGACCACCACTTCGCCGCCCAGACGTACGTGGCGGTCGAGCCGAGCGGGCTGGACCCGTGCGACCTGCGGCTTCAGCACGGCGAGGCGGCGGTCCGGGAGCTGGTCGCACGCCGCCAGCCGCTGTACCGGTTCGTCATGGGCAACGTGCTGAGCCAGTACGACCTCGACCGCGTCGACGGCCGGCTCGAGGCGCTGCGCGCCGCCGCACCGCTCGTGGCGTCGATCCGGGACAGCTCGCTGGTCTCCGGCTACGTCCGCGAGCTCGCGACGATGCTCGGTACCGATGTCGAGGAGGTCCGCAAAGTCGTCGCGAAGGCGTCCGGCCGCCGGCTGGCCGATGCCCCGGCTCAGCACCGTCCGGCTGTCCCGCCGCCGGAGGACGCGACACAGGGTGCGCTCGTCACGTACGAGCTTCCCGACCCGAACGACCGCGCTCTGACCGTCGAGCGGGACACCCTCAAGCTCATGCTGCAGTACCCGGAGCTGTTCGACGCCGGCTGGCACGGCGCGACCCCCGAGGACTACTCCCATCCGGCGTACCGGTCACTGTTCGCAGCCATCGCGCCGCGCTCGCCGGAGGGATCCCCGCCCTCGGAGTGGACCCGCGGCGTCATCGAGAGTCTCGACGACGACGCCCTGCGCCAGCTCGCCGTCCAGCTGACCGTCGAGCCCCACCCCATGTCGGTGAGCAGGAGCTACGCCGTCTCGTACGTGGCGAAGCTGCGCCTGCTCAAGGTCATGTACAGGATCTCCGCCCTCAAGTCGAAGCTCCAGCGCACGAACCCGGTCACGGACGAGGCGACGTACAACCAGATGTTCACGACGATGATCGCCCTCGAGGCGACGCGGAAGGAGCTCCTGGCGGCCTCGACCGGCGACTGAGCCCTGTGAGTCCTTCGCCGACTTCGGTGTTGTCCGGGTGGTGTCCAGTGGGACCGGTGGACGACTGACCCGTCCGTTCTCGCGTGATGCATCGTTCGGGCATGACGACTCGCCTGCTCTCGGAGACGGAGGAGGCCGCCCTCGCGGCGGCCGTGGAGGTCGGGGTGCTCGCCGAGGAGGCGCGTCGCGGTGGCATCGTCGTCGACGCGGACCCTGCCGAGCTCGACGTCCTGGCGGAGGAGGGGCGGCAGGCGCGAGAGCGCCTCCTGCTGGCGAACGTGGGCCTCGTGAAGACGATCGCCCATGCGGAGATGGGCTCCTCCGGGTTGGAGTTCGAGGAGGTCGTCCAGGAGGGCCACCTCGCGCTCGCCGAGGCGTTGGCCCGGTACGACCACCGGAAGGGCCGCTTCGGTCCGTACGCGGCGGCCTGGGTACGGGCCCGGGTCCGTGCGGCCGTCGCGACCCAGTGCGGCCGGACCGGGGTGCCGGCCCGCGACATGGTGCGGTACTTCGCGGCCAGGCGGGCGGAGACCGACCTCATGCAGGACCTGGGGCGTGCGGTCGCCGCGTTCGAGGTGCCGGGGGGAGCCGGGATGGCCGCGGTCGAGGCGGTCGCCATGCCGGCGCCGTTGGTCGCGGCACTGCTCATCCCGGACGAGGCCGCCTCGGCCCACCTCGACCACGAAGGAGTCCCGGACCTTCTGAGGCTCCTCGATGGGCTGCCGGCGGTCGATCGGCACGTGCTGAGGTGCAGGTTCGGGTTCGAGGGTGCGCCGCGTCCCCGGCACCTGCTCGCGGAGGAGCTGAGGGTGAGCGAGGCGACCGTGCGGAGGATGGAGCTCCGGGGCCTGGCGGCGCTGCGGCACACCCTCGCGGGCGTCAAGGCGGCGTGACGGGGCCTTCGCGGGGCCAGAGCGGCTACAGCGTCCCCGACACCTTCTGGAGGAGCAGCGACGAGCCAGCGACCAGGAGCCACAGCAGCGCGCCGAGCGCGACCGGGCGCCATCCGGCCTTCTTGATGTGGCGCAGTGACGAGCCCATCCCGACCGCCGCCATCGCGACCGTGGTGCCGATGTAGGCGAGCTCCTTGACCACAGGTCCCCATGAGGCCGGAACCAGGCCCGCAGACCGCGCTGCGGCGGCGACGAGGAACAGGACGAGGAAGGTGGGCACGAGCTTCCACCACACGGGGCGCCTCCGGCTGTATGTGCCGCGGTGCGAGCGCCACGACTCGTACAGGGCGAGCGGGATGATCGCGAGGGTGCGGGTCAGCTTCACGACCACCGCCACGGAGACGGCCGTCGCGCCATACGTTGTCGCTGCCGCGACGACGGACGACGTGTCGTTGACCGCCGTCCCGGCCCAGAGGCCGAACGACTCCTGGGACAGGTGCATCGCGTGCCCCAGCAGCGGGAACAGGACTGCTCCGAGCACGTTGAAGATGACGATCACGGTCACCGACAGGGCGACCGAGGTGGCGGGGGCGCCGATGACGACGCTCATGGTCGCGATCGCGGACGCGCCACAGATCCCCGTCCCGTACGTGACGAGGGCTCCTGTGGCCCCTTCCACGTTGAGGAGCCTGGCCAGCAGCCGGCCTCCCGCGAGGGCGACCACGAGCGTGCCCAGGAGCACCGGAAGCGTCCTCCCGCCGGTCGCGGCGACCTGACCGAGCGACATCGTTGCGCCGAGCAGGACGATGCTGGCCTGGAGGATCTTGTGGGCGGCGAACGTTGCCCCCGCTCGCCACGCCTCCCGCTGGCCGAACACCTGCCCCACGAGCAG
>JAJZQV010000033.1 GCA_021803025.1 Actinomycetes bacterium | reverse complement strand
CCCACGGGACGAGGACGAACGCGCGCTCATGGGCGCGCGGGTGAGGGAGGGTGAGCTGCTCGGTGTGGAGGACCACGTCGCCGAGAGCGAGGATGTCGACGTCGAGGGTACGAGGCGCGTTCCGCACCGTCCGTACCCGCTGCGCCTCGAACTCGAGCTCCTTGGCGACGGTGAGCAGCTCGGCGGCCGCGAGGGACGTCTCCCCCACCGCGACCGCGTTGAGGTAGTCGGGCTGGGCAGGGCCGCCGACCGGGTCCGTCTCGTACGCGCTGGAGACCCGCAGGTCGCGGACACCGCTGCGCTCGAGCCCGGCGACGGCCGCGCGCAGGTGGCCCTCGCGGTCGCCCAGGTTGGATCCGAGCCCGAACGCGACCCTCATCGCGTCCTCGCCATCGTGAGCCGTACGTCCGTCGACTTCGTGTCCCGGGCCGCGCGGGGCTTGTGCACGGTGACGCTCACGGCGATCGCGGACGTCGCGTCGAGGATCGCCTGGCAGACGGCGGCGGCGAGCGACTCGACGAGCAGGACCGTGCTCGTCTCGACCACCCGACGCACCACCTCGCTGGCTTCGACGTAGTCGATGGTGGCGCCGATCTCGTCACCGGCGACGGCGGCGCCCATGTCCAGCCACATCGTCATGTCCACGCTGAACCGCTGGGGCGCGAGCGCCTCCTCGGCGTACACGCCGTGAACACCGTCGGCGGTGATGCCGACGACCTCGATCCGGTCCGCGCGGGGCAGTGCCTCCTGCTCGGCCGCCGTCAGGGCCCTCACAGCCGACGCCCCAGCTTCGAGGCCACAGCCGATGCGGCGACGTGAGGCGCCACCGTATGCGTGCGAACCGCCCACGCACCGTGCGTCGCCAGCCAGGTCGTGATAGCCACGGACGCATCATCGCGCGCCAGCGGGCCCCCCGGGGCCACAGGGTCGAGCATCCCCTTCCGGGAAGCGCCCCACAGGACGGGCAGGCCGATGCCGTGGATCGCCTCGACCCCTCTCAGCACGTCCCAGCTCTGCTCGGCGTTCTTCGCGAAGCCGAGACCCGGGTCGAGCACCAGCCGGTCCGGCTCGATGCCGGCCACGACCGCCGCCCTCACCCGGGCCAGGAGCTCGTCGACGACCTCGGCCACCACATCGTCGTACATGGCGCGCTCGATCATCGTCGCGCTGTGCCCTCGCCAGTGCATCGCCACGTACACGCAGCCCAGGGAGGCCACGGTCCGCAGCATCTGGGGGTCGGCGAGGCCGCCGGAGACGTCGTTGACGACAACCGCACCCGCCTCGACGCTGCGCCGCGCGACCTCCGCCCGCATCGTGTCCACCGATACCGCCACGCCGCGCTCCGTGAGCCCGGAGACCACCGGGAGGACGCGCGCGAGCTCGGTCTCGACGTCGACGCGCGTCGCACCGGGCCGTGTGGACTCCCCGCCGACGTCGACGAGCGCCGCGCCCTCGGCCGCGAGCCGCACGCCGTGCTCGACGGCCACGTCCACCTCGGTCCAGCTGCCGCCGTCCGAGAACGAGTCGGGTGTGACGTTGAGGATGCCGACGACACGGGTCGCACCCGGTGCCAGGAGCGTCGTCGCCGTCGTCACCGCGCGCCCTGGATGAGAGACATCGCCTCGGCGCGCGCCGCCGTCTCACGCAGCTCGCCCCGTACCGCCGTCGTCACCGTACGGGCGTTGGGCTTCTGCGCTCCCCGGATCGTCATGCACAGGTGCTCGCACTCGAGGACGACGATCACGCCCCGCGGGTCGAGCCGCTCGACGAGAGCGTCGGCGATCTGAGAGGTGAGCCGCTCCTGGACCTGCGGTCGCCGGGCGAACCCGTCGACGACGCGGGCCAGCTTCGACAGCCCCACGACCCCGCGGCCCTCACGCGGGATGTACCCGACGTGGGCCACGCCCATGAACGGCACGAGGTGGTGCTCGCACGTGGAGTTCACCTCGATCTCACGGACGAGGACGAGCTCGTCGTGGCCGATCTCGAACGTCGTGGAGAGGTGCTGTGCGGGCTCGGTGTGCAGGCCCGAGAAGACCTCCCGGTACGCGCGGGCCACGCGCCGCGGCGTGTCGACGAGACCATCCCGGTCGGGGTCCTCGCCGATCGCGAGGAGGATCTCGCGCACGGCGGCCTCAATGCGCGGGAGATCGAAGGTCCCCGGCCCGACAGGTCTCAGGAGACCAGGGCCCACGCCGTCCATGTCAGTGCTGCTCGAACGGCTGGTCGTTGCTCTGGCCAGGGGTCCAGTTCGGCGGCGCCCAGCCACCGGTCGGCGTGGTGTCCGTCCACGGCTCGCTCGGCGGCGTGTGGCCCGGGGGCAGCGGCATGCCGCCCGCAGGTACGGGGTCGAGCTCAGGCTCAGGTCGTACAGGCGGGTTGACCGGCGGGGTCTCTGACGGCCGGCGCGTCTCCGAGCCGGTCCACGGGGGACGCTTGTCGCGCCGCTTCAGCGGAGCGAAGATCGCCGCGACCTGCTCCTTGTCGAGCGTCTCCTTCTCGAGAAGCTGCCGCACCAGCTCGTCGAGGACTGCGCGGTTCTCCACGAGCACGTCGAACGCCTCCTGGTGTGCGGTGGCGATGAGCAGCGACACCTCCTCGTCGATGATCGCCGCCGTCCTCTCGGAGTACGCGCGCTGCTGGCTCAGCTCCATGCCGACGAACGGCTCGCGGTCGTCGGAGCCGAGCTGCACGGCTCCGAGCCGTTCCGTCATGCCGTACTGGGTCACCATCGCCCGGGCGACCTTCGTCGCCTTCTCGATGTCGTTGCTCGCACCCGTCGTCGGGTCGTGGAAGACCAGCTCCTCGGCAGCGCGCCCGCCCAGCATGTACGCGAGCTGGTCGAGCAGCTCGCCGCGCGTCTGGCTGTACTTGTCCTGGTCGGGCAGCACCATCGTGTAGCCCAGCGCCTTGCCTCGCGGCAGGATCGTGATCTTCTGCACCGGGTCCGTGCCCGGCATCGCCGCGGCGACCATCGCGTGACCGCTCTCGTGGTAGGCGGTGATGAGCACCTCCTGAGGGCTCATGAGACGGGTACGGCGCTGGGGCCCGGCGATGACGCGGTCGATGGCCTCGTCGAGGGCGTAGCTGTCGATCTGGGTCTTGTTGGTGCGCGCCGTGAGCAGGGCGGCCTCGTTGAGGACGTTCGCGAGGTCCGCGCCCGTGAACCCGGGCGTACGACGCGCGACGCTCGCGAGGTCGGCACCGGGCGCCATGGGCTTGCCCTGGGCGTGGACCTGGAGGATGCGCAGCCGGCCGTTGAGGTCGGGGGCGTCCACGGGGATCTGACGGTCGAACCGGCCGGGGCGCAACAGGGCCGGGTCGAGGACGTCGGGACGGTTCGTGGCGGCGATGAGGATGACCCCGCCTCGTACGTCGAAGCCGTCCATCTCGACGAGCAGCTGGTTCAACGTCTGCTCGCGCTCGTCGTGGCCACCGCCCATGCCGGCCCCGCGGTGGCGTCCGACCGCGTCGATCTCGTCGATGAAGACGATGGCAGGAGCAGCCTCCTTGGCCTGCTCGAACAGGTCACGGACGCGGGAGGCGCCGACGCCGACGAACATCTCGACGAAGTCGGAGCCGGAGATCGAGAAGAACGGGACACCCGCCTCGCCGGCGACAGCGCGGGCCAGCAGGGTCTTGCCGGTGCCCGGCTGTCCGTACAGGAGGACGCCCTTGGGGATCTTCGCGCCGACGGCGCGGAACTTCGCGGGCTCCGCGAGGAACTCCTTGATCTCCTGGAGCTCCTCGATCGCCTCGTCGACACCCGCGACGTCGGCGAACGTCGTCTTGGGTGTGTCCTTCGTGGCGATCTTGGCCTTCGACTTGCCGAACTGCATCACCCGGGAGCCGCCACCCTGGAGCGAGTTGATGAGGAAGTAGAAGATCACCCCGATGATGAGGAACGGCACGAGCGTGCCGACGAGGCTGCCCCAGAAGCCGAGGTTGGGGTTGACGCCCCTCCACGACTCGAGCGTGCCGGCCGCCACACGGGCGTTGAGCCGAGTGATGATCTCCTGAGACTCGTTGCCCACCCACGTCGCCTTGACCTTCGTCTGCTTGGCATCGGCCTGCGTGACCTCGATCGACTGCTCGGTGTCTGTGAGGATCACCTCTTTGAGAGGCGTGTCGCTGTTGATGAGCTGGATGACCTGGCTGGTGGGGACTTCCTTGTAGCCCGTGATCTGGCCGGTCAGCTGGATGACCCAGCTGGCGGCGAGGATCACGATGAGGATCCAGAGGAACGGGCCGCGGAGGATTCGCTGAAAGGTACTCATTACCTGCCTTGGAAGACGCCGACAAGACTGTGACCTTACCAGCGCGACCTAGCCACGCCTTCCGCGAGCACGGACCCGCTCACCAGCCGAGCCCTCCGCCTTCACCGCGACTTACCGCTCCGCATGGGTAACACTTACCGTACGCGACCCATGATGGTCTTCCGTGCCCATCACCGGGCACGAGCGCGCATGCCGACCGAGCCCCACCCGCGCACGAGATCGACCACGAAGGAGCAGTACGGGCGATGAGCTCAGACGCGAAACAGACCGCCGCCCCGCGACGCGCGGAGGAGGGGCGGCCATCCAGGTCACGACGGTTCGGGACCTTCCGTGCCGCCGTCCTCGCGGTCGTGGCGCTCCTCGTGATCTCGACCGCCGTCTCCGTCGCGCCCGCGCTCGCCGCTCCCGGAACGGATTCGACCGCCGCACGGCTCGCCGAATGGGGCCGCGACCACGGCCTGGGCTGGATCGTGACGGCGCTCGAGCAGGCGCAGTACGCGCAGACCGCGCCCACCGTCGGGGGCACCATCGCAGGAGGCCTGCCGACCGCGTCGTCGGTGTCGCCGGTGCAGAGCGCCAAGACGTCGCCCACGGCCAAGCCGACCACCGCTGCGCCCGGTCCGTTGACCCCGCTCGTCGGCCCGCCGGTGGCCGGCGAGGGCACGTGGCGAGACCTGTACGCGGTGAACGGCGTCACCGCCGCACGCGCCGCCTCGCTGCGGCCGGACGCCCAGCACACCTCGTACTACGTGCAGATCGTCTGGATGGACCCCAAGCTGGTGAGCTTCGCGCTGCACCCGGGGTACAAGGTGCCCGGCCCGGCGGTCACGCCCGAGAACAGCATCACCCCGCAGGAGACCGACTCGATCCTCGCCACGTTCAACTCCGGCTTTCTCATGAAGGATGCACGCGGCGGCTACTGGCAGAACGGGCAGTCGATCGTGCCGCTGCGACAGGGAGCAGCCTCGATGGTGCTCACCACGGACGGCAGGCTGCGGCTGCAGTCCTGGCCCGGCGGCACACCGGGCTCTGACGTGGCCGCCGTCCGCCAGAACCTCGACATGGTCATCGAGAACGGTGTGATGTCGCCTGCCGTCACTCAGGCGAACGCCCTGGTGTGGGGCAAGACGGTGGGCAACGCTGCCTTCGTGTGGCGCAGCGGCATCGGCGTGAGGGCCGACGGCTCGATCGTGTTCGTCGTGGGTCCCGCGATGAACATCCAGTCGCTGGCCGCGGTCCTGCAGGCCGCGGGCGCGGTCAACGCAATGGAGCTCGACATCAACCCGAGCTGGACGAACTACATCATGTACAGCCACCCGTCCCCCGGCAGCGCGGTGCCGGCGGTGCTGCCGCCGCCGAACCCGTCGGTGAACCCGGCGCGCTACGTGCAGCCGTCCTCACGCGACTTCGTCGCGGTGCTGCCCCGCTGACCCGATGGGGGCCGACTCCCGCGAGGGTGCCGGCTCCCGCAGGGGCGTCAGCTGTAGACGTGAGGCGCCAGCGTGCCGAGGCCGGACAGGTTCCGGTAGCGGCCGGCGTAGTCGAGCCCGTACCCGACGACGAACTCGTTGGGGATGTCGAAGCCCACGTACTTGACCTCGATGTCGTTGCGCGCCGCCTCAGGCTTGCGGAACATCGCCATGACCTCGAGGCTGGCGGGCTTGCGGGAGCGCAGGTTCTCGAGGAGGTACGCGAGCGTCAGGCCGGTGTCGACGATGTCCTCCACGACGAGGACGTGGCGACCGAGGAGGTTCGAGTTGAGGTCCTTGAGGATCCGTACGACGCCGGAGCTCGAGGTGCCCGACCCGTACGAGGAGATCGCCATCCAGTCCATCTCGCAGTGGATCGACAGGGCCCTCGACAGGTCGGCCATGACCATCACCGCGCCGTTGAGCACCCCGACGAGGAGGAGGTCCTTGCGCTCGTAGTCGGCGTCGATCTGGGCGGCGATCTCCGCGAGCCGTTCGTCGAGCTGGCTCTTGGTGTAGAGGACTTGGGACAGGTCGTCGGAGACATCGCGCAGATCCACGGGCTGAACCTTATCCCAGGCCGGATCGGCGGCCCTCCCCTCCTCCGGCCGCGGTCAGGGCGACGCGGGGAGCACGCGCTCGAGCGTGACGAGGGTGTAGCCGCGGGCCCGGATCTCGTCGACCATCCGGGGCAGGGCGTCCGCGTCGAAGGTCGTCCCGTCGTCCGGGTTCGACCCGACGTGCATGAGGATGATCGCCCCGGGACGCAGCCCCCCGACGACCCTCTGCACCACGGCGTCGGCGCTCATGCCACCAGCCGTTCCCTTCCACCCGAGCGTGTCCACGGTCCAGCGGAACGGCACGTAGCACTCGGCGTTGACGAGCCGGATGGTCGTGGCGTTGACGGCGCCGTACGGGAACCGGAAGTACGGGTGGGGATCCTGGCCGGTCACTCTGAGGATGGAGGCAGCGCCGTTGCGGATCTCCGCCTGGACCTGGGCCGACGTGAGCTGGGTCAGGTACGGGTGGGTCTGGGTGTGGTTGCCGACCGGGTACGAGGCGGCGATCGTCCGCGACTGCGCGGGGAAGGCGTTGACGAAGGCGCCGGTGAGGAAGAACGTCGCCGGCACGTGACGGCCGGACAGGGTCGCGAGGATGGACGGGACACCGTTCGCGTTGGCCCCGGCGTCGAACGTCAGGGCGACGACGTTCGCTCCTCCGGGGACCACCGTGAGGTCCTTGCCGAGAAGTCCGGCGGCGATGCCGCACGCCGGGGCCGTGGTGGTCGCCGGGCGCGTGGTGGTCGCCGGGCGCGTGGTGGCCGCCGGGCGCGTGGTGGTCGCCGGCGCGGGCGCGGGCTGCGGCGCCGGACGGGTCGTGGTCGCGGCCTGGGTGCTCGTCACCGTCGACGTGGTCGCCGCCGTGCTCACTGAGGAGGCCGTGGCGCTCGGGGACGAGGTCGTCCGGACGCCGGACGAGGGTGAGCCGCCGGTCGTGAGGACCTGCGACGCCAGCGGGCTGGGCGCCGACCCCGACGTCGGCACGCCGCGAGGCACTGCACAGCCGGCGACGAGGACCACGAGGACCGCGGCGTAGAGCAGGGAACAGAGCCTGCTGCTCATACCCCGGATTCTAGTCCTGGACGCCCCCTCCGGGGCTTCGGACCTCGTCGCGAAGGACCCTCAGGAGGCGGCCGTCCCGCGCCACGCGAGCGCCGGGCACGTCCACGCCGACCTGGCCTCGCCAGTCGGTCACGAGCTCCGCGACCGCCCGTACATGTCCCGCCGAGACGTCGGCCACACCCTCCCGCCGGAGCCAAGTGAGGAGCGCCCGGTCGCGCAGGGCGCGGTCGGCGTGCAGAAGCGTCGCCACCGCGACCGCTCCGCCCTCCTGGGACGCGTCGACGAGCACCCTCGCCGCCAGCGCGTCGAGCAGGTCCGCGTCGGCGCGACACAGCTCCGCGGTCCGGGCGAGCGCCTCCGGCAGGCCCGGTCCCAGCACGTCGGCGAGCGTGCCGAGCGCGGCCCGTAGACGGCTGCGGCTGTACGAGGGGTCGTCGTTGTGCGGGTCCGACCAGGGCTCCAGGCCCGCCTCACGGCACGCAGCCGCCGTCTCCGCGCGCCGCACGCCGAGCAGCGGACGGAGCAGGCGCCCTTGTCGCTGCGCCATTCCCGCCAGCGACCGGGTGCCTGATCCCCGGGCGAGGCCGAGCAGCACGGTCTCGGCCTGGTCGTCCAGGGTGTGCCCGACGAGGACCAGCGCGTCGCGGTCCGCGAGCAGCGCGCGGTAGCGGGAGACGCGTGCTGCAGCCTCGGGCCCCTCACCGCGGTCGGCGACCTCGACGCGCACGACGCGAGCGGGCACCCCGAGCGTCTCGACCTGCGCAGCCGCCCTCGCCGCCACGGCGTCGGACCCTTCCTGGAGTGCGTGGTCGACGACGACGGCGGACACGTCCAGGCCGGCGAGCTCGTCGACCCGGCGCGAGCACCACGCTGTGCCGGCTGCCAGCGCCAGCGAGTCCGCCCCGCCGGAGACCCCGACGACGATGCGCTGGACCGGTCGCCGCCCGACCGTCCGTCCGGCGGGAAGCCCGTCCGCGACCACGGCGCGCAGGACTGTGCGTACGGCGTGGGCGACCTTG
Organism: Actinomycetes bacterium; assembly: GCA_021803025.1. Taxonomy (GTDB): domain Bacteria; phylum Actinomycetota; class Actinomycetes; order Propionibacteriales; family Propionibacteriaceae; genus Fen-668. The sequence continues at coordinate 22,105 of JAJZQV010000033.1, read as the reverse complement.
AGACCCGCCGGTCCGAGCTCCTGGCGGGCCATCAGCAGACCCGGTCCACCCAGGAGCCTGGGTCGGCGATCTCCGCGGAGGTGGGGAGGTTCTCGGCCCGCTCGTACACCCGGTTCAGGCCCGGGACCCCCACACGGTCGATCACCGCGGTGCAGAACGCGGCCCCGTCGCTGTATTGGGCGTGCTTCACGTCCAGCCCCATGAGGCCGCGCATCACCGCGTCGAGACCCGGCGCGGTGCGTCGGCCGTGGAGCTTCGCGCGCAGGGACGCGACCAAGGGCACCTCGTCCGTACGGTCCATCATCACGTCCGCGTACCCCTCGACGAGACTCATGACCGCCGTCACCGCGGCGAGAGCCTCGCGTCCCTGCGGGCCCAGCGCGACCTCGGCGAAGCTCAGGGAGCGGCCGCCCCGGAGCAGGCCGAGCAGCGAGGGGGTCTCCGCGTCGACGACCTGGGCGACGAGGCTGCGCAGGTGCCCGGCCAGCCAGGGTGCCTGGCCGAACTGGTAGCGGTGGGTCACCTCATGGATGCAGATCCAGAGCCGGAAGGCGTCGTGGTCGACCCCCAGGCTGCGCTCGACCGCCGCCACCGTCGGCGCGACGAGCAGGAGGCGCGGCACCTCGGCGTACGGGTCGTACTGGCCCAGGACGCGTCCTGATACCCAGGCCAGGACGGTGCCGACCTGTACGGCGGTGGCCTCCCCCACCAGGCGGTCAGGCAGAGTGGGGCGGTCCGTGACGTACGGGGCGAGAATCCAGGACGCCAGCCGTACATTCCAGGACAGCCAGGTCGGGCGGTCGACGACGAGCGCCGGTGCGCCCGGAGGCGCAACGAGCCCTGTCGTGCGGGCGACGATCTCCTCGGCCCGCCGGGCCGCGACCCGCAGGCCCGCGACGACCTGGGCGAGCTCAGGCTCTGAGAGCTCGGGGCCGGGGTCGACGAGAAGCGCTCCGACCCGTTCGGCGAGGTTCCAGTCCACGGGGGGAACAGACGTCATGCCGTGAGCGTACCGACGAGGTGGGCAGGGCCTGCCCCGCGGCTGGGCGGACCCGCTGCGGTGGAGCTGGACGTCAGCAGCCGCACGCGGCGACGACGCTGGTCGTACGTTCCAGCCAGTCCCGCGCGGCAAGGGCCTCTCCAGGGACGACGTCGTTGGCGATGAACGCGAAGACGACGACCCCACCGTCCGCGGTCCGGGTGAAGCCGGCGAGCGAGTGCACGCCCGTGAGCGTGCCCGTCTTGGCGCGCACGGCCCCGCGCCCGGCGACCTCGGACGGGTCGTCGTACCTGGCGTACAGCGTGCCGTCCGCGGCTGCGGTCGGGAGGCCGTCGACGAGAGCGCGGTACCGGGGGTCGGCGAAGCCCTTGGCCACGGCGAGCGCGAGCACGGTCGCGGGCGCACGGTTGGCCCGGGACAGCCCGGAGCCGTCCTCGACGACCATCCCGTCGCGCCACAGCCCGAGACCGACCAGCCGAGCCTGCAGGGCGGCCTGGCCCGCCGCGATCGTGGCGGGCCAGCCCGCGGCGAGGGCGAGGTGCCGGAACAGGACCTCGGCCCCGTCGTTGTCGGAGTGCAGCAGGACCTGCGACACGATGAGGTCGAGCGGCAGCGACTGCACGGACGCGATCGTCGTGGCGCCGGACGCCGCCGTGCCGGCCGCGATGCCCGTCACCTGGATGCCCCGTGCGCGCAGCTGAGCGGCGAACGCGTTGGCCGCGTCGAGCGACGGGTTCGTCCCGTGCACCCCGCCGACGACGTCCTCGTCCACCCACAGCGCGGAGGTGGGCGTCGCGAACTCGTGGTACCCCGGCAACCAGGACGGGTTCCAGGCGTCGCCGGTGAACAGCGTGTCGTCGTAGGCCAGCGAGACGGACGTCTGGGCGGAGGCCGCGAGGCTCTTCACGGTCGCGTCCGCGAGGTCGGCGACCGAGGCGCGCTGGGGGTACGACCCGGTGCTCGCTGCGCTGAGGTACGGGTCACCGCCGCCCACGAGCACGATCTGGTTGCCCATGCCGGCGACGACCTTCGTCGTGAAGCGGTGGTCGGGCCCGTACGCCTGGAGAACGGCCGCGCTCGTGAGGACCTTGAAGGTGGAGGCCGGGGTCATGAGGGTGTCGGCGTTCTCCCCCGTCACGACGGCGCCGGTGAAGGGGTCCATCACCACGAACCCGTCCGTCGGTACGGACGAGCGGTCCACCGCGTCGAGCTTCGCGAGCAGGGCCGGTCCGTCGGGCAGCCGTCCCTGGCTCGCGCGGGCGGCCACGGGCGTCGGCGTGACCGGGGTCGGGGTGGGCGACGACGCGTACAGGCCCGGGTCGATCGTGGGGCTTCCGCCGTCGGTCCACAGCCCCGTCGCGTACAGGAGCCTTGGCCCGCCGAACCACACCCCGCCCGCGACCACGAGAACGAGGACCATGGACAACGCGAGGGAGGCCCACGCTCGTCGTGGCACAGAGTCCTCCCGGGCGGCTAGGCTGCGAGACAGTTGACTCATCATAGAAAGAAGCTGACTCATGGCGGACGACCTCAGGCGACAGCTTCACATCGAGCAGGCCTCGGGCCTCGTCTTCGACGTCACGATCGAGATCCCTCGCGGGTCGAAGAACAAGTACGAGCTCGACCACAAGACCGGCCGCATCCGCCTGGACCGTACGCTGTTCACATCGACGCAGTACCCGAGCGACTACGGCTTCATCGAGGGCAGCCTCGGCCAGGACGGCGACCCGCTCGACGCGCTGGTGCTGGTGCCTGAGGCCACGTTCCCCGGTGCGCTCATCGAGTGTCGGGCCATCGCGATGTTCCGCATGACCGACGAGATGGGCGGCGACGACAAGGTCGTGTGCGTCCCCACCGCGGACACGCGCCAGTCGTTCCTCCGCGACATCGGCGACATCCCCGAGTACCAGCTCCTCGAGATCCAGCACTTCTTCACGGTCTACAAGGACCTCGAGCCCGGAAAGTCCGTCGAGGGCGCCACCTGGGCCGGCCGAGGCGCCGCGGAGGCCGAGATCCTCGCCTCCTTCGAGCGGGCGAAGGGCACGCACTTCGAGGCCCACCACGTGAACCTCGCCTGAGGGGGCTAGAGGCTCAGTCCCAGCGTGAAGCCGGCGGCGGCGCCGGCCAGGGCGAGCACCAGCTGGAGCGCCCCGAGGATGACGGCGAGCTGGAAGCGGCCCTGCTGGATCAGTCGTACCGTCTCGAAGGACGTCGTCGAGAACGTGGTGTAGCCGCCGAGGAAGCCGGTACCGATCACGACCTGCCAGTCGGGCTGGGCGACGTGCGCCGTGACCAGGCCGGCGATGACCCCGAGCGCGACGGCGCCGGACACGTTGATGACCAGCGTGCCGATGGACCCGATGGACCGCACCCGGCCACGGATCAGCCCGTCGACGACGAAGCGCACCACCGCGCCCAGTCCCCCGCACAGGGCGAGCAGCAGCATCACCACGACCGGCGACCCCCCACCTGGATGCCGGCCGCGCAGAGAAGGACTCCGCCCACGAGGGTGACGACGAGGTAGAGGACCGCCATGCCCAGCCGCCCCGCGTGGGTGAGCAGGACGGTCTCGACAGCGAACGACGAGTACGTCGTGAAGGCGCCCAGGAAGCCGGTGCCGAAGTGCAGGCGCGCGAGCCGGAGCCAGCCGTGGTCCGGACCCGAGACGACCATCCGCTCCAGGAGCAGCCCGAGCATGAACGCGCCGAGCAGGTTCACGGCGAGGGTCGGGACCGGAAGGCCGTCGGTCTTGGGGATCCAGATCGAGAACAGGTACCTGGCGACGGTCCCGAAGACCCCGCCGAGGAACACCACGTAGATATAGCGCCACCGCAGGTGGAGCGGCCCGTGGAAGTGGCCCGTGGCGTCGACGTCGGAGTCGACCGGCAGCTCGGGATGGGTGTCTGCATGACCGTGGTAGACGCCCGCCACGGGCGCGGCGTCCCGTCCGCCAGCCTTCGTCACGGCGACCACCTTAGGGGCAGGGATTCCGAGGGAGCCCGCGCGTCCAGATGCGGTTGAATGTGCCGGTGCCTCTCCTCATGCTGCTCGCCCCGTCTCTCAACCGTGTGTACGCCGGAGAGGCTCCGCGTCTCGCCGCGGCCGAGCTCGCCGTCACCGCGGGCGTCGAGGTGGAGCCTGTGGTGGTCGCCGGCGTCGACTACCTTCGCTTCGACGCGGAGGTCGACGAGGGGCTGCTGCGGACCGTCGCCGAGCAGTCAGCCCGGCTCGGGCTGTACGAGGAGTCGTCAGGCTTGCTCCGGCCGGTCGAGCTGCCGGCCGTCGACCTTCTCGACGAGGACCTGGTGACGATCCCGAAGTACCCGGGCAAGACGAACGAGCAGCTCACCCGCCTCCTCCTCAACGTCACGCTGTCGCAGGTGGTCGCAGGTCCGGGCACGAGGACGGTGCTCGACCCCCTGTGCGGGCGCGGGACCACCCTTCTCCAGGCGTGGCGGCTCGGACACGACGCGGCGGGTGTGGAGGGGGACGCCAAGGCGGTGGAAGCTCTGGCGGCGTACCTCAAGACGTACCTGCGCCGGAAGCGGCTCAAGCACAGCGCCGAGATGACGCCCGTACGGCGCGAGGGCAAGTCGCTGGGGAAGAGGTTCGACGCGGAGGCGACGGTCGACGGCCGGACGTTGTCGCTCGGCGTCTTCACCGGCGACACGCGCCAGTCGGCGAAGCTGTGGGGCAAGCGGCGCTTCGACGCGATCGTCACCGACGCTCCGTACGGGGTCGTCCACGGGTCGTCGAGCGATGTACGAGGGGGCGGCCGCGACCGGTCGGCCACGGCCCTCCTCGCCGACGCGATCCCTGTGTGGGCCGGGCAGCTGAGGATCGGCGGCGCCATCGGCATGTCGTGGAACACGCTCGGGACACCGCGGGAGAAGGTGGCGGACATGCTGTCCGGCGCCGGCCTCGTGGTGCGTGACGAAGGTCCGTGGCGCCGCTTCGGCCACCGCGTCGACTCGTCGGTCCACCGCGACGTCGTCGTGGCGGTGCGGGAGAGCTGAGGGCGGGGTCCTCCCATCATCCGGCAGACCCGGTGAGGGCGCCCCGACTTCCGTGAAGCCGTGGTTATACGGCGCCCTGCCGGGTCGTCTGTAGCCCGACTTCCGTGTCCTGGTGGTTATCAGGGCTCCAGGGGGCGTCATAACGACCAGCTCACGGAAGTCACCGTGCCAGCGGCGTCCCGGCACCGCCATAACCACCTGCTCACGGAAGTCAGACCTCCAGGGCGCGGGCGATCCGGGACATGACGTCGCTCGGGCGCAGCATGATCTCCTTGCCGAGCCACCTCACGAAGCCGTTGCCCTCGTCGCGAAGTGCCTGCTCTCGCTCTTTCTCGAGGACGATCGAGTCCGCCGAGCTGTACTTGACCGCTCCGTCGCACTCCCCGATGAGGCGGCGCTCTCGCCAGTAGCAGTCGGGATAGAAGGTGCCTTTCGCCGTCAGGATCCGTGCCTGGAACTCAGGCATGGGCAGACCCGACAGGTGCAGGTGTCCTGCTGTGAGAGACTCCGCGGCCGACTCCCGGCACGGCTCCACCTTCCCGATGGCGTCGACCAGCCCCACCCTCCACCGCCTCGGCAACGCCTCCATGAAGCTCGAACGCACTGCCTCGACGAGTCTCGAGGCCGTGTAGTCGCGACGCCGTACGGTCCCCACGTACGACTCGACCATCCGGCGCCCGGCCGCGTCGAGGACGACGAGCGCCTGTGGCAGCGGCATGCCGGCGGCCAGGTCGATCGCCGTCCTGACCAGGGATGTCACCTGGTAGCCCTGCGCGTCCCGGGTCACGTGCGACGCCGGGAGGTCCGCGATGTGCCACTCCACGTGCCGACGTCTGGAGCCGTGGGCGCCCGTGGGCAAGGTGAGCGAGACCGGCGACTCGTGCCAGGCGCGGAAGTCCGGGCTGGGAAGCCGCCAGACCACGGCGGCCGACTGGTGGCTGATGACGGCGTCCGGGTTCACGACCTGCTCGGCGTGAGCCGTGACGACGTGGGCCAGGTCGTCCGACTCGGGCCATGCGCTCTTCGCGAGGTAGACGCCCGGTCGCAGCTGCGTGAGTCGGTCCCGGGAGAGCTGGGTACGGATCATGGCGTCGGTGACACCCGAGGCCCGCAGCAGCGCGCGGGGGGTCGGCTGGGTCGGCATGGTCCATGGCGTGGGGGTGCGCATGCATGGATTCTGGCGTCTGGACAGTGCGCTGAGAGGGTTGTCAACAGGCTGGCTCCGACTCGGTCACAATGAGCGCATGAGCGAGCAGACACGGGTCCTGTTCCTCATGCGCCACGCGACCGCCGAGTCCTGGGGCATCCTCGGGGACAGGAACCGCCGGCTCACCCAGGCCGGACGTACGGAGGCGGCGTCCATCGGGCAGCAGCTGGCCGACGAGGGCATCCAGTACGTGGCCGTCTCACCCGCCGCCCGTACCCGGCAGACCGTCGCGAGCCTCGGGCTGGGCGTGGACGTGGAACCGGTCGACCATCTGTACGGGGCGGGCTCGGGAACGGTGCTCGACGTCGTGCGGGAGCTCGACCCCGAGCTGAGCCGGGTGCTGGTCGTCGGACACGCCCCCGCGATTCCCGGTCTGGTCCACGCGCTCGCCGGCGACGACTCAGACGCGGAGGCGCTCGACCTCGTGTCCACGCACTTCCCGACCGGCACGTGCTGCCGCTTCGAGTTCGAGGGCGCGTGGGCCGACCTCGTCACGGCCCGGCTCACCCGTACGTACCGCACTCACCTGCCGCACAAGCCCTAGACGGTCGCCTGATGGAACCGGCGGCGCCACGACGTCCCGTCGTGCTGCCACACCGACGCGCACAGCGTCTCCTCGCCAGCGCGACGCAGCCGGTAGCGCAGCAGGAGCACGTCGCCAGCGAGCCGGTCGGCGCCCAGCACCGCCAGCTCGACCGCACCGGGCAGCGCGACCGCCCGCGCGAGCGCCGAGCCGCGCGTACGGATCGCACCACCGGGCTCGTACGCGACGTAGTCCGGGTGGAGCAGCGACGACAGCCGGTCGTGGTCGAGCAGCACATCGTCCGTCAGCAGCGAGCGCTCGAGGGCCACGACCTCAGCCTCCGCGTCCTCCTCGGCGGCGGGCCATCGCCCGGACGGCCGAGGAGAGGGAGCGGTCTCCTCCGCGGTGAACAGGTCGGGTTCCGGCTCACGTCTGGTCGGTCGTACGGCCATGGAGACGGCAGGCGCTGAGCCGGCGACGAAGCCGGGCCCGTGGGGAACGGCGGTCCCCAGCTGGTACGCCGTGGCGGCGGCACGGGCAAGGTCGTCGGCGCGCTCGTTGAGCGAGTGGCCGGCGTGGCCCCTCACCCACTCGAACTCCACGGCCCGGCCCGTGAGCTCCTTGTCGAGCTCCTTGACGAGGTCGACGTTGAGCACGGGCGAGCCGTCCGCCTTGCGCCAGCCCCGGCGCTTCCAGCCGAACCGCCAGGTCGTGCAGCAGTTGATCGCGTACTGGGAGTCGCACAGCACCTTGAGGTCCTCGCCGGAGGCGCGCGTCTGCCGCAGGAGGTCGAGCACGGCCATGAGCTCGCCCATGTTGTTGGTCCCGTGCGCCCAGCCGCCCGCGGCCCAGCGGTCCTCGTCGATGTACCACGCCCAGCCGGCGGGACCGGGGTTGGACAGGCTGGACCCGTCGGCGGCCGCGATGATCATGGCGCCATCCTGGCAGACGGCCCGGACCGCCTCACTTCACGTACACGAGGGCGTTCACGCCGCCCGAGCACACCGTGTACGTGCCCCGCACGCACGACATCTGGTAGTCCTTCTGCGTCACCGGCGAGGTGGCGGTCACGGTGAAGCTGCCCGTCGACCCGGCGGGGATCGCGGCGGCCACGTTCATCGCGAACTCACAGCTCGTGGCCGCGTTGACGGCCACTGTGGTGGACCCGCTGCAGAGGCTCGCACCCGACGGAGGGAACGCGTCGGACGGCGGAGGCGACGGAGGAAGCGAGGAGCCCGGGGGTGTCGACGCGGCCGCCGAGGCCGACGCCGATGTCGTCCTCGAGGGGCCCGACCCCGCCGTGGGAGAGCCGCCTCCCGTGAACCAGATCACCCCCCCGACGACGGCTGCCAGCACCAGCAGGACGAGGAGGATGATGACCCCCCGGACGCCGTTGCCCTGCCGCGGTTGCCGGGGGGCCGGCGGCAGCGGCGCGACGTACTGGCGTTCGGAGGGAAGCAGGTCCGCCTCGGGAGTGCCCGGCTGGTACAGAGGGACGGCACTCGCCATCGGGGGCTGCACCGCGGGGCGTACCACCGTCGCGTCGGGGTCCGCAGCGGCGCCCCAGGGTGGTGGCGGCGGCACGGGCGCCGGGTCTGCAGAGCCCCCGGGTGCGGCGGGCGGCACGGGCATCGGGTTCGCCGGAGCGGCCGCCTGCTCGTCGGCAGGGCGGCGGAACAGGTCCTCGGGGATCGCCGGGCGGGTCATGTCCCAGCTCGCCTGCTGCGCGGGGGCGTCGGCCTTGGGGGTCACCCGCTCCCCGCACGACGGGCAGAACAGTGCTCCCTCGGGCGGCTCGGTTCCACAGCGCGGACACGGAGTCATGGGTGCCGAGTCTAGTGTCCGCGCCGTTCACGGCAGCCGGATGGCTGGACGGGGGTCACCAGCTGCCGCCGCCCCCGCCGCCGCCGCCTCCGCCGAAGCCGCCGCCCGAGAAGCCCGAGCCGCCGCTAGAGCCGGCCGTCGCCGCGGTCATGGCGGCTGCTGCGGACGAGCTGAAGCCGTCGAGGGTGCCGATGATCGAGTCGAACCCGCCCGCTCCCCAGGCAGCCCCGTACGCGTAGCCGTACGGCCCCACGTACCAGCCGGGCTGCTCCAGCTGCACGCCGCGCGCGGCGAGCTCGGCGAAGACCTTGGCCCACCGGTCCGCACACCCGAACGCGATCGCATAGGGGAGGTAGCGCGAGAAGATGTCCTGCCCTTCCTCCCACGTGATCTGGTCGGCCTCGGCCGTCTCGAGGTACTGCTTGAAGCCCAGCGTCTGGCTCGTCATCGCACTGCCGAGCGCCGAACGGACCGGCGCCCACCGCGAGCTGATGGCGACCGCCAGGCCGATGAGCCCGACGGGGATGGCGACCGCGAGCACCTGCAGCCACGCGCCGATCACGAACGCGACGGCCACGACCACCATGCCGAGGCCGACCCGTACGCCCCGCGTGGTCTGCGGGTTGCCCTTGAACCAGCCCACCTCCGTCACAGCGTGGTACAGCTCCCGCTGGATGGCCTGCACGGACTGGCCGAACGACTTGCCCTCGAGCTCGCTGCTCGTGACGACCTGGGCGCCGTCGCCGAAGAGCGCGTCGTACAGGAGCGCTTCGTACGGGGTCAAGCCCTGCGCAGGAGCCAGCCGTACGATCCGGAAGTCCCCCTTCGGCTCGGGCTGCTCGATGCGCCAGTAGCCGCGCACCGCCAGGTCGACGAGCGTCGCCGTCACGTCCCGGGTCTCGGCCTTCTCGTCGACCAGCGTCCCCACCATGCCGGGCAGCACGTCCTTCGGCGGCGTGAACTGGACCGCGAACGGGATGCTGCTCACCCTCTCGACTGGCGCCGGCTCGCCCTCGACGGGGACGTTCCCCGGCGTCAGCCCGGCGTACATCTCGTCGCGGCCACGCCGCGCGAGCATGACGAGCCCGGCGATGCAGCCGAGGACGACCACACCCAGCGCGCCGAGGAAGACGGGCGAGGTCAGTGCCGCAAACGGCGAGGTGGTCGTACCGCCCGTGTGCGTCTCGAACGTCGGCTCAGCGTTCACGAAGGTCCCGACCGGCCAGCCCGCGACGACGGCCAGTCCCTGGCCGGTCGCCAGGCTGCTCTGCGTGTAGCTCGCCGTGTCACCGCTGAACGTGTTGCCCGTGCACGCCTGGTCGAAGCTCGCACCCGTGTAGCAGGTCGTCTTCTGGACGGCCGCCGGGCCGGTGACGCTCACCGTGACGTTGCTGATGGGGATGGTGAAGCCGGTGCCGATGACGTTCCAGTACAGCTCGTCCAGGCCGCTGGAGGCGACGTTCGGGTTGACGATGCCCTTGACGCTGTACGAGACGGTGTACGTCTGCGTACCGCTCACGGTCTGGCTGGAGCTGCCGATCCTCAAGGCGGTGGTCCCGTACGACGGGGTCTCGGTGATGAACGTCGTGGGCGCCCCGGTTGAGCTGGTGACGCTGAGGAAGCGGTAGGTGTAGACGCGGTACTGGTTGGCCTGCCCGCTGCCCTGTCGGGTCGTGAAGTAGAGGTACGGCCCGTGACCTGGCGTGGAGAAGCTCATGTCGAACGTCTCGTCGACCGTGATCGTGCCGTCTGTCGCAACGGTCGCCTTGACATCCATCCGCGTGATCGGGGCACCGGCGGCGTATGCCTTGGGTGAAGCGACTGCGAGGAAGGAGAAGGCCAACAGCAACGAGGCGAGCACGACACCCAAGCGCTTCATGTCCTCAAAGGTAGCGGGCGGGACCGTCGACAGGTGGAGTCGGAGGAGCGGTGAGAGGATGTGCACGACGAAAGGACACCCATGGCAGCCCTCAAGGACCAGCTCCGCACCGACCTCACGACGGCGATGAAGGCGCGCGACACGTTCCGTACAGGCGTCCTCCGGATGGTGCTGTCGGCCATCCAGACCGAGGAGGTCGCCGGGACCAGCGCCCGTGAGCTCACCGAGGACGAGGAGCGTGCGGTCGTCGGCCGTGAGGTGCGCAAGCGCAAGGAGTCCGCGGAGCTGTACGAGGCGGGCAACCGGCCGGAGCTCGCGGAGAAGGAGCTCCTGGAGGCGGAGCTGCTCGGCACGTACCTGCCCGCGGCGCTCACCGAGGACGAGCTCGACGCCATGGTCGCCGAGGAGGTCGCGGCGCTGGGCGAGGGTGCGTCGATGAAGCAGATGGGCGCGGTCATCAAGGCGGTCAACGCCCGTGCGAAGGGCCGCGCGGAGGGCGGGGTGATCGCCGCCAAGGTGAGGGCCGCGCTGGCCGGCTGAGGCGGCAAGAGCCGAGTCCCCTCCAGCCGCGATGGCGGGCTGAGGTCGGTCAGAGGCGTCCGCGTGCCGTCAGGCGCCCCGCGCCCCTCCAGCCGCCTGACTTCTCCGACGCCCGGGCGCGTCACATCTCTCTGGTCTCGTACCCGTGCGCGTCGGCCCTCATGAGCGCCGCGTACCTCACGTGGGCGGCATGGATCTCGTCCCAGTCCTCGGGGCCCGGGACACCGGTCAGTCCGGGGGGCTCCTCGACGCCGTGGCCCGGCAGGGACATGCCCCGCCTCGTGGAGATGACGACGGCACCCACGCCGACCACGGCGGCGGCGAGCGCGATCGCGTAGCGGACCCAGCCGTACACGCCGGGCTGGGCCAGGCCCACCACAGCCGGGGCGATGAGCACGGCGACGAGGTTCATCACCTTGATGAGCGGGTTGATCGCCGGCCCGGCGGTGTCCTTGAACGGGTCGCCGACCGTGTCGCCGATGACGGTCGCAGCATGGGCTGCGGAGCCCTTGCCGCCGTGGTGGCCGTCCTCGACGAGCTTCTTCGCGTTGTCCCACGAGCCGCCCGAGTTCGCGAGGAAGATGGCCATGAGCGTGCCGCAGACGATGGCACCCGCGAGGTAGCCGGCGAGCGCCGACGCGCCCAGCCCGAAGCCGACGGCGATGGGGGCCGTGACGGCGAGGAGTCCAGGTGTCGCGAGCTCGCGCAGCGAGTCCCGCGTGCAGATGTCGACGACCTTGCCGTACTCGGGCCTGCCGGTGCCGTCCATGATGCCGGGGATCTCGGCGAACTGACGCCGCACCTCGTACACCACCGCCCCGGCCGCCCGGCCCACCGCCGAGATCGCGAGTGCCGAGAACATGAACACGACCGCCGCGCCCACGATGATGCCGACGAGCGTGCGGGGGGAGAAGACCGCCGAGTCGGTGACGAACTGGGCGTATGCGCCCTTGAGGACGGTCTGGACGGCATCGGTGAACGAGCCGAACAGCGCCGTGGCGGCGAGCACGGCCGTGGCGATGGCGATGCCCTTGGTGATCGCCTTGGTGGTGTTGCCCACCGCGTCGAGCTCCGTGAGGATGCGCGACCCTGCCGCGCTGACCTCGCCGGACATCTCCGCGATGCCCTGGGCGTTGTCGGAGACCGGCCCGAACGTGTCCATGGCGACGATGACGCCGACTGTCGTGAGAAGTCCGCACCCGGCCAGCGCGATGGCGAACAGCCCGACCACGCCCACACCCCCGAGAAGGAACGCCGCGAAGAGGACGAACGCGATGATCACGGCGGTGAAGACGGCCGACTCGAGCCCGAGCGAGATGCCGGACAGGACCACGGTGGCCGCGCCGGTGAGGGAGGTACGGCCGACGTCCTGCGTGGGCCTGTCCTCCGTACCGGTGTAGAACCCCGTCAGCTGCAGGATGACGGCGCCGAGACCGATGCCGAGCAGCACGGCCCCCGACGCCACCAGCCGCGGGTCGTCCACGGGACCCGTGAACGTGATGCCGGTGCCGAGGTCCTCGAAGCGTGAGGGGAGGTAGGCGTAGGCGGCGACGATCGAGAGGACGCCGCCGATGCCGGCGGAGGTGATGAACGAGCGCTTGATGGTCCGCAGGCCGTTCTCGCCACCGCGAGGCTTCGTGAGGTACACGCCGGCAAGGGCCGTGACCACGCCCACCGCCGGGATGACGAGGGGGAACACGAGGCCGGACGCCCCGAACGCTGCCTTTCCGAGGATGATCGAGGCGACGAGCGTCACCGCGTACGACTCGAAGAGGTCGGCCGCCATGCCGGCGCAGTCGCCGACGTTGTCGCCCACGTTGTCGGCGATCGTCGCCGCGTTGCGGGGATCGTCCTCGGGGATGTTCTGCTCGACCTTGCCGACGAGGTCGGCGCCGACGTCGGCCGCCTTCGTGAAGATGCCGCCCCCGACGCGCATGAACATGGCGAGCAGTGCCGCTCCGAAGCCGAACCCCTCGAGCACCGTCGGGGAGTCGCCGCCGAACGAGAGCACGACGAGCGCCGTACCGAGCAGGCCGAGACCCACGGTCGCCATGCCGACCGAACCGCCTGTACGGAAGGCGATGCGCATCGCGTCATCACGTCCGGTGGCCTCTGCGGCGGCCGCGACCCGTACGTTCGCCCGTACGGCGAGCCACATCCCGAGGTAGCCGATGAGGCCGGAGAAGCCTGCGCCGGCGAGGAAGGCGAGCGAGCGCGCGACCCTCAGCCACAGTGACGACGTGCCCCCTTCCGAGTGCGCGGGAAGAAGCAGCAGTGCGATGAAGGCGGCGGCAGCGAAGACACCGAGGGTACGGAACTGGCGCGCGAGGTAGGCGGACGCCCCCTCCTGGACGGCACGTGCGATGACCTGCATCGCAGGGGTGCCCTCGTCGGAGCGCAGGACCTCGGCCCGGAACCACATGGACATGCCGACGGCCCCGGCGGCGAGCACCGCCACGACGACGACGATCATCACGTTGGCAGGGGACAACGTGGTCGGTTGGGGGATCATGCGCGGCCCTTCCCGCCCGCCACCCGTGACGGGTCGATGGTGCCGGGCAGCCTAGCCCAGGACTTCCGTTGTCCAACAGGTCTTCGGGTCGACGAGAGTGCGAGCGCTCACCGCGGCGCAGGGGCCTGTACGGGACGTGCCCTCTCCCTGTCCGTACAGCCCTGGACGGCCGAGAGGCCCTGGACGCCGATGCATCCAGGGCCTTCCGAACCGGCTCGTACAGGTCAGTGCAACCCGACCAGGGCGGACGGGGACTGGCCGCCACCCTCCTGGTCGTCGTCGGACAGCTCGTCCATCGTGTGACCGCCGGCCTCGATGGCCGCCACCTCGACGAGGTCGTCGCGCAGCGTGTGCTCGCGAGCCTCGGCCTTGAGCTGGGCGGAGGCGGACCTGCTCGACAGGACGATCTTCGGCATGAACAGCAGGACCACGAGCCCGGCGGCACAGACGATGGCGCCCACGAGGAACACGAGGTCCATCGACTGGGAGAAGCCGACCTTGAACGGGTAGGCCAGACGCGGGTCGAGCCTGCCGATGATCGACGAGTCGCTCGAGACAGCGCTCAGCACGCTCGTGTCACCGGTGGTGAGCGCCTTGACGAAGCTCGCGTTGTCCGGGTTCGCCAGGACGTTCGGGTCGCGCAGCGCGGACTGGAACGCGGGAGTCTTCGCGGCGTTGATGAACGCGGTCTTGATGTTGTCGCCGAGCGTGTTGAACAGCAGCGACAGGAAGACCGCGACTCCGAGCGTGCCGCCCATCTGCCGGAAGAACGTCGCGGCGCTGGTGGCCATGCCGATCTCGCGAGGTGCGACCGCCGACTGCACGGCGAGGGTCAGGGGCTGCATCGTGTTGCCGAGACCGAGCCCGAAGATCGCCATGAAGGTGATGAGCTGCCACCAGGGCGTGTCCGCGCCGATCCGGGACAGCAAGAGCAGCGCCGTGGTCATGAGGAGCACGCCGATGATCGGGAAGATCCGTACGTGTCCCGTCCGGGAGATGAGCTGGCCGGAGACGACGGACGCGATCATCATGCCGAGCACGAGCGGGAGCAGCTGGACGCCGGACATCGTGGGGCTCGACCCGTGGACGATCTGCAGGTACTGCGGGAGGGTGATCATGCCGCCGAACATCCCCGCGCCGATGACGATGCCGCCGGTGAGCGAGATGACGATCGTGCGGTTGCGGAAGATGCGCAGCGGGATGAGGGCGCTGTCCCCCATGCGGGCCTCGACGAGGACGAAGGCCAGCAGGCCGACCGCACCGATCGCGAAGCAGGCAAGTGAGCCGGTCGAGGTCCAGCCCCACGTACGGCCCTGCTCGGCGACCAGCAGCAGCGGGACGACGCCGACGACGAGAGCCACGGCGCCGAGCCAGTCGATGACCGCCTGACGCTTCACGTGGTGCAGGTGAAGCGTCATGGTGACTGCGACGAGGGCGAAGATGCCGACCGGGACGTTGATGAGGAAGACCCAGCGCCAGCCGGTGATGCCGATCACGGTCGGAGCCTCGGAGAAGAAGCCGCCGATGATCGGGCCGAACACCGACGAGGTGCCGAAGACTGCGAGGAAGTAGCCCTGGTACTTGGCGCGCTCACGCGGCGGAACGATGTCGCCGACGATCGCGAGGGCAAGAGAGAACAGGCCTCCGGCACCCAGCCCCTGGAAGGCGCGGAACAGCGACAGCATGGGCATCGACGTGGCAAAGGAGCACATCGCCGATCCGATGATGAAGATCGTGATCGCCGTGAGGAAGAACTTCTTCCTCCCGTAGAGGTCGCTGAGCTTCCCGTAGATCGGCGTCGAGATCGTGGACGTGATGAGGTACGCGGTGGTGACCCAGACCTGCTGGTCCAGCCCGTGGAGCTCATCGGCGATCGTCTTCATGGCGGTGCCGACCACGTTCTGGTCGAGAGCGGCGAGGAACATGCCGGACATGAGCCCGAGGATGATCGTGGTGATCTGACGGTGGGTCAGCTCGTCGGACGAGTGACCCGCGTGAGCGGGTGTGGCTGTCATATCTCTCCTGCGAGGGACCGCGGCTGGGCCCCGATGTGATGTGAGTCCAGCGCCTGGGTCAGGCGGTGGAGGTAGTCGGCGAACCGCGTCACGTCCTCGGTGTCCCACTCGTCGAGCAGGCCTTCCAGGAAGCGCTGGCGGATGCAGGCGACGTCGGAAACGAGGGACCGTCCGGCCTCGGTGATCTCCACCCGGAAGGCGCGGCGGTCATCTGCGTCCCTCGTCTTGACGACGAGGCCGCGGTCGGACAGTGAGGCGATCTGCCGGCTCACGACCGACAGGTCGACATAGAGGAGCTCCGCCAGCTCGGTGGCCCGCAGGGGGCCGTCGAGGAGGCGGAACAGGAGCGGGAGCGACGCGGGGTCCGGCACGCCGTACTGCTGCTTGAGCGCGCCGATCCGCCTGATCGCTCGGGTCAGGTCGTCGGAGATGGCCGCGATGGCGGCGTCACGTGGCGTGTCAGTCATGATGCTTGTCCCATGCAACCAGTTGGGTGCGAGGTGTATTCCCATCGGTTTCGGTGCAGGTGGTGAGTGCCTTCGAGGTGGCATCCGGTCGCTGACTTCCGTGAATCCGTGGTTCTGGCGAGCCCTGTCCGGTCGGGCACGTCCGACTTCCGTGAACGCGTGGTTATCAGTCCCCCACGAAGCTCCATAACCACCGGCTCGCGGAAGTCAGCAGGTGAGCGAGGGCGACAGGCGCTGAGAACCACGAGATCACGGAAGTCAGTGCGCCGACCCCCCGGAGGCCTGGGAGGAGTGGAGCCGCCTTGGGGAGTCGAACCCCAGACCTGCTCATTACGAGTGAGCCGCTCTGCCGACTGAGCTAAGGCGGCCTGGCCCCGCGGGACCAGCCGAGGAAGAACTATAGCGACGCCTCCGGGACGGCGCGAACGCGGCGGGCACCCCGGACGCCGGTCAGGTGGTGGCCGCCAGGCAGTCGCCCGCGGCTCAGGCCGTACAGAACAGCCCGTCCGGCGGGACCGTGCCCTTCGCGAAGTAGGCGACCACTGCCTTGTCGACGCACGCGCTCTTGCCGCCGTACGTGGCGTGGCCGTTGCCGTTGTACGTGACGAGCACGCCCGAGTCGAGCTGGTCGGCCATCCAGGCGGCGTACTGGTAGGGGGTGGCCGAGTCGCCCGTCGCCCCCACCACGACGATCGGCGCCGCGCCCTTGGCGGTGATGTCGAAGGGCGGGGTGCCCTGGACGGGCCACTGGACGCACGTGACGTTCGGCCCGAAGTACTTGCCGAAGATCGGCGCCTTCTGCTGGTCGGACGTCCAGTCGGAGAACGCCCTCGCGATGCCGTCGTCCTGGCTGTCGGCGCACCCGATGGCCGGGAACGCGAAGAAGGACGTGTCGTACTGGCCGTCCGTACCGCGGCCGCGCAGCTGGTCGGAGTAGTAGAGCAGGTACCGGCCGTCGCCCGCGAGGGCCTTCTCGAGCGCCTGCGTGAGCTGGTCCCAGTACTGCGAGTCGGCGTACAGGAAGATCGCGATCCCGTCGGACGCGATCGACTGGGTGAGCTTGCGCGTCGAGTCGCCCGGCAGCGGGGCGGTGTCGAGCCTGTCCAGCAGCTTCGTGATCGTGTCGAGCACCTGCTGCTTCGTCGAGCCGAGCGAGCAGCCCTTGGACACGCAGTACTGGGCGTAGTTGCCGAGGGCCAGGTCGAAGCCCGACGCCTGGATCACCGACTCGTCGCGGGTGATGTTGACGGCCGAGTCCAGGACGAGTCGTCCGACTGTCGCGGGGAACCTCTGGGCGTACACGGCGCCGATGTACGTGCCGTACGAGTAGCCGAGGTAGTTGAGCTTGGCGTCGCCGACGAGCTGGCGCAGCATGTCGAGGTCCTGGACCGTGTCGACGGTCGCGATGTGCTGAAGGAGCGCACCTGACTTCGCCAGGCAGCTGGCACCGAAAGCCTTCCACCCGTCGAGCAGGGCCTGCTTCTCTTCTCCGTTGTCCGGCGACTGGTCGAGCTGCATGAGCTGGTCGACGGCCGCACCGTTCTCGCACACCACGGGGGTGGATCCGCCGGCGCCGCGAGGGTCCCAGCCCAGGATGTCGTACTGCTCCAGCCCCGTGCGCTGGAAGCTCACCGCGAGGGTCGTGCCCGGCTCGCCGGGGCCGCCGGGGTTCACGAAGATCGTGCCGAGCCGGGGCGAGGCAGTCGCCGGCACCTTGACGAGCTTGAGCGTGATCGCCTGCCCGTCCGGAGCGGTGTAGTCCAGGGGCGCCGCGACCGTCGCGCACTTCACGGCCTGCTTGTTGACCGTGCAGTCGGCCCAGTTCAGCGCCTGCTTCGTGTACCGCGCCAGGCCGGACCCGGCGGGCGCGTTGATGAAGCCGGCCGGCTTGACGGCGGGGATCGCCGGCTTCGGACGGTCCGGGGAGTTGTACGCGCGCTGCGTCGTCGCCGTGGGCGCCGGTACGGGCGGCTTGCTGATGACGACGCCCGACGTCGTGGTGGCGGTCGGGGAGGCCGAGGGCGCGGACGTCGCCGTCGGCGTGGGGACGGGCGACGACGCCGCGGGCTGCGCGACGAGCTTCTGCACGTAACCGCCCGCGAACGCGACGACGATGACGAGCGAGAGCACGAGCAGCGCCGAGACGCCGACGACCAGCCCGGCCTGCGAGCGCTTCGGAGGGCCGCTCGGGGGTTGAGTCGCTGGGACCGGCGCCACCCACGCCGGCCCGCTCGTGCCGCGCGTGGCCTGCTGCCCGTAGGGGCTGGCCGGCCGCCGCTGCACGCCCGGTACGACGCCGTACGACTGGAGGGCGCCGTTGGGACCGAGATGGCTCGGCCCCGGCTGCGGCGGCCCGTAGGGACCGGGTGATCCGTACGGCCCGTACGAACCGGGCTGGCCGTACGCGGCGGGCTGTCCGTACGAGCTCGGCTGCCCGCCAGCACGTGGGGCTACGGGCGAGCTCGGCTGCGGACCGGCCCCCTGCGCGTCTGACGGGGTGGGCTCCTCCGGAGGCGGGGAGGGGTACGGCGGCTGGCTCACGGCGCCAGGCTAGTCGGCAAGGCTATGGCCGGGACTCCGAGGTCCACGGCCGCGTCGGTGACGGTCCTGGGGGTGACCACTGAGACGGGACAGACGCGGCATTGCCCGTCGCGGCAGCGTACGGTCACGGTGTCGCTCGGCACTTACCTGCTCACCACCACGCCTGGGCCGTGCTCGGTGTCGACCCTGCAGCCGAGGGCGGGCGCGCGCTGCTGGAAGTCCTCGTACATCGCCTGCTCGTACGTAAGGCAGCACTTCAGCCTGCCGCACACGCCCTGCGCCTGGAGCTGGTTGGCGGCGAGGTCCTGCCCCACGAGGCGCATCGGCAGCTCGTGCTCGGCGATGAGCGCCTTGGCGATCTCGGTCGCCTCGGCCCTGAGGTGCCGGTTGCGCGTCTCCCGCTTCCGGTGCGCCTGGCTGGCCGGTCCGAAGCACACAGGCAGCTCGGCCGCCAGCTCGACGTCCGCGACGCACGCGACGGTGGCCAGCTCGGGACCGGCCTCGGCGGGTACGAGCACCTCGTCACCCACTGCCGCCGCCGTCGTCCCGGGGTCGACGTCGTACAGGCGACCGTGCGGCGTGAACGTCACGGCCAGCACCCGCCTTATGGCGACCACGCTAGACCCACGGTACGAGGCCGGAGCGGGTGGGCGCGGGACACGTCTCGCTGCGGGACCGGGCGCCGTCGTCGCTCCGAATCGGGAGCCGGACAGCGCCCTGCGTGCGATGCGAAGAAGTCGCTGGTTGTAGGGGGAAGGCATCGATCGACCTCTCCAAGGCCTTCGCCGCCGCGCGAAGCCGCGCACGATCGAAAAGGCTCAGGAAAGGGCTCTGGCTCGCCCCCCCCTTAAGGCGCAGGCGGGACGCTCACTTGATCCTGGCTATTGCCGGCGCTCAGGGCGGCCGACCGGGTTTACGGTCGTTTTCAGAGCCATACGGGGAGGTTTCCGCGCCGTGAGCGCAGAAACGGTTGTTATAAGGGGCGAATTGCCGCTCATAACAACCGTTTTCCCGTTGACAGGCCACGGTGGACCAGGTCGGGGTACTCAATACAACCGTTATCGGGTTCGACTGCCTTTTAAGCGACATGGGTTGACATGCAACCTGCAGCTCTCGTCGACCTGAGGCCAAGGGACAGGAGCTGGCGGCGCGCCGGGTTCTCCCGGTCCCGAGGCCGCTTCCCTCATACGATCACTCCCGGAGCCCCAATCGCCTCACGCCTTCCGGGCGATGACTCCCCTGGCTGCGGCGGCGATGCGCCGAGGGGTCATCCCGGCCTTGTCGATGAGGTACTCCGACGAGCCCGTGCTGCAGAAGCCGCTGAAGCCGAGCAGCGCCATCGGGACGGGTTGCTCCGTTACGACCGTCTCCGCGACGGCACCTCCCAGGCCGCCGGTCGCGAGCGCCTCCTCCACCGTCACGATCGCGCCGGTCTCCCGCGCCGCGGCGAGAGCCCGGTGCAGGACGATCCGACGAGGGTCACATCGTCGCCCTCCGAACCGTCACGCCTTGCCGGCGACGAACTCGTACGAGGCGTCCTGGATCGCCGGTACAGGTGTTCGGCTCACCCGGACGAACACCGGTCCGTCGTAGGCGGCGGCCCAGCGCAACACGCTCGCCGTCTCCGCCGGGTCGGCCGGTACGACGACCCTGAGGCCGTCGACCGCACGCAGCCACGCGACGTCCTCGATCGACTGGTGCGTGGGCCCCAGCTCGCCGTACCCCACACCGGGGCGTGCCGCGCCGCAGCGACGGCGTTGCTGCCCAGCCAGCGTCCACAGTTCCGTCGAGAGAGCGTGAGCAATGCGGTCCGGCCCGCGTGAGCGATGCCGTCCAGGCGCGGGTCAGTCTCTCGTACCGAACGGGCCGACACGGTTGGATGGGGGCCATGACTGGACGGGTTCTGTTCCTCGGCGGCACGGGAGTGATCAGTGCGGGCAGCGTGGCGCTCGCGGCGGAGCGCGGGTGGGAGGTGACCGTTCTCAACCGGGGACAGTCGACCGTACGTCCGGTGCCGGACGGGGTGGAGCTCGTCTGCGCCGATGTGCGCGAGCCGGGCGCGATCGCCGCGGCGATCGGAGACCGCCGCTTCGACGCCGTCTGCGACTTCCTCAGCTTCACGCCCGACCACGTCACTCAGACGCTGGGCCAGGTCGAGGACCACATGGACCAGTACGTGTTCGTGAGCTCGGCCTCCGCGTACCAGAAACCGACCGGCGTCCTGCCGATCCGGGAGGGCACCCAGCTCTCGAACCCGTTCTGGCAGTACAGCCGCGACAAGGCCGCCTGCGAGCGGTACCTGTTCGGGCGGCGGCAGGACGACGGGCTGCCGGTGACGGTGGTACGGCCCTCGCACACGTACGACCGCACGATGACGATCCTCGGCGGACGCCACGCCATGCTGCGGCGGCTGCTGAACGGGGACGAGATCATCATCCACGGGGACGGCACGAGCCTGTGGACCCTCACGCACACCACCGACTTCGCCAAGGGATTCGTCGGGCTCCTCGGCAACGCCTCGGCGATCGGGATCGCGGTCCACATCACGAGCGACGAATGGCTCACGTGGGACCACATCGCCCGCGAGATCGCCCGCGCCGCGGGTGTCGAGGCGCGCATCGTCCACGTGCCCTCGGACGCGATCGCGGCGCTCGACAAGGACTGGGGCGACGGGCTCATCGGGGACAAGGCGAACTGCACGATCTTCGACAACAGCCTCATCAAGCGCCTCGTCCCCGACTTCGTGTGCACCACGCCGTTCTCCGTCGGTGCCCGCGAGATCGCCGCCTACTACACGGAGCACACGGAGCCCGGAGCCGAGCAGGCCGAGACGGAAGCGGTCATCGCCCAGCTCCTCGAGCGCTACCGCCTCTGATGGAGGACAAGGTCCGTGCGGCGGAGGGCGTGACGCCGGGCTCGCCGATCACCGTGCACGTGTCGATGACGCTCCGCTGAGAGGTGCGACATCCGCGTTTTCGTACCGCAACTGGCCTCGAGGGCGCCGAGAGGGCCAGCCCACCCCGTTTCGGGTACGAGAACGCGGATCTCTTCTCGCCCTCGCGGGTGCGGCCCGGTGCGTACGTGTCGGTCCCATACGGCAGGCTAGGCACGTGACGGTGTGGGACGAGCTCGTGGGCCAGGAGGCGGCGGTGGCCGTGCTGACCCGCGCGGCCGACGGCCAGGGGCACGCCATGAGCCACGCGTGGCTCATCACGGGCCCGCCAGGCTCCGGCAGGTCCAACGCCGCACGTGCGTTCGGCGCGGCACTCGAGTGCGACCACGGAGGCTGCGGCGTGTGCTCCGCCTGCCGTACAGCCTTGTCCGGGGCACATCCGGACGTGACGATCGTCCGTACCGAGCAGCTGAGCATCGGGGTCGACGAGGTGCGCACCCTCGTACGGCGCGCCTCGATGAGCCCCACGCTCGGCCACCGCCAGGTGATCGTCATCGAGGACGCCGACCGCATCACCGAGCGGGGCGCCGACGCGCTGCTCAAGGCGATCGAGGAGCCTGCCCCCCGTACGGTCTGGATCCTCTGCGCGCCGACCCTCGACGACGTCGTGGCGACGATCCGGCCCCGC